>WHSR01000040.1 GCA_009379995.1 Streptosporangiales bacterium
CTCAGCCCAGCGAGCCACTGACCAAAGCGAACCCCAACCCCTAGATACACGCCGTCACAACAGCCAACGGCACGTTCCCGCACGTCAACCCGCGAACTCGCGGACTATCCCACTACATCAGCTGCGGAACCCCGGACCGAAGTTCGCCAGGTTCTGCCAGTGGATACGGGCGAACGACCGCGCGACCACCATCCGCAGGCCCAGGTAGCGCGGGGCGACGGCGGCGTGCTCCCGCGAGGAGCCCTGACCGTAGTTGTTGCCACCCACGACGACGTGCCCGCCGGTGCGCTGGGTCGCCCGCGCCCGCTCCGGGTAGCCGTCGTCGATCCGGATGAACGCGAACGCGGAGATCTGCTGGATGTTGCTCCGGTACGGCAGCGCCCGGGCGCCGGCGGGCAGGATCTCGTCGGTCGAGACGTTGTCGCCGACCTTGATCGCCACCGGCGCCTGGATGCGGTCGGGCAGCGGGTCCAGCTCCGGGATGGAGCCGATGCTCGGGGCCTTGACCAGCTCGACGGTACGGGCCTCACCGTACGGGGGCGGCGGTTCGATCATCGCGGTGTTGATGCTGGAGATCTCCGGCAGCTCCACGCGCGGGTGGTCGACGCCAAGGAGATCGGGCAGCTCCCGCGGGTCAGTTATTCGCCCGAGCAGCGCGGCCGCGGCCGCCGTCTCCGGCGAGCACAGCCACACCGAATCCTCCTCCGTGCCGGAGCGTCCCGGGAAGTTGCGCGGAAACGTACGCAGGCTGTTGCGCCCGACCGCGGGCGCCTGGCCCATGCCTATGCATCCCATGCACCCGGCCTGGTGGAGCCGCGCGCCGGCCTGGATGAGATCCAGCGTCGCCCCCATCTTCGTGAGGTCGGAGAGGATCTGCCGGGAGGTGGGGTTGACGTCGAACGACACCTGCGGGTGGGCCTGCCGGCCCCGGACGATCGCGGCGACGACAGCGAAGTCCCGCAGCCCGGGATTGGCCGACGATCCCACCACCACCTGGTGCACGTCCTCGCCGGCCGCCTCGCGCACCGGGACCACGTTCCCCGGCGAGCTGGGCTTGGCGATCAGCGGCTCGAGCGAGGACAGGTCGATCTCGCCGTGGACGTCGTACGTGGCGTCGGCGTCGGCGGCCAGCGCTACGTAGTCGTCCTCGCGCCCCTCGGCGCGCAGGAACGCCCGCACCTGGTCGTCGGCGGGGAAGACGGTGGTCGTGGTTCCCAGCTCGGCGCCCATGTTCGCGATGACGTGCCGGTCCATCGCGGACAGCCCGTCGAGTCCGGGGCCGTAGTACTCGACGATGCGGTTCACGCCGCCCTTGACGTCGTGGCTGCGCAGCATCTCCAAGATGACGTCCTTGGCGCTCACCCACGGCGGCAGCTCGCCGGTGAGCCTTATCCCCCAGATCTCCGGCATGGTGATGTACAGCGGCTCGCCGGCCATGGCCATCGCGACCTCGAGCCCGCCGACGCCGATGGCGAGCATCCCGAGCGAACCCGCCGCGCAGGTGTGCGAGTCCGAGCCCACCATGCTCCGGCCGGGGATCCCGAAGCGCTGCATGTGGGTGGGATGGGAGACGCCGTTGCCGGCCCTCGAGTACCACACCCCGAACCGCCGGCAAGCCGAGTGCAGGAACTCGTGGTCGGCCGCGTTACGCTCGTCGGTCTGCAACAGGTTGTGGTCCACGTACTGGACGGACGCCTCCGTACGCGCCCGGTCGAGCCCGAGCGCCTCCAGCTCCAGCATGACCATGGTGCCGGTGGCGTCCTGGGTGAGCGTCTGGTCGATGCGGAGCCCGATCTCCTCCCCAGGGGTCATGTCCCCCGACACCAGGTGTGAGGCGATGAGCTTGCGTGCGACGTTGTCACCCATGCATACGCACCTCCCTCACGGAGGTGCCTACCCAGTCAGGGCCGTGCCGCCTCCCAACGCTCCCGGAAGTCCTCGCGTACCGGCTGAAAGATGTCGAGGACCAGACATCCCTCCGGGCCGAAGCGCGCCGCGTGCTGGACTCCTCCCGGCACGACGTAGCCCTGCATGGGTCCCAGCTCGTACTCGGTGCCGGCGACGGTGAACCACATGGTCCCCCGGACGACGAAGCCGAGCTGCTCGTGCGGGTGGCTGTGCGCCGGCGCCGCGCTGTTCGGCTCGCACTCCACGACGTTGATCATCGCGTCCTTGCCGAACAGCGGCCGGGCCGCGAGGCCCTCGGCGAGCTCAAAGGAATGGACTTGGTTGAAGTCAACGATCACGGGCTCCATGCGCGGAGTCTAAGTCGCCGGGGCCGGCGGAGGTAGACAACGCTCGCGGCTTTGACCGAGGGTCGATCATGCCGAGTATCTGGACGGAAGGAGACGGCGTGCCGGTCGTCGACGTACACACACACATGCTGAGCGGGGAATGGCTCGATCTCCTGGTCGAGCGCAGCGGCGCCTACACGGTGGAGGAGGTGCTCGGGGGCAGCCGCGCCGTCCACCGGGCCGGGGCGCCGTTCATGACCCTCACCCCCGGCATGTTCGACTACGACCTCCGGATCGCGGAGATGGACAAGGCCGGTGTCGACATCGCGATCGTCTCGCTCACCTGTCCCAACGTCTTCTGGGGCGACGCGAGCACCTCGGCCGAGGCGGCCCGGCTCATCAACGACGACATGGCGGGCGCGCAGCGGCGTTACCCGGATCGGATCCGCTGGCTGACGAGCCTGCCCTGGCAGTACCCGGAGCGGGCGGTCGCGGAACTCGATCGCTCCCGCGAGGCCGGCGCGGCGGGTGTGATGACCCTGGCCAACATCGACGGCCAACCGCTCACCGACCCCAGATTCTCCGATGTCTGGCGGGCCATCGACGACCACGGGCTACCCGTCCTCATCCACCCCAGCCTGCCGCCCGGCCTCGAACAGATGGAGATGGAGCGGTACAACCTCGTCGCCACCGTCGGGTTCACGTTCGACACCACGCTCGCGCTGTCCCGGATGATCCTCGACGGGTTCTTCGACACGTACCGCCGGTTGAAGATCATTGGCGCGCACGCGGGTGGCTACCTCCCGTTCCTCATCGGGCGGCTCGACACCTGGCACCGTTCCTTCGAGCCGGTCCGGGAGACCATCCAGCAGCTGCCGAGCAGCTACCTGGACCGGTTCTGCGTCGACTCGATCGCCTACACCCGGGAGGCGCTCGACCTCACCGTCTCGGTCTTCGGCCCGCGGAGCGTGCTGTACGGCAGCGACTACCCGCACAAGTGCGGTCGCATGGACGAGATGCTCGACCTTGTCGGCCAACTGCCGGCGGAGACGGCCGAGCAGGTGCGGGGCGCCAACGCCGTACGGATCTTCGACCTCTGAACCGAGGACTCAGCTCTGTCAGCTCGACGGGCCGCTCAGAAGGCGTACTTCTCGGCGAGGGTCCGGTAGTCGAACAGCTCCTCGGGCCGGAACCAGAGCTCCACCTCCTGCTTGGCCTCCTCCGGGTTGCCCGAGGCGTGCACGAGGTTGGCGACCACCTTGTCGTTGGCGATGCTGTACGCCTTGGCCTGGTGGGCGAAGTCACCGCGCACGGTGCCGGGAAGCGCCTCGTTGGGGTAGGTGGGGCCGATGATCTTCCGGACCGTCTTGATCGCGTCGACTCCTTCGAGCACCAGGGCGACGACGGGAGCCTGCTGCATGAAGGACGCGGTGATGTTGTACACGTCCGCGCCGAGCCGCTCCTCCAGGTCGAAGTAGTGCTGGCGGGCGAAGTCGGCGTCCATCCAGACCATCTTCGCGCCCACCACCTTGAGCAGGGCGTCCTCGAACCGCTGGATGATGCGGCCGACCAGACCGCGGGTGAGCGCGTCCGGCTTGAGCAGGACGAGGGTTCGCTCGATGGAGGCGCCTGCAGCGTCGCCCATGCTGGTCCTTTCCGTGGGTTCGGTACGTCCGAAGGCTTCGAGGGAGGGCGCCACATGTTGGTCATCTGTCGCGCCACGTTCAGCCTAGCGAAGCGTACAGCGCAAACCCGGCTACCCAGCGACCCGCAGGACGAACACGCCCCAGCCGAGGTAACGCCGGTTGTACCGCAGGTAGGACGTACGCGCGCCGTCCAGGCCCTCGCGGATCTTCGACGCCCGCGGATCCTCGGGATGCGCGCGCAACCAGTCGGACAGGGTCATCCACTGCGCCGCGACGTACCGATCCCAGCTGTCACCGTCGGCCAGCACCATCTCGACCAGCTCGACGCCGGCCGCCTCGAAGCGGTCGAGCATGCCCGGCAGCGAGGTGAAGTCCTCCTCCCCCGCTCCGAGCGCCCGGTACGCCTCGGGCGGCGGCGCGTCGATCCAGTACGGCTCCCCCACCAGCAACAGCCCGCCGTCGCGCAGGGCCGGCTTCATCAGCTCGATGGTGCCGACGAGGCCGCCCCCGATCCAGGTGGCGCCGATGCAGGCGACCACGTCGTATCCGGTCGGCTCCGCCGGGTACGCGGCCGCGTCACCGGGTACCAGCGTCACCCGGGACGCCACGCCCAGGTCGTCGGCCCGCTCTCGGGCGGCCGCGAGGAACACCTCGCTCAGGTCGACTCCGACGCCTTCGATCCCGTACCGCTGCGCCCAACGACACAGCATCTCGGCCTTGCCACAGGCCAGGTCCAGCAGCCGCATGCCGGTCCGCAGCCGGCACACCTCACCGAGCAGCATCAGCTTCTCCTCGGTGAACGGGTTGAGGATGCGGTGGTTGGCCTCGGCGATCTCGTGGAACATGAGCGCCTCGCGTAGCGCCGAATCGATCATGTGTACGTCCCTGCCTTTCAGGTAGTGGCGCGCTCGGCCGAGCTGCGCTCCACGCAGTGTCTCCGACGATTGCCGAAGCACTCCCGACGCCACTGACCTTGTGAAAGGCGGTCGCCTAGCGGCAGGCAGGGCGGACCGGGAGCGCGGTGAACTTCTCGACAGACATCAGCCGCACCTCCCTTCTCCTGGGTCTCGTTCTCGATCTTTGTACCGCGCGGACGCCCGGCCGGCAACGCAATAAACTGCACAAGACAGGTCAGCGCCGTGGTGGTCGGTGGAGTGCGCTGGCCGAGCCCGTCTCGTCATGGGCCGGCCGCACTCCGCACCGTGTGCGCACTGTGTGGGTTCTGCGTCGCGGGTCCATGACCGGACCCGTCTCGACCAGGAGGGACCCATGTCCAACGAGCCCACCAACACACAGTCGACCGCTGACGCCTACCGGCCCGATCCGGCCGCCGAGACACGCGTACTCATCGACGCGTTCTTCGCCGCGCTGGCCGACGCCCTCCCCGAGCAAGACGATCTGACGGCTCGGCTGCGTGACCGGCACGAACGCCTGCTGGCGAGCCAGCAGCGTCGCATCGTCGACGAGGCCTCGCGCCACAACCTCGCACTGAGCCTGGCCGTGCTGGCCGGCTACCGGGAGCTCGCGCCGCAGATCGGCGACGACGAGCTGGTCCCGCTGCTGCGGGCGGCGTTCGTCGAGCCGTTCCGGGCAACCGTTCGGGCCGCGACCACCGCAACACTCGACGCCGCACCGGACCCCTTCGCCGCGATGGTGGACATCAGCAGGCAACGAGAGCAGCACGTCTTCGGCGCGGGCTTCGTATTCGCCCATCCGCACGACGACCGTGACCACTACGTCGCCCAGGTCGAACGCTGCTACTACCACCAGGTCCTGCGCGCCAACGGCGCGGAACACCTCACCGCCATCTTCTGCGCCTTCGACGCCAACTGGATCGACGCCATCGCCCCCGCGCGACACGGCTTCACCTTCGAGCGGCCCACCACGATCGGCACCGGCGGCACGAACTGCCCGTTCCGATTCCGCCGGGCCGGGCGTGGGTCCGACGCCGCGAACCGCTCCCGGTCCGGATAGCCTGCCCGTCCGCGGGAACGCTTACCGTATGCCCGAGCTACCGGACGTGGAAGGCTTTCGGCGGGTCCTGGCGGAGCACGGGCAGGGCCGCCGTATCGAGCGCCTCCGGGTGCTCGACGAGGGCGTGCTGCGCGAGGTGAGCCCGCGTAAGCTCGCCGCGGCGCTGGAGGGCCGCAGGTTCGCCGAACCGGGACGCCTCGGCAAGTGGCTCATCGGCCGCACCGACGGGCCGGCCGTGCTGCTGCACTTCGGCATGACCGGGGGGCTGGTGTGGCACCCGGAGCCCGCCGAGCGGCACCGCCACGACCGTGTCGTCTTCCAGCTCGACGACGGTGAGCTGTGCTACCGGGACATGCGCAAGCTGCAGGGGCTCCGGCTGGCGGACGGCGACGCCGAGGTGGACCGGTTCCTGGCGGGCGAGGGCCCCGACGCCCTGACCATGGGGCGCCGGCAGCTCGCCGAGCTGCTGGACGGCTCGCGCAAGCAGCTCAAGGCGCTCCTGTCCGACCAGTCCGCCGTAGCCGGGCTCGGCAACCTCACGATCGACGAGATCCTGTGGCGCGCCAGGCTGCATCCCACCCGGCGGGCCGACGGCCTCTCGGGCGACGAGACCAAGAACCTCTACTCGCAGATGCGATGGGTGCTGCGCGAGTCGGTACGCGCGGCGCGGGTGCCGGACGGTCCGTCGTGGCTGACCGGCCACCGGGAACGGCCCGGCGAGCCCTGCCCGCGCTGCGGAACCCCGCTGTCCAAGGGGCGACGGGCCGGCCGAGGCACCGTGTGGTGCAGCCGGTGCCAGCCGCCCGAGGGGCCGTAGCAGACGACGATCCGGTGCCGTGACACCGGAGGGAGGTGGTACTTCGTGTCGGACCGCGAACACCAGGACCGCACCCTCTTCGAGGAGGAAGGCGTACCGGATCTTCAGGACGGTACGCCCGAGCAGCAGGCGGCGAGCGACCCCCAGGAGGCGCCGCCGGCCGGGCAGGAGGAACCGGTCGCGGCCGAAGAGTACGGCACCACCGTGGACGAGCAGGTGCGCGGCGAGCCGCTGGACCGTCGCCTGGCCCGGGAGCGTCCCGACATGGCCGCCGACCCCCAGCAGACGGAGGAAGAAGCGGCGGTCGGCCCGGCTTCCGAAGAAGAGGGCGTGCTGCCGCCGCAAGGGGCCGGCCGGCTCGTCGAGCCGGACGAGGGCGCCCGGACCGACGCGGAGAAGGAGACCACGGCCGGGGACATGGGGCTCGACGGCGGCGGCTTCGAGCCCGAAGAGCGCGCCATGTACACCGAGCCGGAGGAGGGGCCGGAGCCCGGGGAAGAGGAGGGGTGACAGACCCACCGGACGAGCAAGTCGGATGCCCCGCACCCGCGCGACGTCGGGTAGATCGTCGGGTATGCGCCGTCCCGGAGACGAGCGATTGCAGCTACCCGGCGATCTTCCCGACTAGGTTCGGCGGCGCTCGACGCCGCCGCCGAGAGCCTCCCACGCCTCCTGCATGTTGCGGAACTCCCGGCCGCCCGGCAGCCTTCTCGCCAGGTCGACGATGTGGCCGGGAGCGTCGTTGTCCACCAGGACGTCCACGAGGGTGTCACGGTCGGCGGGAAACGCGCCGATGTTCAGGAATCGCGCGATCTCGCTGCGGCCCTCGACGTCGTCGGACGTCATGCCGGGCGGGACCGCTCCGGTGAGCATGTCGTCTGATGCGCGGTCGGCCTCGGGCTGGTCCTCGCCGGGCGGCTCCTGCGCCCGCCATTCCTCGGCCCGGGTCTCCCGATCCGCACGCTCCAGCCCCTGGGTCTCACCCTTGAGGTTCTCGTCCTGGAGAGGACCGTGCTTGTCGCCCCGTTGCTGCATTGCATTGCCTCCCCTCGACGGGCCTCCCTGGCCTTTCAGGCTCCTTACCCGACACCGAAGCCTCCATGCTGGGTAGCAATCGGGTATGCCGGGTCTACAGCTACTCGCGGCGCTGGTACTTCTCGGCGCGAACTTCTTCTTCGTGGCCGTGGAGTTCGCGGTCACCCGCGCCCGGCCGACCGAGGTGGCCGAGCTGGAGTCGCAGGGCGTCAAGGGCTCGCGCTCGCTGCGGCACGCCGTCGACAACATCGACGCGTACCTGTCGGCCTGCCAGCTCGGCATCACGCTGGCCAGCATCGGGCTGGGAATCTTCGGGGAACGGGCACTGCGGCACCTGATCGACCCGGCGATCGCTCCGCTCGGCGCGCTGGCGGGGGCGAGCACCTTCGCGATCTCCTTCGCGCTGGCGTACGGCATCGTGTCGGCGTTCCACGTCGTGCTGGGAGAGCTGGCCCCGAAGAGCCTGGCGATCGCCCGCACCCGACGCAGCGGCCTGCTGCTCGCGCCGCCGATGCGGCTGTTCTACCTGGCCACCAAGCCGGTGGTGGACGCGCTGAACTGGGCCGGAAACCTGGTGCTGCGCCCGTTCGGCATCCCCCCGGCGCGCGAGGCAGGGCACACCCCGCACTCCGAACCCGAGCTGCGCCGACTGCTGGGGCAGAGCGAGCGCGCCGGGATCCTGGACACCGACGAGCGGCAGTACGCCGAGAACGTCCTCCTCTTCGGCGACCGCCGGGTCCGCGAGATCATGGTCCCGCGGCCCGAGGTCGACCACCTGACCGCCGAGCAGACCGTGCGCGAGGCCGCGGAGATCCTCGCGCAGACCCGTCACACCAGGCTGCCCCTGGCCGGGCCGAAGGAAGGCCTCGACGCCGCCGACGGTTTCGTGCACATCCACGACGTGCTCGCCGCGCTGTACGGGGGCCGGGAAGACGAGGGCGTCCCGGACCTGGCCCGCAAGCTTCCCCGGATTCCCGATTCGATCCTCATCGATGAAGCGCTGCGGATGCTCCGCCCGGATGGCCACCGCATCGCCCTGGTCGTCGACGAGTACGGGACTGCCGTGGGGATCCTCACGCTCAGGGACATCCTGGAAGAGATCGTGGGCGACATCCGGAACGAGTTCGACCACGGGGAGGAGGGCCCGGAGCCGATGCTGGCCGAGGCGCAGGGCGTACGGATACGCGGTGACGCCCCGGTCTCACAGGTCGCCGACGAGCTGGGAATCGAGCTCGGCGACAGCCAGGAGGCCACGATCGGCGGGTACGTCGTAGGTCGGCTGGGCCGCGTCCCCGAGATCGGGGAAAAGATCGATCTCGACGGCCTCGAGGTCGAGGTGAACGCGGTCGAGGAGGCCCGGGTAGCCGAGCTGTACGTATGCGGACCACCCCCTAACTCCGGCTGACTCCGGATCCGTCCCCCGGCTCGCCCTCATCGAACTCCGGCTCTTGCTCTTCTCGCCGCCCCGCTCGGCCGTGCACCAGCGGTGAATGGGAGAGCAGGAACGTACCCACCGCGATCAGTGCCGCGCCGAGGAGCATGCCGGCGAGCCAGGGACCGCCACGAACCTGTTCGGAGAAGATGGCCACACCCCACGCCACCGCCACGATTGGGTCGGTCAGGGTGAGGCCGGGTTGGGCCGCGAACAGGCTGCCCCGCCTGGAGCGTGTTCTGCAGCAGGAACACCGATATCGGCCCGAGCACCAGCACCGCGTAGGTCTGCCAGGCAGTGAGCACCCCGACGATGCCGTGGGCGAAGGCGGCGGTCATGCCGTTGATGAGTGCGGCCGTCAGGCCGAACATCGTGCCGGTGGCCACTGCCAGGTACGCCGCGCGCTGGCCGTATCGGCGCCGCAAGCCGAGCCACACGAACACGGCGGCGACGGCGAGCGTGACCACGATCCCCAATACCCAGGAAAGCGGCGCTACCTTCGTCGGATCGCCGCCGGACGACGCCGCCGAGTACAGGAACAACGCCAGCCCGAGGGCCATCGCCGCGGCCGACGACCACTCCCGCCGGTGCAGCCGGACGCGGAACACCAGCGAGATGCGTCCGGTGCCCAGCGCGACGGCCTGGAGCAGGAAACCGACGATCGCGGCACATACGCCGCCGATCCACACCGGCTGGTGCACCAGATCCAACATCAGCCGCAGCGAGAACGCGCGACCCTCCGGCTCCTGACGGGCGATCTCCGGCTAGGCGGGCATCCGGGTACGTACCCGGTATGCCGGGCCGCCGGGTTCGGCCTATCCTCCGGATACTCTGGCCGTCCAGAACGTGGTTCTGGTGTCATAGGGGCGTACCGCCGTAGGGACGTAGACAGCTGTGGCCGGGAGGAGCGGTGGCTGGCCCGTTGAGCGTCGCGATCATCGGTTGTGGCTTCGGCGGCATCGGCATGGGCGTGCAGCTCATCAAGGCGGGGATCGACGACTTCGTGATCCTCGAGAAGGCCGACGACGTCGGCGGCACCTGGCGGGACAACACCTATCCCGGCGCCGCCTGTGACATCCCCTCTCACCTGTACTCGTTCTCGTTCGAGAAGAAGACCGACTGGTCCCGCAAGTACCCGTCGCAGCAGGAGATCCTCGACTACCTGCGGGACTGCGCCCGCAAGCACGGCCTGCTGGGGCACATCCGGTTCGGCGTCGAGGTCACCGAGGCGCGGTTCGACGAGGCGGACGCGACCTGGCGGGTCCGCACCGCTACCGGCGAGGAGATCGCCGCCCGGGTACTGGTATCGGCGTGTGGGCAGCTCAACCGGCCCACCCTTCCCGACCTGCTCGGCCTGGCGGACTTCGCGGGCCATGCCTTCCACTCCGCCCGCTGGGACCACGGCTATGACCTGACCGGCAAGCGGGTGGCAGTGGTCGGTACCGGAGCCAGCGCGGTCCAGTTCATCCCGCCGGTCGCCGAACAGGCCGAGCGGCTGTACGTGTTCCAGCGTTCGGCACCGTACGTGGTGGACAAGCCGGACCGCCCGTACGCCGACTGGGAGAGGGCCCTGCTGCGGCGCGTTCCGCCGCTGTACACGCTGAGCCGGGTGTGGCAGTACCTCTACTACGAGATGCGGGTGCTCGGCTTCGTCAAGTACACGAGGCTGATGGACCTGCTGGCCAACCGTTTCCGGCGCAACCTCGTCGGCCAGGTGGGCGACACGGGGCTGCAACAGGTGCTGACCCCGGACTATCCGATGGGCTGCAAGCGCATCCTGCTGTCCAACGACTACTATCCGGCCGTCCGCCGGGACAACGTCGAGATGGTCACCGAGCCGATCGAGGCGGTGGAGCCGGAACAGATCGTCACCGCCGACGACCGGCGGCGGCCGGTGGAGGCGATCATCTTCGGCACCGGGTTCCAGTCCACCGACTTCCTCGCGCCGATGCGGGTCGTCGGGACGGGCGGTCGCGAGCTGAGCGAGGTCTGGCAGGACGGCGCCGAGGCCTACCTCGGCATCACCGTGTCCGGGTTCCCCAACCTTTTCTTGCTCTACGGCCCCAACACCAACCTCGGGCACAACTCGATCATCTACATGCTGGAGTCCCAGTTCCGGTACGTCCTGCGGTGCATCCGGGAGCTGCGCCGGAACGGCCTCGCCTACCTGGACGTACGCCCCGACGTCCAGAACGAGTTCAACGCGAGGCTGCAGGAGCGCCTGCGCGCCAGCGTCTGGGACAAGGGCTGTACGAGCTGGTACAAGACCGCGTCCGGCAGGAACACCAACAACTGGCCGAGCTACACGTTCGCCTACCGCCGGGCGACGCGGCGGCCACGCCTGGCCGACTACCACGTCAGCCAGGCGTAACTGCTCCGACCCTTCCTTGGCCGTGATCTTGCAGAAATTTCAAGACCGGTCTTGAAATTTCTGCAAGATCACGGCCAAGAGCGGGTGGCCTAGGCGGTCACCAGCGTGCGGATGTCCTCGGGCAGCGACTGGGCGACCTTCTCGGTCAGCGAGCCGCTCGTCGCCTCGTCGACCAGTGCGAACACCGCCCTGGCCCAGTGTGCGGCCTCGGGAAAGTCCACGCCACCGCCGGCACGTTCGGCGATCCGGGTGACGAACTCGTTCCGGCCGAAACGCTCACCCAGTTCGGGCTCGTCCGGGGCATGTGTCACCCGCCGCAGGTGCTCGCCGACCTCGATCGGCAACTGAGCCGCCAGGTTCTCGGCGAGCCCGCCGGGGATACGCTCGGCCAGCGTCTCCAGAGTCGCCCGGGTGGCGCGCTCGGCGTCGCCGCGCGAACTCAGCCGGGCCTGTTGCTGTACCTGTCCAATGAATTCGTCATGCCGCATGACTATCCCTCGTTGCGGTAAGAGCCTTCGACTTCGTTTCCCCCTGTTCTCTCGGCTACCCACCGCTGCCCGGCCTATCCACCCGCGCTTCGGGTAAGGCATAGATGACCAAGCCCGGCGGCCGCAGCGACACACGGAGGAGGTGAGAAGGTGAAGATCGGTTACTTTCTGTCCTGCGAGGAGTCCGCCCCCCAGGATCTGCTGCACCAGGCCCGGTTGGCCGAGGACGCCGGGTTCGAGGCGCTGTGGATCTCCGACCACTTCCACCCGTGGAACGCCGAGCAGGGCAACAGCCCCTTCGTCTGGTCGGTGATCGGCGCCCTCTCCCAGGTCACCGGCCTTCCGATCACCGTCGCCGTGACCTGCCCGATCATGCGGATCCACCCGGCGATCATCGCGCAAGCGGTCTCCACGTGCTCCGTCATGCTGAACGGCCGCCTTGTGCTCGGCGTCGGCAGCGGGGAGGCGGTCAACGAGCTGGTCCTCGGCGGCCGGTGGCCGGCTGCCGCGGTACGACTGGAGATGTTGGAGGAGGCCGTCGGCCTCATCCGGACCCTCCAGGAGGGCCGCACCACCACCCACCGCGGCACCCACTACACGGTGGAAGCGGCCAAGATCTGGAATCTGCCGGACGGCCCACGCCTATCTACGTCTCCGGGTTCGGACCGAAGTCGATACGGCTGGCCGGCCGGATCGGCGACGGCTACATCTGCGTCGAACCGAACGCCGACCTCGTACGGATGTTCCGGGAGTCCGGCGGCGGGGACAAGCCGGTGCAGGGCGGGCTCAAGGTCTGCTGGGCGAGGAGCGAAGAGGCCGGCGTGCAGACCGTGCACCGACTGTGGCCGAACGAACAGCTGCCCGGCGAACTCGGGCAGATCCTGCCGACCCCCCGGCATCTCGAGCAGGCCAGCACGCTGGTCACACCCCAGATGGTCGCGGAGGCGGTGCCCTGCGGCCCCGACCTCGATCGGCACGTCCAGGCGATCCTGGACTACGCCGCGGCCGGCTTCGACGAGGTGTACGTGCAGCAGATAGGCCCCGAGCAGGAGGCGTTCTTCGACGTCTACACGCGCGAGGTGTTGCCGAAGGCCAGGCAGCAGGTCGCCGACGCGCGCCAACATAGCTTCTAACGACGCGCCAAATCTCGATGAATTCCGCACCAGGGACCTTCTGGGCGCGATGCTGGATTACGTAGCGTTGTTCCTGGTCGCGACGCCGTGGGGCGGGCGCGCCGTCAGAAGCTCGGAGGTCCTCCCGTGCCCACAGCGCCCAGAGGCCTGCCGCGCCGCTCGGTGCTCGTCGGGATGGCCGGCGCCGTCGGCGGGCTTGGTCTCCCTATCCGCGACCCCGCCCGCGACCCCGCCGCGACCCGCCCATCGGCGTCCGCCCTGGACCCGATCACCATGGCGATGCACCTCCACGGCAGCTTCAGCGAGGGCGCCGGGAGCATGGAGGCTCACCTGTCCGAGGCCCGCCGGCTGGGCGTGGACGTCCTGTGGTGGACAGACCACGACTTCCGGGTGGCCGCGCACGGGTACCGGAAGGCGGTCCGCTTCGACGGCCCGGAGGAGTACGAGGGCTCGCTGTGGTGGCGCTGGGAGGAGCGCCGCGGCGGCCCGCTGGGCCCGGCGAAGGGGACCTTCGTCGACGATCCGCACTCACCCGACGAGCCGGGCCGGGCGCTGCGCCTGTCGGCCAAGGGGACCGCGGAGGACTGGGGCGAGCTGACGTTCCTCGGCAGCGCGTGGAACCGCACCTACACCACCTCCGTGGCCGACACCTCGCTGGAGCTCGACGTGCTGGTCGAGAGCGTCGGGACGAACGCCGAGTTCCTGACCGAGCTCGTACTCTCCCACCACCCCGCGGCCGCGGATCGGCCCGCTGGCCAGTACCGGCTGCGGTACGTACTGAACGGCGCCGCCTCCCGGAGCCGCCGAGCCGAGGGACTCCTCGGCGTTGTCGAGCTGCCGGCGCCGCGGGGCCGCTGGCATCGCCTCACCCTGCCCCTCGTCGAGGACCTGCGGGCGCTGTGGCCCGACATGGTGGCCGAGGACAACGCGCTGACGGAGGTACGCCTCGCCGTACGGGCCCGGCGCGGCGCCACCGCTCGCGCCGTCGCGGACCGGCTGCGGTTCCGCCGCGGCGGGCGCGACGGCGACGGCGGCCTCGCCCTCCACCGGGAGACCATCCGCCGGCTCGCCGAGCGTTTCCCGGACCAGCGCCAGTGCGAGAGCCTCGAGGTGTCACTGGTACGCCATCTCAACTGGTTCGGCGAGACGGTGACGATGCCCGACTTCGACGGCCCGCCGGTCAAGGACAACTCGGTGGCGGCCGCCGCGGAGATGGTGCGGCTCATCCACCGCAACGGCGGCCTGGCCAGCTACAACCACCCGCTGCCCGGCGGCGCCGACGCCGGGGGGCGGCTCGGCCGGCACCTCGTGGAGACACGGGCACTGGGCTGCGAGATCGTCGAGATCGGGTGCGGGCAGAACCTGGGATCGCTGCTGCAGGCCTTCGACATCTCCGCCCGCAACGCGGTCTTCTTCACCGCGACCGGCGTCACCGACGACCACAGCGGGCTCGACTGGTTGCGCCAGGACGCGAACTACCTCACCGGCGTGTGGGCCCGCTCGGCCCGCATCCCCGACCTGCTCGACGCGCTTCGGGCCGGCCGCGCCTGGTTCGTGGACCCGCTGGGCTGGCGCGGTGAGCTGGACCTGTCCGTAGGCGACCGCGAGGGCGCCATGGGTGGGGTTCTCGTCGCCTCCGCCCGCACCCAGCAGGTACGGATCGTGGCGACCGACCTGCCCAGGGACGGGGTCTTGGAGATCGTGTCCGGCCCGGTGGACCTTGGCGGGCCATCGGCGGCGACCGAGACCCGCACCGTGCCCGCCGGCAAGGTACGCGGGGGCGGGTACGACCTGCGTGTCCAGCCCGGCGCGGGCAGGTACCTGCGGGTCCAGGTGCGCGACGCCTCCGGCGAGATCGTCGGCGTCGGCAACCCGGTCTGGCTGCTGCGGGAGGAACCTCCGGCGGGCGTCCCCTCCGAGCGGCTGCTACTTGGCTGACCCGGATAACCCGGTGACCGTCGCTGGGTCGGTGTTGGCGCCGCAGACCACCACACCGACCCGTTCGTCCGGATGCGGCTTGTACGCGCCGCACAGCAGCGCGGCCAGCGCGGCGGCCCCGCCGGGCTCGGCCACGACGCGGAACTCCGCCCACAGCATCCGCTGCGCCGAGACGATGGCCTCGTCGGGTACGAGGGTGCTGCGGATGCCGGTACGGGTGGCGACAGCGAAACAGATCCGTCCGACACGGCGAGCACCGAGGGAGTCGGCGGCCACCCCGCCGACCGCCACGTCCACCGGCTCGACCGCAACGACCCCGCATCGGCGGCCCTCCAGGGCGGCGGCGATGCCGGCGACAAGCCCGCCGCCGCCGGCCGCGACCAGCACCGTGTCGAGGCCCGGTATTTGCTCCGCCAGCTCGCACGCCAGCGTGCCCTGCCCGGCAACGACCTCCGGCTGGTCGTAGGCGTGCACGACCAGGGCACCTGTCTCGGCGGCCCGCTCGGCGCTGGCGTCCAGGGCCTCGGCGTAGAACGCCCCGGTGACCGTCACCTCGGCGCCCAGGGTGCGCAGCCGCTCCACCTTCAACCTGGGCGACGACTCCGGGACGAAGATCTCGGCACGGTGCCCCAGCTCGCGCGCCGCGTGTGCGACGGCGAGGCCCGCGTTGCCGCCCGACGCCGCGATCACCCCTACCTCGGGCACGCTCGCGGCGAGCATCCGGTTGAAGATACCTCGGGGCTTGAAGCTCCCGGTGTGCTGGAGCAACTCCAGCTTCAAGAAGGTCGGCCAGCCGAACCGCCTGTCCTCCACCTCCAGGACCGGGGTACGGCGTACCCGGCCGGCGATACGGTCGGCGGCCCGCTCGACGTCTGTTCTGTCGATCACCCTTCCATCATCGGACATCACCGGCGTCCAATAGTTGGTGGACCATCCGCGAGCCCGAGAGGGGTACCCCATGACGGAGCAGGTCGATCGGGAACGGCGGACAATGCCCGACCCGGAGCTGCACGAGGTGGCCTCGGGCGTCTTCGCCTACGTCCAGCCGGACGGCAGCTGGATGCTCAACAACACCGGATTCCTGCTCGCCGGAGAGGCCGGTCACCTGCTCGTCGACACCACCTCCACCGAGGCCCGCAACCGAGCCCTGTTGTCCCGGATCCGCGAGGTCGCCGGAGACGATCCGCCGCGCGCACTCGTCAACACCCACCACCACGGCGACCACACCTACGGCAACTGGCTGCTGCCGGCCCGCACGCCGATCTTCGGACACGTCCACTGCCGGGAGGACGTACTGGAGGCGGGCCTCGTCGCGGCCCAGGTCTTCACCGGTCCGGACTACGGACACCAGGAGGTGCGCCCACCGGACACGACGTTCGACTCGCGGATGACGCTGTACCTGGGCGAGCGGCGCGTCGACCTCATCCACGTCGGGCCCGCCCACACCCGCAGCGACGTGTTGGTGTGGCTGCCGGAGGAGCGGGTGGTGTTCTGTGGGGATCTCGTCTTCAACGGCGGCCAGCCGTTCCTGCTCGAGGGAAGCGTCGCGTCCTTCCCGCGGGCCCTCCGGGCGATGCGCGACCTCGACGCGAAGGTGCTCGTACCCGGCCACGGGCCGGTCTGCTCCGGCGACGACGTGGCGCGGGTGCTCGACGACATGGCCGACTACGTGGCGTTCGTCGAACGGCTCGGCCGGGACGGCCACGCCGCCGGTCGTACCCCGCTGGAGGCGGCGCGGGCGGCCGAGCTGGGCCGGTTCGCCTCCTGGCAGGAGGGCGAGCGGCTGGTCGGCAACCTGTACCGCGCCTACCACGAGCTTGCGGGCAACCCCGTCGGTTCGAAGATCCCGCTCGTCGCCGCCATCGAGGACATGGTCGCGCTGCACGGCGGCCCGATCCCGTGCTTCGCGTAACGACATCGACCACTAGGAAGGGGAACTGACCAGGTGAAGATCGGACGCATCCGCGGGGCGGACGGGTCGGCCCGGCTGGCCCTCGCCCACGACGACCGGAACCTCGTCGACGTCCGCACGGCCGAGACGTTGCGCCGCATGAGGGCAGGTGCGAGCCAGGACGCCGCGGACCGGGTGGCCGCCGCGCTGTTCCCGGGGAGCCTGGCAGCCGCTGCCGCGTCGGGGCCGATGCTGATGGAGGCGCTCGCGGAGGTCCGCGAGTTCGTAGCCGCGGGCGCGGCCGGCGCCGAGGAGGCCCTGCTGCCGGCCGGCGAGGCCCGCTTCCTGGCGCCCACCGACCCCCGGGTCATGCGGGACTTCATGAGCTTCGAGAAACACATCATCAATGCGACGCGGCGGCTGGGCGGGCAGCCGCCCGAGACCGTGTACCGGCTGCCGGTCTCCTACAAGGGCAACCCGACGACCCTGCTCGGCCAGGACGACGTCGTGCCGTGGCCCAGCTACACCGAGCGGATGGACTACGAGATGGAGCTCGGATTCGTGGTGGGCCGCGGCGGGCGCGACCTCACCCCCGAGGAGGCCGTCAACGCACTGCTCGGCGTGACGATCTTCAACGACTTCAGCGCGCGCGACATCCAGAAGGAGGAGATGGGCGGGATGCTGGGCCCGGCCAAGGGAAAGGACTTCGCCACCGGGCTCGGCCCGTGGATCGTCACCCTGGACGAGCTCGACCTGGCGAACCTGTCGATGACTGTACGGGTGAACGGCGAGGAGCGATCCAACGGAGTCAGCGGGGAGATGATGTGGTCGCCCGCGGAGCTGGTGGCCTGGGCATCCGCGGGCGAGCAGCTGCATCCCGGCGACCTGATCGGCTCCGGCACCGTCGGCGAGGGCTGCGGCCTCGAGCTCGGGTTCTTCCTCGGGCCCGGCGACACCGTCGAGCTGGAGGTCGGCGGGATCGGCGTACTCCGCAACACCATAGGCCAACCCGAGCCCCGGCGCTGGTACCCGTCGCCTCGGCAGCCGTCACTGTGACGGCGGCCGCTGCAGCTCCCGCAGGCCCGTCGCCCGGTCCAGCAGCAGCCACCGGGTGATCCCGATCGAGTGCAGGAACGGCAGGTCGTGGCCGGCCACGAGCAGCGCGCCGCGGTACGCCAGGAGCGTCTGCTCAAGCTGCCGAACGCTCGCCAGGTCCAGGTTGTTGGTCGGTTCGTCCAGCAGGAGCAGCTGCGGCGGCGGCTCGGCCGACAGCAGTGTGGCGAGCACGGCGCGGAACCGCTCCCCTCCGGACAGCGTGCCGACCAACTGGTGGACCTGGCGGCCCTGGAACAGGAACCTCGCGAGCCGCGCCCGGACCTCGCTCGGCGAGCCGGACAGGGCGTACCGCCGTACGTTGTCCAGCACGCTGCGCGCGTCGTCCAGCACATCCAGCCGCTGTGGCAGGTACCCCACGCCGGCGACGCCCACCCGTACGGTCCCGGCCGCCGGGGCCAGCTCGCCGGCGACGAGCCGCAGCAGCGTGGTCTTGCCGACGCCGTTGGACCCGAGCAGGGCCACCCGTTCCGGACCGCGGATGATCAGGTCGACGTCGGTGCCGAGCGGTCCGCCGTTCACCCCGTCGCAGGTGAGTACCGTACGGCCGGCCGGCACCGCGGTCTGCGGCACCTCGATACGGATCTCGTCGTCGTCACGCAGCGACTCCTCCGCATCGGCGAGCCGGGCCTCGGCCTTGGCCACCCGCTCCTCGTGCAGGCCCCGGTGCTTGGCGGCGGATACCTGGGCCTGCCGCTTGCGCTCGCGCATGACGGCCCTGGGCTCACGCTTGTTGGCCTCCATCTTGCGGCCGTAACGAACCCGCCGATCGAGCTTGATCCGGGCATCGGCGAGCTCGCGCTTCTGCCGCCGTACGTCGGCCTCGGCCGTACGCACCATGCGCTCCGCGGCGTCCCGCTCGGCGGCGACCGCCTCCTCGTAGGCGGTCAGGTTGCCGCCGTAGCACCGGACCGCGCCGCCGGACAGCACGGCAACCTCGTCCACCAGATCGAGCAGCGCCCGGTCGTGGCTGACGATCACCATGACCCTCGTCCACGCGGTCACCGCGTCGTACAGCCGTCGCCGCGCGTCGAGGTCGAGGTTGTTCGTCGGCTCGTCGAGCAGCAGCACGTCCGGCTCGCGGAGGAACAAGGCCGCGAGCCCCAGCAGCACCGCCTCGCCGCCCGACAGCGAGCCAACCGTGCGGTCGAGCAGGGCCGAAGGGTCTCCGCCGCCCAGCCCGAGCCGGTCCAGCGCCGCACCGGCGCGTTCCTCGACGTCCCAGGCGTCGCCGACGGTCTCGAAGTGCGCCTCGGCGACGTCGCCGGCCTCGATCGCTCGAAGCGCCGCCCGTACCTCGGCGATGCCGAGGACGTCGTCGACCCTGCGGCCGGCGTCGAGCGGCAGGTTCTGCGGCAGGTAGCCGAGCTCCCCGGCGACGCTGACCGACCCGCGCGCCGGGCGCAGCTCGCCTGCGATGAGCTTGAGCAGCGTGGACTTGCCCGAGCCGTTGACGCCGATCAGGCCGGTACGGCCGGGCCCGACGCAAGGTCGAGCCCGTCGAGGACGACGGTTCCGTCAGGCCAGGCGTAGGAAAGGTCGGTACAGACAATGGAGAAAGACATGGGCGGCTCCCCCGGTCGCTGGAACGGCTGACACGTGGAGACACCGCGCTCGGACGATCAGCTCTGTACGCGACCAAGGGGCCCTGACGGCGGGGGTCACTGAGGTCGCGCGCGGCCTGCATACGGCGCGGTGTCTGCGACCTCAGACGAGCAACTGACATCCCCAACAACGACAACAGGGCGAAACCAGTATAGGCGAACCGGGCGTGGCGAACCCCAAACAAGCCTCGGCACACCCTGCTCGCGCACCGTGCGCCCCCGACCTGTGCATAGTGCGGAGGTTTCCACAGCCCGGTGGCATGGCGTGTGCCTCGTGGCCGCCTGTCGGGTATGTGTGGTCTGAGACCCCGTCGTGCCCGGAGGAGGGTTCATGACAGCACCAGCGCGTACCCCGCTCGCCGGGACCGATCAGGAGTTCCTCACCCGGCTGGCCGCCCAGCTCCGGGTGGACTCGATCCGGGCCAGCACGGCCGCCGGCTCGGGGCATCCGACGTCCGGCATGTCGGCCGCCGACGTCGTGGCGGTGCTGCTTGCCCGGCATCTCCGCTACGACTGGGACAACCCCGACGCCCCCGGCAACGACCGCCTGATCCTCTCCAAGGGGCACGCCTCCCCCGTGCTGTACGCGATGTTCAAGGCGGCCGGGGTGATCGACGACGCGGAGCTGGTCGGGACCTACCGGCGGGCCGACTCCCGGCTGCAGGGCCATCCCACCCCCGTCCTGCCGTGGGTGGACGTGGCCACCGGGTCGCTGGGGCAGGGGCTGCCCATCGGGGTGGGCGTCGCCCTCGCCGGACGGTACCTGGACAAGCTGCCCTACCGGGTCTGGGTGCTGTGCGGCGACAGCGAGATGGCCGAGGGCTCGATATGGGAGGCGCTGGACAAGGCCGCGTACTACGGGCTGTCGAACCTCACGGTGATCGTCGACGTCAACCGTCTCGGCCAGCGCGGGCCCACCGAGCTGGAGTGGGATCTGGACGCCTACGCGAGCAGGGTCGCCGCCTTCGGGTGCGTGCCGCTGCCGGTGGAGGGGCACGACGTCGAGGCGGTCGACGGGGTCCTCGCCTCCGCCGAGGAGCTCGACCGGCCCGCCGTGGTGCTCGCCCGTACCCTCAAGGGGAGGGGCTTCGGCGAGATCGAAGACGCCGAGGACTGGCACGGCAAGCCGCTGCCTGCGGAGATGGCCGAACGCGCCATCGCGACGTTGGGCGGAGACCAGCGGGTGTCGGTGCCACGGCTGGGGTCGCGTACCGGCGCCGCGCCAGCCTCCGCCGCCGCGGCGGGCGGGTCCCCGGCGAGCGGGTCCCCGGCGGGCGCCAGCGCACCCGTACGGCTGCCCGAGTACCAGCTCGGGGACCGCGTACCCACCCGGGACGCGTTCGGCGACGCCCTCGTCGCCCTCGGCGAGCGTCCCCGCATCGTGGTCCTGGACGGCGAGGTCAGCGACTCCACCCGGGCGAAGAAGTTCGCCGCCGCCTACCCGGACCGCTTCTTCGAGATGTTCATCGCCGAGCAGCAGATGGTCGGGGCGGCGGTCGGGCTGGCCTCGCGGGGATACCAGCCGTTCGCCGCAACCTTCGGCGCGTTCTTCACCCGCGCGTACGACTTCGTCCGCATGGCTGCCATCTCGGGGGCGGACATCCGGCTGGCCGGCTCGCACGCGGGTGTCGAGATCGGCGCGGACGGCCCCTCGCAGATGGCCCTGGAGGACCTGGCGATGATGCGGGCCGTGAACGGCTCGACGGTGCTGTACCCGGCCGACGCAACGTCCGCGGCCAAGCTCGTCCAGGCCATGGCCGACACCGAGGGTATCGCGTACCTGCGCACCACCCGGGGTGGCTACCCGGTCCTGTACGGGCCGGACGAGGACTTCCCGGTGGGCGGCTCGAAGCTGCTGCGCGGCGGCGAGGACGACCAGGTGGCTCTGCTTGCCGCGGGGGTCACCGTGCACCTGTGCCTGGAGGCCGCCGACCGGCTCGCCGAGCGCGGCATACGCGCCCGGGTCATCGACCTGTACTCGGTCAAGCCGATCGACGCCGTCCGGCTGCGTGAGGCCGTACGGGACACCGGTGGCCGGCTCGTCGTAGTGGAGGACCACTACCCGGCGGGTGGGCTCGGCTCCGCCGTCGCCGAGGTCCTGGCCAGCCCTCCCGACGGTCGTGCCGAGCCGTGGCGCATGGAGCACCTGGCCGTACGGTCCCTCCCCGGGTCCGGGTCCAGCCAGGAGCTGTTCGAGCGGGCCGGCATCTCGGTCGACCACATCGTGGCCGCCGCGACCGCCTCCGCCTCCTGATCCCTACGTGCTACATCTATCCCGTGTAGCTGAGAGGCGACTGGGATGACCAACCTACGCTCGCGGTCGATGAAGATGTCCTGCGGCGCGCTCGTATCCGGGCCCTGCAACGGGGCACATCCGCCAAGCCTGGACCCTCTACCGCTGGGACACCCGACCCGCACGCCGCCCATAACCACCCACCAATCTGCGCGACCTCTTCAGACGTATTAAGACGTAGCCCTCCACCTGCTGGGTGGCTGGGAAGTGAAGCCGGGACCCCCGCCGGAATGACGGGACCCGGCTTTCGCGCTACTTGTAGCTTCTTCGGTCCCGGGTGGCTCCAACAGCCTCTGCCACGGCCAGCCCGAGTATCGGAAGCCCAAGGATGATTCCGAAGACCGGACCAGGAAACGAACTGGCCGTTAAGAATTCCGTCTTTATCAAGGCATACACGACGCCGACGCCGCCGCTCGCCGCAAGCAGTCCCGCCACGACGAAGGATCTGCGCTCCCGAGAGACAGCGAACGCAGCGATCGCCAGGACGGCAACGCCGATGCCCGGCCATGGCGCGAGCCCAGCCCGCAACGCACCACCCATCGCTATGACGACAACGAACACGACGAGCGTTGCGGCAGCTAGTCCAACTGCCAGCATGGTCTTGAAACTGGCCACAGAACCTCCTCCTGTTTCTTTCTTCCTCTGCTCGTATCTCCCGTAGCTGCCGACCGCTACCGCGCGGCCGGCTCGCCGCCCCGCTCGGTGTTCATCGCCTCGTTCATCGCCTCGTTCATCGCCTCCGCATGCCGCAGCAGAGTCAGCAGCGTGTCCCTCAGCTCCACACTCCGTTCGCTCCAGCAGCCGCCCAGGGGTGCGAGGCGTCGATCCTCCAGCTCGATCACCTTCTCCCTTGCCGCCGTGACGACCTCGACCCCTCGAGCGGTCACGTTCAGCTGGACCGCCCGAGTGTCGTCCGGGTTCCCGGCCCGCTCCACCAGCCCGGCGCGTTCGAGGGCGCGGATGAGCTTGGACACATGCATGGGCTCGAGGCCGCTGAAGCTGGCCAACTCGCGCTGGCTGGGTCGGGAGCCAGCTCGGGAGAACCCGTGAAGGGAGGCCAGTACGCCGTACTGCGACGAGGTCAAGCCGAGCGGCGCAAGCGCCCTATCCAGGGCGACCCGCCACCGCAACGACAGGTGCCAGAGCAGGTATCCGGTCGAAGGCGGTGGGTTGTCGGCCGGCGACAACATGGCATTACTATACATGATTATAGTCACCATGTATATGATCAGGCGGGTGGTCTCGGGCGTACGGCTTCAACCGGCTTCAACCGGCTGCAACGCTGCTACGAGCGCCCAACGTTGTCATCGATGCGTTCTTCGACCCCGCCGACGCAATCATCACTGTCCGTAACCTCATTCGTCGCGCTTGGACCACCCACCGCTGGAACACCCGACCCTCACGACGATCACGAAACTGTGCCTATCCGCGCGACCGCTCGGGCGGTGCAGGGGATGACCAAGCCATCGGCACGACGGGCAGGCTGTCGGCGTCTGCTCAGCGAGGATCTCGCGAATGGCCAAGTGATACGCGGCGTGACCGTTGAGAACCCGTTCCCGCGGGGCTCCGCCAGCTCGGGATGGCCGGTCAGCGGCTCAGGCGCTGGAAGCGACGTACCGCCAGCGGCAGGAAGACAGCCGTGATGACCAGCGGCCAGACGACCGCCATCAGCATGGCGTGCCCCTCGATCCAGGTGCCGCCGGTAGCGACCGGGTTGCCGAACAGCTCGCGGGTAGCGGTGACCGTGGAGGACACGGGGTTCCAGGCGGCGATCGTGCCCAGCCAGCCGGGCATCAGCGAGGGCGCCACGAACGCGCTGGAGATCATGGCGAACGGGAACGCCACAGCGAACAGGTTCCCGGCCGCTTCCTCGTTCGGCACCATCAGGCCCACCAGGACGCCTATCCAGATCAATGCGAAGCGCAGAAGGAGCAGCAGCCCGAACGCGGCGGCGGTCGCGACGGGGCCGCCGTCCGATCGCCAACCGACGACGAGCGCCGCCGCCGCGAGAACGGCGAGGTCGAGAGTCGCACCGATGAGGTCGCTGACGCCCCGGCCGGTGACCACGGCCGACGGGGCCATGGGCATGGACCGGAACCGGTCGATGACCCCCTTGGTCCCGTCGAGAACCACGAGGTACGCGGTGTTCATGAAACCGAAGGCCATGGTCATGCCGAACATGCCCGGCATCAGGAACTCCCGGTAGTCCCCGCCACCGGGCACCGTCATCGCGCTGCCGAAGACGTACCCGAACAGCAGCACGGAGACGATGGGGAAGCCGAGCTGCCAGGCGATGTTGGCGGGCTGGCGGATCAGGTGGGTCAGACCGCGGCGGACGACAGTCCAGCAGTCGGCCATCGCCCAGTAGAGCCGCCGCTCCCGGTCGGGTTCGAGAAGATCACTGGCGGACGGCGTCGTGAGCGCACTCATGCGGTTGCCGTCTCCTTCGTGTCCGGCCGATTGGGCCGCGCCTCCGCGCGGGCTCCGGTGAGGCGGAGGAACACGTCGTCGAGGGTGGGTCGGCGCAGGCCGATGTCCTCGACGGCTATGCCGCCGTCCTGCAGGGTTCGCGCGACCTCGGTCAGCGCGGCGACCCGGTCGGTGACCGGAGCGTGCACCCGGCGGTTCTCGTCGTCGGCCGTTGGCTCGACCGCGGAGACACGGGCGATCGCCTTCCTCGCACCAGGTATGTCGGCGGCGTCCTGCACGATGACCTCAATCTGGTCGCCGCCGATGGTGTCCTTCAGCGCGGCCGGGGAGTCGTCGGCGATGACCCGACCGGCGTCCATGACCGCGATGCGCCCGGCGAGCTGGTCGGCCTCGTCGAGGTACTGCGTGGTGAGAAGCACTGTGGTGCCACCGGCGACCAGCGAGCGGATCGCCTCCCATACCTCGTTCCGGCCGCGCGGGTCCAGGCCGGTCGTCGGCTCATCCATGAACAGCACCTGTGGCGCAAGGAGCATGCTCGCGGCCAGGTCGAGTCGGCGGCGCATGCCGCCGCTGTACTCCTTGACCCCCTTGTCGGCCGCCTCGGCGAGGTCGAACTGTTCCAGCAGCTCGTCGGCCCTTCGCGCGGCGCGCTTGGCGCCGAGGTGGAAAAGCCGCCCGAACATCTTGAGGTTCTGCCGGCCGGTCAGGATCTCGTCGACAGCGGCGTGCTGCCCGGCGAGGCCGATCCGGCGACGGACGATTCTCGGCTGCCTTGCGACGTCGTATCCGGCGACCTCGGCACGCCCGCCGTCCGGGCGGACGAGGGTGGACAGGATGCGGACCGCCGTCGTCTTGCCCGCGCCGTTGGGGCCGAGCAGCCCGTAGACCATGCCGTGCGGGACGGCGAGGTCGAAGCCGTCCAGGGCACGCGTCTCGCCGTATCGCTTCCGCAGCCCCTCGGCGAGAACGGCGTATCGGGAAGTGGTCAAGGCTCCCTCCTAATCTGGGTACGCCGTACGCGGCTTAGCGTACGATGTACCCAGTTTGCAAAATCGGCGCTAGCATTGAGATCACGATGACTACCGAGCGCAGCGGAGGCGGCGACCTCAGGCTCAGCCTGGAGCTGCTCTGGCGCGGGCGGGAACGACAGGCCCGCGGCCCCAAGCCGAGCCTGTCCCTCGACCAGATCGTCACCGCCGCGATCAAGGTCGCGGACGCCGAGGGGCTCGGCGCGCTCTCCATGCGCCGCGTCGCCGCCGAGCTGGGTGTCGGCACGATGTCGCTGTACCGCTACGTCCCGGGCAAGGGCGAGCTGCTCGACCTGATGCTCGACAAGGTGAGCGACCCCGGAGACACCGCCGAGCGGGTCAAGGGCCTGGACTGGCGCGGTGTCCTGAATGTGACCGCCCGCGGCACGCGGGAACTCTACCTGGCGCATCCGTGGCTGCTGCAGGTCAACTGGGCGCGCCCGGTGCTCGGGCCGACCTCCCTGGCCTGTCTCGAACTCGTGCTGCACGGGCTGGACGGCCTCGACCTGTCCGACCAGGAAAAGATGATGGTGGTGGTCGCCGTCGACAGCTTCGTCACCGGCACCGCCCGCACCTACGTCCACTCGCTCGCTGCCGCGGAGGGCACCGGGATGAGCGACGAGGAGTTCTGGGCCACCCAGGGGCCGTTCCTGGAGAAGGCGATGAGCACCGGCGCCTACCCGACGCTGGCCAGCATGTCCGAGGACGCCTTCGGTGCCAGCCACGAGCAGACCTTCGAGTTCGGACTGGCGCGCCTGCTCGACGGCATCGAGGGGTTCATAGCCCGTCGCACCCAGTATGACCCGCCGTGATGCCCATCCCCCCTTTGGCCGTGATCTTGCAGAAATTCAAAAGCTCGCGAGCTTTTGAATTTCTGCAAGATCACGGCCAAGAGCGTCACGGCCAAGAGCGTCACGGGCGAGAGCGTCGCCAGGCTATGCATTGCGGCACGTACGCGGCGAGGTGCCGGTCGGCGAACTCGTCGGCCGACCAGTCGTGCGGACAGACCTCGACCGTGGGGGCGCACACGTAGGCCCATGCCCGGCGTCCGTCGGCAAGCCGAAGCCGCCGCAACTCGTACAGGTCGTTCTCGAAGATGTCGACGACGCGCCACTCCCCCGCGGTCAACCCGGACACGAACAGGCCGGCAGCTGACCCCTCGGGGTGCGGCACGAGGCCGGGGTAGATCAAGCCGGGCAGCGCCGCCGCGCGCCAGCCCTCGGCGACCGCGGGCGAGCGGTCGGGAGCTCGGCCGATGAGGGCATCCCAAATCTCGGGAAACCTGAGCGTCCCGTACACGAACAGTGCCCCCGGAGCCGCCGACAGACGGTCCAGCCGGCCGTGACGCGGGGAGGTCATCTAGGCGAACCTAACGCCTTCGCAGAGCGCGATACCACGGCGAGGCAACGAGACCGAGAAGATAGGTCGCGTGACGACACTGCTTCT
The DNA here is from genome assembly GCA_009379995.1 of Streptosporangiales bacterium. GTDB lineage: Bacteria > Actinomycetota > Actinomycetes > Streptosporangiales > WHSR01 > WHSR01. The sequence continues at coordinate 26,874 of WHSR01000040.1, forward strand.
CGTCTTCGCCGCGGTGCTGCTGCTCGGGGTGCTCGTCTCCGGTCTGGCCCACCGCACAGTGCTGTCGACAGCTGCCCTTTTCCTCGTCGCGGGATTCGTCCTCGGGGATGAGGTGCTCGGCGTCTTGCGCATACAGGGCACCGACCTGATCCGGGTCCTCGCCGAGCTGGCGCTCTTCGCCGTTCTGTTCACGGACGGCATGCGGGTCGGCTTCCGCGACCTGCGGTCGGCGTGGCGGCTGCCCGGCCGCGCGCTCTTCTTCGGCCTGCCGCTGACGCTGGCGGCGACCACGCTGCTCGCCCGCTACGTCGTGGGGCTGGGATGGGCGGAGTCTTTCCTGATCGGGGCCGTGCTCGCGCCCACCGACCCGGTGTTCGCGGCGGCGCTGGTCGGCCGGGAGGAGGTACCGCGCCGGCTGCGCCACCTGCTGAACGTGGAATCCGGGCTGAACGACGGTCTCGCGCTGCCCTTCGTGATCGTCCTGCTCGCGGTGGTCGGGCGGGAGCCCACCCACCCGGGCGAGCTGCTCAGTGAGATCGCACTCGGTATCGCCATCGGCATCGCCATCCCCCTCGCCGCGATCTGGCTGGAACGGCTTCGGTTCTTCTCCGCATCGACGGCGTACGAGCCGCTGAACGCCTTCGCGATCGGCCTGCTGGTCCTCGCGGTCGCCCAGGCCACGCACGGGAACCTGTACCTGGCCGCGTTCGCGGCCGGCGTCACGGTGGCGACGTACGGGCCGCAGCAGCGGGAGTCGTTCGAACGGTTCGGCGAGCTGCTGGCCGAGCTGCTCAAACTCGCTGCCCTGCTGGTGTTCGGCGCGTTGATCTCACCGAGCTTCCTCGCGGAGATACCGGTCGTCGGATGGGTGTTCGCGGTGCTGACCCTGCTGGCCGCCCGGCCGGTGGCGCTCGCCTTCTCCCTCGCCGGCTCGACGCTGCCCTGGGGCGAACGCGCCGCCGCCGCGTGGTTCGGCCCCAAGGGTTTCGCATCGGTCGTGTACGGGCTGCTCGTCCTGCAGTCCGGCATCCCCGGGGCCGAAAAGATCTTTCATCTGGTCGCGCTGGTCATCGTGCTGTCGATCCTCGCTCACTCCTCGACCGACATCCTCGTCGCGCGCAGGCTGGGCGGGACCGAGGAGGAGCCGCCTCCCCGCCCGGACGTTCGTGACGGTCTTCACGTATAGGAGCGGACCTGGACGGGCATCACAACCAAGGCATCGATGTCCTCCCAGCGTGTTCCGGAGGGAGGTAGGGCCATGGGCAGAACTTCCCGCCCAACCGTGAAGCCACGGCGAGAGCGTCACCACAGGCGGCACGATGCGGCCGAGAGCGACAACGCCGAGAGGCTGGTGCGCCACATGGCACGGGCGCATGGTGACCTGCCGGAGGAAGTCATCACCCACCAGGTGAGAGAGGTGCGGACGGCCATGCGATGGCTCGGCGACGACCCGGAGGTCAACGAGAGCCTGGAGAAGGCCGTCGACCACAACCTGGCTCAGGTCGAGACCGCGCTCGAAAGCGGCGCTGAGTTGTCGCGCGAGTAGGGACGTGAGGGTTCCGCTGGGGCCGGGCACACCCGCCTTGGGCCTCAGCGGACCCGGTTGGACACGCCGTTCCGGTCGACGTTGTCGGCCACGTAGGCCGCTGCCTCGTTGATCCCACCGTCGTAGACAACCTCGCCCTCGTGCAGCACGATGCCACGGTCGCAGAGTTGCCGAAGCATGTTCGTATCGTGCGCAACGATCACGAGGGTGTGGCCCTGCTTCCGCAGCTCCTGGATTCTGGCATGGCAGCTGCGCCGGAACGGCGGATCACCGACCGCGAGAATCTCGTCGATGAGGAAGACATCCGGTTCGGTGTGCACGGCGACGGAGAACCCGAGCCGCATGAACATGCCGGATGAGTAGAACTTCACCTCGGTGTCGAGGAACCGCCGGATCCCGGCGAAGGCGACGATCTCGTCGAACTTCCGCCGGATCTCGGCCTCGGTCATGCCGAGGATCGCCGCGTTGAGGTAGATGTTCTGGCGGCCGGTCAGGTCGGGATGCAGGCCCGCGCCGACGTCGATGAGCCCGGCGACCCGGCCGCCGACCCGTACCGAACCGGTATCCGGCGGCATTACCCCCGAGATGAGCTTGAGCAGGGTGCTCTTGCCCGACCCGTTGAGGCCCATGAGAGCAACCGATTCGCCCCGCTCGACGCGCAGCGAGACCCCATGAAGTGCCTGCACGGTGTTGGAGAGGTCCTCCCCGCGCACCGCCCGTACCAGCCTCTCCTGCAGCCGGCGAACGCGCCGCAAGGTGAAGCGTTTACTCACCGAGTCGACAACGATCGAGGGGGCCACCGTCACATCTCCTGCGCGAAACGGCTGTTGAGGCGGGAGAACAGAAACTGGGCGACGCCGACGAGCAGGAGGATCGCGCCGAGCGAGATCAAGCCGCGCACGAAGAGGTGTGGCGGAAACTCGAAGCCACCCGACGTCCCGGGAAGCCAGAAGGCGTGCTGGAAGAGGGAGACCGCGGTCACCAGCGGGTTGGCGAGGTACGTCTGCAGCAGCCAGCCGTCGCCGAAGACGTCCCGCACAGCCGTCCAGGGATAGATCATCGGCGCCGACCAGGTGATGACGATTCCGAGCACGTCGACGATCTTCTCGAAGTCCCGGTAGAACACGTTGAACGCGGCGAACAGCAGGCCCACCGCCATCCCGAGCGTGGCGACGATGAAAAAGCCCAGCACGCTGGCGCCCAGCCCGACGGGTGACGGCGTCCACCCGGCGGCGAGTGCCCCCAGAAGCAGGATCACCAGCTGCGGCAGGAAGTGCACGCACGACACGAGCAGCGAGGCCACCGGGAACATCTCCCGCGGCAGGTAGACCTTCCGGATCAGCGACCGGTTCTGCACGATCGAGCGGGTCGCGGAGTTGAAGTTCTCGATGAAGAAGTGGATCAGCACCATCCCGGAGAACAGGTACACCGGGAAGTCCTCGATCCGGTCGCGGAGGCCGAGGAAGAGACCGACCACGAAGAAGTAGACCCCGAACTGCACGGCGGGCTTGATGTAGGACCACGCCATGCCCAGCACCGAGCCCTGGTAGCGGACCCTGAGCTCCTTGCGTACCAGCAGGCGCAGCAGGTACCGACGCCGCAGGACGCCGACGAGACCGCCGCCACGGCCCGGCTCGACGAGCTCGGGCGCCTCGGCGGAACTTCGCACCGTCGCCTCGGCAGTGGTGCGCGGCAGGGTCATGGCTGCCGCGTCACCCCGAATGTCTGGCGCCACTGCTCGGAGGAGGTGAGGTCGGCCATCGCCGTGCGGTACTCCTTACCAAGCCGCGGCCACCTGCGGAGCAGCCGGAGGTGGAGCGCCAGGCTGCGCCGGAGCTGCGTACGGAACCGCTTCGGGTCACGCTGGTGCCAGGCGGCGCCGGCACCATCCGCGGTGGACACGACGGCGCTGTCGAACAGCGCCAGCAGCGACCAGTGCAGGTCCTGGTGCGGCACGGCGACCTGGGGATGATGCCGGGCAAGCTTTCCGACCGGCAGGGCCTGGCGGGCGAAGCCCAGCGCGGCCATCACAAGCGCAATGATCTTGCTGCCCGGCGAGGAGTGCTCTTTCTCCTTCCGCGGCGGCTTGCGCCGACGCACCGGCGGGAAGGACTCCAGATCGCCGCTGATCTGCGCGTCCGCGAACCCCTGGCGCAGCTCCCGCAGCTGGCCCATCTTCCGGACCATCTCAGGATGCATCCGCTCGGGACCGGCGAGCAGGTCCTCGATGGCGAGCAGACCCATCTCCGCCGTGGAGTACTGCATGCACAGCAGGTGCCGGATCTGCGCCTCGAAACTCTCCAGGACCATCCGGCCGCCGCGCTTGTACGGCGAGTGCAGCAACGCCGTGACGATCCGGTTGCGGCGGTGGAAGTACGCCTGCCAGTCGACGGCGTCGTCCTTGTCGTGCCACGGTACGTGCCAGACCGCGACGCCCGGCATCGACACCGTTGGGGAACCCGCCGTCCGGGCACGCAGGCAGTACTCCGCGTCATCCCACTTGATGAACATCGGCAGCGCGAAGCCCAGCTCACGCACGACGCTGGTCGGTATGAGACACATCCACCAGCCGTTGTAGTCGACGTCGACGCGGCGGTGCAACCACGGCGTGTGACGGAGGCTGTAGTACCCGAAGTTGTGGCTGTTGCGGGTGTGCGGGGCCTTCCCCCAGAACCAGCGGTACCTCGCGACGGTCTCGCCGTACGCGTGCAACACCGACCTGTCGTACATGCTGAACATGTGCCCGCCGACCACTGTGCGGGTGCGAGCCAGGTCGGCGAAGGCGACCGCGCGGAGGATGCCCTCGGGCTCGATGGCGATGTCGTCGTCCAGCAGGAGGACGTAGTCGCTGCTGTCGGCCCGTACCGTCTCGTCCATCGCCCGGGAGAACCCGCCGGAACCTCCGAGGTTGCCCTGGTCGATGACGCGGAGTCGGTCGGCGATCCCCTTCGACGCCTCGGCGAAGTCGGGGTGGTTCTCCACCCGCTGACTGCCCTGGTCGACGAGGAAGACCTCGTCCACCACCTCGAGAACCTCGCTGGCGGCCCCGAGGCTGCGCAGCAGATCGACACAGAAGTCCGGACGGTTGAAGGTGGTGATGCCGATGCTCACCCGGCCGGACTGCGGCCGGTCGGTGGCGGCGCACCAGTCGGCCTCCTCGAGCCGGGCTTCGCTTTCGCCAGCGGAGAGGTCGAACCAGTACCAGCCGCCGTCGATGAACGGCTTCAGCGGCAGGCGGAACTCGAGGGTCCGCGGTTCGCCGTCGGTACGAAGGATCTTGATCGGCTGGTTGAGGCCCTTCGCCGTCGACCGGTACACGGTGACTGTCGCGTCGCCGCTGACGCGAACCCGGAGCAGCACCTCCTCGACAGTCGTCCAGCGGCGCCAGTAGCTCGCCGGGAACGCGTTGAAGTAGGTGCCGAACGACAGACGGCGGCCGGAGCGTACGGAGACGCCGCGCCGGGCGGCCGGGTCGTCGGGATCCTGGTGCGACCAGAGGGCGGAGTCGGCCAGGGCGTCGTCCCAGGCCACCGACACCTTGAAGCTGTCCTCCTCGTCGTCACCCGAGGTCCTGGCGCCGTCCGACGAGCTCGACTCCTTGGCGGGAGGCGGGCTCGCGTGCCGGCCGTCGACGTACAGCGGGAGAACGTCGGGGCTGTGGTCGACGGGCAGGATGACGCGCTGCAGAACACGCAGGCCCGTCGTCGACCCGGTCGAGGTCGTGGCACCTGGAGTCGGCGCAGCCTCGGTCACTCGTCCACACCTCCGCTTTCCAGCGCCGCACCCTCCGTGAAGTGGGGACGCAGGCGGTTGTCGTACAGGCTCAACGCGGACCCAATCGCCATGTGCATGTCGAGGTACTTGTAGGTGCCCAACCGCCCGCCAAACAGGACCCCTGGTTCGCGCTTAGCCATCGCGCGGTACTCGAGTAGCCGGGCACGATCCTCGGGAGTGTTGATCGGGTAATAGGGCTCGTCGCCCCGCCGGGCGAAACGGGAGTACTCCCGCATGATCACGGTCTGGTCGGGAGGATACCAATCCCGCTCGGGGTGGAAGTGCCGAAACTCGTGAATACGGGTGAACGGGATGTCCTCGTCGGCGTAGTTCATCACCGACGTGCCCTGATAATCGCCGGTCTGCTCGACCTGGAGCTGGAAATCGAGGGTGCGCCACCCCAGCTCGCCCTCGGCGAAGTCGAAGTACCGATCCAGCGGGCCGGTGTAGACCACCGGAACGTTGCCGAGGATGTCCGAGCGCAGGTCGAAGAAGTCGACACCGAGCCGGACCTCGATGTTGGGGTGGTCGGCCATCCGCTCCAGCCAGGCGGTGTAGCCGTCAACGGGCAGGCCCTCGTACTTGTCGTTGAAGTACCGGTTGTCGAAGGTGTAGCGGACCGGAAGCCGGGTGATGATCTCAGCCGGGAGATTCTTCGGATCGGTCTGCCACTGCTTGGCGGTGTAGCCCCGGATGAACGCCTCGTAGAGCGGGCGCCCGATCAGCGAGATCGCCTTCTCCTCGAGGTCACGGGCCTCCCCGGTGGACACCTCCGCGGCCTGCTCGGCCACCAGGGCGCGCGCTTCGTCGGGGGACATCGCCCGGCCGAAGTACTCGCAGATGGTGCCGAGATTGATCGGCATCGGGTACACCCGGCCCTTGTAGATCGTGAAGACCCGGTGCCGGTAGCCGGTGAAAGAGGTGAAGCGGTTGACATACTCCCACACCCGCTCGTTCGAGGTGTGGAAGAGATGCGCGCCGTACCGATGGACCTCGATGCCGGTCTTCGGTTCCGGCTCGCTGTACGCGTTGCCCCCGATGTGGTCGCGGCGCTCAAGCACCAGCACCCGCAGACCCAGCTCGGTCGCGCACCGCTCCGCGATGGTGAGGCCGAAGAAGCCGGATCCGACAACGACGAGATCCACGTGCACGAACTCCCTTTGGACGAGTTGACCGATACGGTCGCGGGTTCGGTTGCGACTAGCGCGGGTCACGCACGCGCTGCGGCGAGGACGAGACCCCGTTTCCGCTCTCCGGCGCGCGGCCGTGGCGCTCACCGTAGGTCGCGATGAGCCGACGGTAGATGGCCCGCCGCAACGTCTCCGGCAGCAGCCGGTAACCGCCACGCATGGCCACGTTACGCAGGTACTGGGCGCGGGTGGTGAATCCCTCCGCCCGGAGCCGCCGTTGCAGGGACAGCTCGGAACGGAGCAGCCTCATCCCACCGCGCCGACCGTACGCCCCGTCGCCCACCCGGTAGTACACCAGCGGCTCGGCGAGGTTCGCGGGCCGCGCCCCGTTCGCGAGCATACGGGCGAACAACCAGTAGTCCTCCATCAGCGGCAGGTCGCCGTAGCCGCCAGCGGCCAGGACCGCGCTTCGCCGGTAGATCACCGTCGGATGGTTGAACGGGTCCAAGAAGCGCGAGGACCGGACGATTTCTTCCGGGTCGCACGGCGGCGTTCGGCGCCCCACGAGGTCACCCGGATCGGTGGGGTCGTTACGAAACTCGAGCAGCGCCGAGCCCACGATGTCGGCCCCCTCCTCGATCAGGGGCATCTGTACCTCGAAGCGCATCGGCTTCGACACGTCGTCGGCGTCCATACGCGCGACGACATCGTGATGGCTGGCCCGTAGCCCGGCGTCGAGTGCCGGTCCCAGTCCGCCGTTGCGCTCCAGCGTGACGAGCGTGACCGGGACCGGGGTGCCCGCTATCAGCTCGTCGAGACAACGAGCCAGATGGTCGGGCACCGGTCCATCGCGGACCACGACCACTTGATCCGGTCGCCGGGACTGGTGATCGACCGAGCTGCGGAATGCCTCCCGCAGGTAGTCCGGCCGGTCACCCCCGTGGACCGCGAGCAGCAGCGAGAACGGCTCGCGCATGCTCACGTCTTGTCCTTCCCTCCCCTGATAGACGGCATCGGTTCGAGCCTCATCTCGTATCGGTCCCATCCGATGGGCATAGCCGACCGGCCCGGTCCGCTCGCGGAACCCTAAAATCTTGCCAGATCCTCGCTCGGGCTCGAGGTATCCGCGGGTCACCGCGCGAGGGATCGCCCCGCGTCCCGGGCAGCCGCACCAGCTATACACGATCGGCGTAGATCAACGCCGAAGTTCGAGTGAAACATCGAGTGAACATCTGAACCTGCTGGGAATCGTCGGATCGATTCGTGACTCGCCGCTAGCATGCGAGTCGGTACGGCTGGGGCCCCGCTGTGGCCGGGCCCCACCAACTCTGACCGCTCGTGGCAGAACTGAGGTATCGCGTGGAGCAGGCGCAAGCCAGCGCGGCGGGAGCCGCCACGGCTCCCGCAAGCGCCGGGCGCCCAATCATTTACTTGCATGTTGGCGCCCCCAAGACCGGCACCACCTACATCCAGGACGTCTTGTGGACAAATCGCCCAACGTTGCGGCACTACGGCGTCCTCTATCCCGGGCCAGGCTACTCGGCCCACTTCCACGCCGCCATGGACCTGCAAAATTCCCGGTTCCAAGGCTACGAAGACCCCGCGGTTCCCGGTGCCTGGGACCGCCTCGTCGAGCAGGCCCGCGCGTGGGACGGGACGGTCATTGTCTCCCACGAGCTGCTGAGCGTGGCGCGGCCCGAGCACGTCGAGCGGGCGATGGAGACGTTGGGGTTCGCCGAGATACACGTGATCTACACGGCCCGTAGCCTCGCCAGGCAGATCCCGGCGGCCTGGCAGGAGGACGTGAAGAACCGCGGAACGATGGCATTCGAGGACTTCGTACGGGCCGTGCACGACCCGGAGCAGGGCAAGCACAAACCCGGGACGAAGTCGTTTTGGCGAATGCAGGACGCGACCAACGTGCTCGAACGCTGGGGCCGACACCTGCCGCGCGACCGGGTGCACGTGGTTACGGTGCCACCGCCCGGAGCCGCGGAAGACGAGCTCTGGCGGCGCTTCGCCGGCCTGGTCGGTCTCGACCCCGAGCGGTACGACACCACTGCCGGCGGGGGCAACAAGTCCCTCGGCGCCACCGAGGCCAACCTGCTCCGCCGGGTCAACGTCCTACTCCGCGGTCAGGTCGGGTGGCCGGTGTACGACCACCTCGTCAAGCAATACCTCGCCCAGAACGTGCTCGTCCAACGCCCCGACGCTACCAAGATCGTCCTGCCGCCCGAGGAGCACCCGTGGGTGGCGAAGCGGTCGGAGGAGATCGTCGACGGGCTGCGCAGCGCCGGATACCACATCGTCGGCGACCTCGACGAGCTGCTGCTGGCGCCGCCGCGCGACGACGAGCGGCCGCGCCAGCCGGAGGACGTGACGGACCAGGAGATGCTCGACGCCGCCGTCGATGCGATCGCCGGCCTGGTCATCCGCGCCAGGAGGCAGTCCGGGCCCATTCCGCAGGCGTCCGACGCGGTCAGGCGCGTCGTGCGAGACCTGAGCGAGCGGCATCGTTCGGTCATGCGGCTCCGGCGGCTGTACTGGAAGAGCAGGGACCGCACGGCCCGGCCGCGCTCGTGACCAGTTCATCCGACGGCCGCCCCCTTGGCCGTGATCTTGCAGAAATTCAAACCGGCCGGTTTGAATTTCTGCAAGATCACGGCCAGGGGGGGGCTGGGCCAGTCGAAACGGTCGTCGCGGTCGTGGTCACCTACAACCGGCGTGACCTGCTCGCCGAGGCCCTCGCCGCGGTGCACGCGCAGACCCGCGCCCCCGACACCGTGGTGGTCGTGGACAACGCCTCCACCGACGGCACCGGTGAGCTGGTGCGGGAGCGGTTCCGGTCGGTGGACCTCGTCACCCTCGGCCGCAACGCCGGCGGGGCCGGGGGGTTCGCCGCCGGCCTGTCCCGCGCCCTGGCCCGGGACGCCGACCTCGTCTGGTTGATGGACGACGACACCGTTCCGGAGGCCGGGGCGCTGGCGGCGCTGCTCGATGCCCGCGCCGGCTGCCCCGGCGACGAGCGCCCCACGCTGGTCGCGAGCCGGGTGGTCTGGACCGACGGGCGCGACCACCCGATGAACACGCCGCGGCAGAAACCGCGGGCGTCGCGACGGGAGCGGACCGCCGCGGCGACGGTCGGCTGCGTGCCCATCCGGTCCGCGTCCTTCGTGTCCCTGCTTGTCGACGGCGCCGCCGCGCGCGAGCGCGGCCTGCCGATCGCTGACTACTTCCTGTGGAACGACGACTTCGAGTTCACCACCCGGCTGCTCCGCGGCCGGAGAGGCCTGCTCTGCCCCGCGAGCGTCGTCGTACACAAGACGAGGACGTTCGCATCCACCGACGCCGACCCGGGCGAACGCTTCTTCTTCGAGGTCCGCAACAAGGTGTGGACGTTCACCCGGAGCTCGGGGCTGGCCCCGCTGGAGCGGCTGCTGTACGCCGGGTCGACGGTGCGTCGCTGGGTCCGTACCCTCGCCCGCTCCCGGGACCGGGCGACGCTACGCCGCGAGCTGTGGCGAGGGCTGGCGGCGGGCTTCCGCACCCGCCCCCGCCCCACCGAGGCCGTGCTGGCCGACGCCGCCGGCGTGGGGCGCGTTCCGCCCCCCGTCGCCCCAACATGACCGCCGGTGCGTAACACTGGGGCGCGTGCCACGTCTTGTGCTGGGACCGCTGCTGCGCTACGTGGACGAGACCACGGCCGCCGTGTGGGTGGAGACGGACGCGCCCTGCGAGGTTGGCGTGCTCGACGCGGCGGCTCGCACCTTCACCGTGCACGGCCACCACTACGGGCTGGTGGAGATCGAGGGCTTGGCCCCCGGTTCGGTCACCCCCTACACCGTGCTGCTCGACGGGGAGCAGGTCTGGCCCGAGCCCGACTCGCCGTTCCCGCCGCCCCGGATCCGCACCCTCGACCCGGAAGGACCGCTGCGGCTGGTCTTCGGCTCGTGCCGCAGGAGCGCCCCCCACGACGAGCTGCACAACCGGGTCTTCGGGGTCGACGCGATGCGGGCGTACGCCAGTCGGCTGGCGGCGGCCTCCCGGGAAGGCCCGGCCGAGGAGTGGCCGGACGCTCTGCTGCTGCTCGGTGACCAGGTGTACGCCGACTCGCCCTCGGCTGAGGTACGCGCCTTCCTCGCCGCCCGGCGCGACCTCGACGTTCCACCGGGCGCGGAGGTGGCGGACTTCGCCGAGTACGCCTACCTGTACCGGCAGGCGTGGAGCGAGCCGGTGAGCAGATGGCTGCTGTCGACGGTGCAGACAGCAATGATCTTCGACGACCACGACATCCGGGACGACTGGAACACCTCGCACGCGTGGCGGCAGCGCATGGGACAGCTGCCCTGGTGGCGGGACCGGATCGTGGCCGGGCTGGGCTCGTACTGGATCTACCAGCATCTGGGCAACCTGTCGCCCGCCGAGCGCGCCGCCGACCCGGTGCTGGCGGACGTGCGCGAGGCCGCCGGGGACGCCGGCCCGGTCCTCGACGAGTTCGCGCGGACTGTCGACGCCGAGCCGGAGAGCTATCGGTGGAGCTACGGGCGGGACTTTGCCGGTTCCCGGCTGATCGCGCTGGACACCCGGTGCGGCAGGGTGTTGCAGCCGGGCCGCCGCGACATCCTCGACCCCCCGGAGTGGGCGTGGTTCGACCGGCTGGCCAAGGGCGGGCGCGACCATCTGTTCGTCGCCACCTCGCTGCCGTACCTGCTGCCTGCCTCCGTTCACCACCTGGAGCGGTGGAACGAGGCCGTCTGCGACGGCCGATGGGGGCGGCGGGCCGCCGCGGCGGCCGAGCGCCTGCGGCAGGCCATCGACCTCGAGCACTGGTCGGCGTTCCAGCGTTCGTTCGACGCCATGGCACGGGTGGCGGCCGAGGTGGCCGCCGGGCGGCGCGGCACCGCGCCGCGGTCCGTGCTGTTCCTGTCCGGCGACGTCCACTACTCCTACTTCGCCGGGGTGACCAGCACCGACGAGGGGGCGTCGCCCCGCGGGATGTCGCCGATCTGCCAGGCGGTCTGCTCCCCCGTCCGCAACCCGCTGGACAGGTCCCTGCGGTGGGCCAGCCGGCTGAGCTCCACGCGGGCGGGCGCACTGGTGGGCCGGGCGCTCTGCCGAATCGCCGGTACCCTGGCGAGCCCGCTGGACTGGCGAATCGAGCGCGGCCCGTGGTTCCACAACTGCCTGCTCACCCTGGAGGTGGACGGCCGGAGCTGCTCGCTGCATTGGGAAGCCGCCGACCTGGACGGCACCGGCGATCCGGCGCTGCACCGGGTGGATACCGTACGACTGCGCTGAAGGTTGGAGAAGGAGGTGCCCCGGTGACGACGGTGGGGTTCATAGGTCTGGGGATCATGGGGTTGCCGATGGCCGGCAACCTGGTGAAGGCCGGCTACGACGTGGCGGGGTACAACCGCAGCCACGGCAAGGTCGACAGGTTCGTGTCGAACGGCGGCCGGGGCGCGTCCAGCGTCGCCGAGGCCGTACGCGGCGCGGACATCGTCATCACCATGCTTCCCGACTCCCCCGACGTCGAGGAGGTAGTGCTCGGCGAGGACGGGGTCCTCGCGAACGCCGCATCCGGCGCGCTGCTCATCGAGATGAGCACGGTCCGGCCAGCGACCGCCCGCCGGCTCGCCGAGGAGGCCACAGGCACTGGCGTACGGGTGCTGGACGCACCCGTGAGTGGCGGGGAGCAGGGCGCCATCGACGGCACGCTGTCCATCATGGTCGGCGGCGAGGAGTCCGACGTCGCCGCGGCCGGCTCCGTCCTCGAGATCCTCGGGGGGACCGTCGTGCACGTGGGGCCGCACGGCGCCGGCCAGACCGTGAAGGCGGCGAACCAGCTCATCGTGGCCGGCACCATCGAGCTGGTCGCCGAGGCTATCGTGTTCCTTGAGTGCCACGGCGTCGACACCGAGTCCGCGGTACGCGTGCTCGCGGGCGGGCTGGCCGGGAACCGGATCCTCGACCGCAAGGCGGCAGGCATGCTGGCCCGCGACTTCAAGCCCGGCTTCCGGGTGGAACTGCACCACAAGGACCTCGGGATCGTCCAGGCCGCGGCGCGCGAGGCCGGCGTCGTCGTCCCGCTCGGCGCGGCGGTCGCCCAGCTGATGGCGTCGCTGCAGGCCCAGGGGCACGGGGGCCTCGACCACAGCGCCCTGCTCTCACTCGTGGAGCAGCTCTCCGGGCGCACCCCGCGCTAGGTCCGCACTACGCCGAGATCTATGTTGTGGGGGTCCAAACCGGACAAAACTACCCCCATAACATAGATCTCGGCGTACGTCCGTCGCGTAGCCTCTCCGCGCGAAGTGCCTCCACCTCTACCCGAAGCGCCCGCAGCTCGGCCAGCAGGATGGCGTTCATCTTCTCCTCGCGCTCCTCCTCGCGCTCCTCACGCTCGTCGAGGTCGGCCTGGGTCTCGCTCCTGACCTGCGACTCCATGGCGCTGACCACGACACCTATGAAGAGGTTCAGCACCACGAAGGTGGACAGCAGGATGTAGACGACGAAGAAGATCCACGCCATAGGCTGCGCGTCCATCACGTCGCGCGCCACCTCCGGCCACCCCTCACCGGTCATCACCTGGAAGAGCGTGAAGAGCGAAACGCCGAGGTTTCCGAAGTATTCCGGCGAGGCCCCGGCGAACAGCTTCGTCGCCATCACCCCGGCGATGTACACGATGAGGGCCAGCAACCCGATGATCGAGGCCACCCCCGGTACCGCGCTCAGCAGCGCCGCGACGACCCGCCGCATGCTGGGCACCCTCGAAACCAGCCGCAGCGCCCGGAGGATCCGCAGGGCCCGCAGCACCGACAGCCCGCCCGAGGTGGGCAGCAACGAGACGCCGATCACGAGGAAGTCGAAGCAGTTCCAAGGTTCTAGGAAGAAGCGAGCCCGGTGTGCGTACAGGCGGAGGCAGAGCTCCACCACGAAGATCCCCAACGCCGTGCGATCCACCGCGTGCAGCACGGAGCCGAATCTCTCCACCAGCGCGGGCGACGTCTCGCAGCCGAGGGTCGCGGCGTTGACCACGATGACCACAGTGATCGCGTGCTGGAAGGGAGACGAGTCGACGAGGCCGCGAACCCTTTCACGCCAGGTCAACGAAGGACTCCAGTCGGTGACGAAACGATCCCTATATGCGGAGCAACACTAGCCGTACCGGATGCCGCCTCGGCCGTCAGGTCGCGATGATGATGTACGCGGTCGCGCCGAGGTAGAAGGCCGCCCAGGTAGAAACGAACGGCACCGAGAAGCGCCCGCCCCGATGCACGGCGAGCAGGCACAGCGCCCCGCCGGCGAGCGCGCACGCCGCGGCGACCGTCGGCGCCGCGGCCAGCTCCCAGGTGGTGAACGCCATGCCCACGGCCACCGGCAGCATCGACTGGAAGACCATGGCACCCGTGATGTTGCCGAGCGCGAGCGTGTCCTTGCCCCCTCGTACCCACAGGAAGCTGTTGAACTTCTCCGGCAGCTCGCTGGCCAGCGGCGCGAGCACCAGGGCGAGCACCAGAGCGGACACCCCAATGGTGTGTGCGATGGCCTCCACTTCGTGGACGAACAGGTGCGCACCGCCCACGATGAGGCCGAGCCCGACGACGACCTGCAGCACGATCTGCGCGTTGTGGGGCGGGTCGTGCTTGCTGGGGTCGAAGAACAGGTCGTGCAGCTCCTCGCCCTCTTCGTCGCCCCTGCTGGCGGCGATGGTGCGCCACGCGTACGCCGCGTAGGCCACCACGAACACCACCGCCGCGGCGATGTGCAGCGGTCGTATCGGGACGAGGCCGAGCACCAACGCGATCGCCAGGAAGATCATGAACACCACGAGGTCCCGTTCGGTGGACACTCGCCCGGCCTGTATCACCGCGCCCTGCTGGCGCCGGCCGCGGAAGACGTACGCCGAGACCCCGACGAGCGCCAGCGCCAGCGTGCCCAGCAGGAACGGGGCGCCGATGACCGCGCCGATGGCGACCTGTCCGCCCTCCTCGCCCGAGATGATCGCGACGACCGGGATCAAGGACTCCGGCAGCGCGGTGGCGACGGCCGCCAGGATGCTCCCCGTCGCTCCCCGACCCAGGTTGAGCCGCGCGCCGGCCCACTCGACGGCGTTGGTGAACAGATACGCCCCGCCGAGCAACAGGGCGAAGCTGAGTACGAGGAGCAGAGAGGAGACGACCACGCGGCAGATCGTAGCCACCGCATCGGAACGTCCGTGGCCGGGTCCGCAGACTCCTGCTTCCGGCTAAGCGATCACAGGGATTCAGCCGAGAAGCTGGAGACGCAGCACCCACAACGCGACGCCCGCCGCAAACAGCGCCACGACCAGCGCAACCCGCCCGGCCTGCGCGAGGAAGGGTCGCGCGGAGGTGCCCGGCGCCGGACCGGCCGGCAGATTCGGGTCCCTCCCGGCCGCCCGGACGCCGATCACTCCCGCGGCCACGAAACAGACGAGCGTCCCGGCGGTGAGCACGTGCGGCAAGAAGATCAGGTGGGCCAGCACACCCGCGGACAGCAGGCCGAAGAGAACGCCCACGCCGGCCTGCCGCGCCCTGCGGAACCACAGCGGCTTGGGCGGCGCCTGCGGGCGCGACCTGCCGGTCGAGTCCTGGTCCTCCGGGGGCATGGATCTCCTCGTCCGAGCCCTTCGCGATCACCGGGGCCGCACAGTATCATGATCGGATCATAGACGTACGCACAGGATCTATCCTGGCGGTGCGGGGGAAACGGGGAGAGTGGGGGATACATGCCGGACTTTCTTGCTCGGCCGGAGGCGATCGACGCCTTCGCCAACCAAGTAGGGGGCCTGGAGGACGACACGGGAACGGCAAAAAACTACGTCCATCAACATCTATCGATCGACTACGGTGACGCGCGTATGTTTTTCACCGTGGCGCAGGCCTGCAATGACGTGAAAGACGCTGTCGTTTCCAGCCTGAACAGGCTGGGGACAATATGCAATGCCAGCGCTCAGGAATTGCACAAGAGCGCGAAGATGTACCGAACCACGGACAAGGAAGAGGCGGCTAGGCTCGACAAGACGTACACCTACGAGGAAGCGGACTCGACTCATGAGTAGCCCAGCCGCTGAGCTCACCGAACCACAGCCCCAGGAGCTCATACCGGATCTTGTCAACCAGTTCCTCTCCTTCCCGGATCTGGTCAGCCCGACGCACTGGATGCTCTGGGCGATCGAAAAGGTTTGTGGGGTCAACCCTGGCGAATGGTTGGCGGAGGAGTTCACCGGAGACTGGGAGTCCGTTTCGAAGGCGGGTTCGGCCCTTTCGAATCTTGCGAATTTCGACAACACGTTCACGAAGAACCTCGACGACGGCGTGCACGGCATGCTCGACAACTGGCACAGCAACGCCGCCTTCGCCTGCTCTCAATACTTCAACAAGGTCTCGGGGGCGCTCAAGGAACAGGTTTCCGCGCTGGACGAGGTCGCGAAGGAATTTCAGACCCTCGCGCAGGGGATCAAATCCACCGCCTCGGCCATCATGGGCGGCCTGGAGACACTGGTGGACTGGCTCCTCGCCGCGGCCCTGGAGGCGGCCGCCGCCGCTGCCTCGAGCTGGACAATCGTCGGCGGAATCCTCGGTGGCGCCGCCGCCGCGTTCAGCATCACCAAGGCGATGGGAGCGTGGGGGAAGATCGTCGAGATGCACGGCCACGCATGGAACGTCGCCCAGGGCTTCGTCGGCCTTTGCGCCGGATATATGGGTGCGCTGCGGGGGATGGAGAACCATCCCCCGCCTGCCGGCGCATACAACCATCCGGGAGCTTGACATGAGTAGCCCTCGCGAAGAGCCCATGATCGACATCGCCCGGGGCGACCCGGTGCGGTCCCGCCAGCTCCGCGCCGCGCTGAAGACCCTCCGCGACCGCAGCAACGACCGCGAATTCCGCCGGCTCGTCGACGACGTGCTGGCCGGCCGGCGCGCCCTGCGGGACGTCGCCCGAACACAGACGTTCGACAGGGTCGTCACCCCGCTGGCGCATGTCCGACGAGGAACGCGAGCAGCTGCGCCGCCAGGGTGAAGAGGGATACGAGCGGCTCAACAAACAGCTCAAGGACGCCGAGGATCGGCACCGCCGACGCCGCCCTTGATCGGGCCCTGTCTGCCGCGCCCGTTGCACCTTCCCCGAATATCAGTTGCGATCGCGCGGAGACGCGGACCGTTTGTCTTACATCTCGTCTTACGTGATCGACTACGACATCACGTACGATTTGTGTATGACCACGATTACGGTACGCGCCGACAGCGAGGTCGAGCAGGCCCTCGCCGAGCTGACCGCGGACGGTCGCAGCCAGTCGGCCGCTGTCCGAGAGGCCATTCTCTTCGCCCACCGCGCTCATCGGGCGGAGCGGCTTCGCGCCGAGGCCGAGGCGATCGCCGCGGATCCCGAGGATCGCGCCGAGATGCGGGCGGTACAGGCCGACATGGAGTCGCTGCGTGCGTGGTGACGTGTACCGGCTCCGCGCACCTCGCGATACACGCGGAAACGAGCAGCGCGGGACCCTGTACGCCGTGGTCGTCCAGTCCGATCTGCTGCCGCTGTCGACGTGGCTGGTCGCGCCCACCTCGAGCAGCGCGCGCCCGGCCAGCTTCCGTCCGGAAATCGAGCTGGACGGGAAGCTCACCCGGGTGCTCGTTGAACAGACGACCGCGATCGACCCGCAACGTCTCGGCGACTACGCGGGACGGCTCACCAGCGCGGAGCAAGGCGAGGTCGATGACGCCTTGCGGAGGCTACTTGGCCTCACCTAGGAGCGCGCTGAAAAGGGGCTGGGCGGTGGCGGCGTTTTGTCGGCTTGGTGTTCGGGGATCCGGGATGATCTTCTTATGCAGGGTTTCGAGCGGGGGGATCGGCAGTTTCTGGATGCGGCGGCGTTGGCCGGTCA
>WHSR01000096.1 GCA_009379995.1 Streptosporangiales bacterium
AAGACCCGACACGAACCTGAGGACAAGCCGCACAGACGTCAGCGGCAGGAAAGCCACGCCCCGCCGACCTCAAGATCACAGTCTCTGGCCGGCGAACCCGGCAACGATCACCTGAAATTTGCGCGGTGGATTGAGGCTCAGAGGGCCTGCGTCCCGGACCCGTGTTGGCGGCGCTGTTGGCCGAGTGCGACGCCGCGTCGATCAGCGACGACGAGTTGATCGAGGTGGTCGGGGGGTATCGGCGGTTGACGTCATGGGCGCAGGCCGCCGAGCTGTCCGCCATCTCGGAGCTGATGCGGCGTCGAGAGGCCGGACGCCACGAACGGCCGCACCAGGCGTGGCCCAGCGAGCATGGGCTGGTGGACGCGGTGGCCGACGAGGTCGCCTTGGCGTTAACGCTCACCGTCGGGTCGGCCGGCTGCTGGGTGGTGTTGGCCGAGGATCTGGCGACCCGGCTGTCCGATACCCACCGGGCGCTGGCCGAGGGCCGTATAGACCTGCCAAGGGCGCGGGTGATCTCGGACGGGCTGGCGTCCTTGGATGACGGGCTGGCCCGCCGGGTCGAGCAGCGGGTGCTGGCCAAGGCCGGCGAGCAGACCACAGGCAAGCTGCGCGCGCTGGTGCGCCAGCTGGTGGCCGAGGCCGATCCGGGCGCGGCCCGACAACGCCGCCGTAACGCCGAGGAGCAGCGGCGGCTGGAGGTGTGGGACACCCCGGACGGCGCCACCGACCTGGCCGGCCGCGATCTGCCCACCGCCGCGGCGACCGCCGCGTTCAACAAGATCCACGCCATCGCGCAGGCGCTTGCCGCCGACGGCGACACCCGCGGCATCGACCAGATCCGCGCCGACCTGTTCTTGGATCTGCTGCGGGGCCGGCCGCTGCCGGAAGCCGCCCGGACCCCCACCAGCTACGCCCCCGGCCACCGCTCGTCCGGTGCGCCCGCTCCCTCCTCCGGTGCGCCCGCGCCCCCTTCCAATGCGCCCACTCCCCCTTCCAATGCGTTCGCCTCCGACACGCACACCGCTCCCGAGAAGGCTCAGGGCCGGATGGATGAGGCCGCGGTCGGCGCGGCCATGGCCACCAGCCGGGTGGCAGACGCGATCGCCGACGCCGTCGCCGCCGCGATCAGCCAGCAGCTCTCGGGCCTGCGTGCCCTGCCCGGCCTCGCCCAACTACGGGCCGATCGCCGCGGCGGCACCGCGATGCTGGCCCAGGCGGCGGCCGACCGGATAGCCGAGGCCATCGCCGAGCTCAAACTCCGCTGGTGCGATGCCCTTGCCGAGCACGGCGACGGGTGGCGGGCCGCTGATCGGACCGGGCACGGCCACGACGGATACCGACCGCCGGCGGCGATGCGCCGGCTGGTGCAAGACCGGGACGGCCGGTGTATGTTCCCCACCTGCCGCCGCCCCGCTACCCAAAGTGATCTGGACCATTCCGTGCCATTCGATAAAGGCGGCACCACCTGTCCATGTAATTTGGCGCCGCTGTGCCGCCGACATCATCAGGTAAAACAGGATCACAGGTGGCGAGTTCTACAGCCGTGGCCCGGAATAATCGTATGGATAACCCCGGCCGGGAAATGGTACATCGCCCGCCCCGACCGAGAATGAACCCCAAGGTTTTCGGTCCTTGACCTGAATCAGCAGCGGAGTCGACGTAGGTAGGGGTCCCACGCCTCCCGGGGGTGATCCACACCCGGGCGTCCACGGCCAAGACGCCGTCGGGTCGGGGCGATGATCGGGGGAGACCAGATGCTCGAGCAGCGCCGCGTGGTCGGGTCCGGATCGCGGCAGATGCGCTCCACGACCTTGTCGCCGGCCACCGATGGGTACGTCATCGGCCCGCCCCGCCAGGCTTCGGCTTCCCGGCGCGCCGATCACGTTCCTTTGCCATGAACTTCGCCCCCAGCTCTTCGGCCCACCTGCGGGCGCGCTCCGGCTCCCCGTCCTGTAGCGGACCCGGCGTGCCTGCCACGTAGAAGCTCTCCGCGGAGGCAACGACACGGAACCCGAGCCTGCGGAGACGACGCTCGGCGGCCCGGGCGGCCGATCCCGGCAGGCCAGTTACCTTGACGCGGGTGTCGAAAGCGGCCGCCGCGATGCCCGGCGAGGGTCCCTGCACGGCGGCGAGCCACTCCCGCATCCCTGTCTCTTTGTTCACCGGCCGCCCTTCGGCCTGCTGGGCCGCCGACTGCCGTCGCGGCTCCGACCTCGACGATGTCGACGCTCATATGCGACGACAGACCCTTCGCGAAGGCTTCCGCGATTACCTGCGTGTTGCCAAACATCGATTCGAAGACCACGAGCGCATGCATGACGGTTCATCTCCTACAGTTGCCGCCTCGGTTTCAGCCTGCGGCGGGAGCGCGTCGGGCACGCAGGGCGAAGGTCCCGAACGGGGGGACTGAACGACTCTAAGCAGGTGAGAGCGCCTGCGCTGGCCGGAGGGCGAGCGTGCCGTCCGGCTCGAGGTCGATCCGGGAGCCGAAGCCACGGCTGACCCGATCGAGAACCGCCCGCAGCCATTCGGAGTCTTCGCGCGAGGCGTGCCGGAGTCGGATCTGCCGAGCCTGCATGGGCGCCATCCACAGGCCCACCAGCCTGCCGGTCTCCGGCATCACCGAGACGAAGTAGGCCAGCCGTAGGTCGTCCCGGTACTCCTCGTGGCCGGCGATGCCCTCGTAGTCGTCGACGAAGTCGCCGCAGCCGTAGAGGACGAGCTTGCCGCGGTACACCTCCAGCGGGCGTGGATGGTGCGAGGAGTGCCCGTGTACGACATCGACGCCGCCGTCGATCAGCGCGTGCGCGAAGCGGATCTGGTCCCGGGGAACGTCGTAACCCCAGTTGGACCCCCAATGGATGGAGGCGACCGCCACGTCGCCCGGCCGTTTCACCTGCCGTACCCGGTCGACGACCTCGGCGGCGGCCGCGTCCGACGGCTCGGGTACGAAGTCGACGCCGGCCCGATCCTCGGTCGCCGCCCAACTCCCCGGAATGCCGCTGGATGCCATCCCGAACGAGAAGACCAGGACCCGTCCGCGGCCGCCGACCCCGACGACCGCGGGCCGCCGTGCCTCGCCCGCGTCCCGTCCCGCACCGGCCGTCCGCAGCCCCGCACCGGCCAGGACGTCGAGCGTTTCCTCGAGCCCCCGGCCACCGAAGTCCAGCACGTGGTTGTTCGCCAGCACGCAGGCGTCGGGCCGGGCCGCGGCCAGGCACGGAAGGTTGGCCGGATTCATCCGGTAGTGCACGGCCTTCGCCGGCGCGAACTCGTCGCTTCGGGTAACGCTCGCCTCCAGATTCACCACCCGGACGTCGGGTGCGGCCGCGTCGAGCGCCCCCAGGGCATCACCCCAGGGCCAGGAGAAGTCGACCGGACGAGGAATCGGACCGTTGGCCGCCTCGGCCAGTTCGACGTATGCCCGAGCGTCCCGGAGGGCTGGTTCCCGCAGCGTCGGGTCACCGGGGTGCGGAAGGAGCTGGTCGACGCCGCGGCCGAGCATCACGTCGCCGCAGACGAACAACGTCACCGGGTCACTCGTCGGTATCACCTTCCGGCGACTTCACCACCCGCCGGGAAGGGGCAGGCCCTCGGCGTACCCGGCGGCGCTCTGCACGCCCACGACGGCGTTCTCGTGCAGTTCCTCAAGGTTGGACGCGCCGGCGTAGGAGCAGGCGCTCCGCACACCCGCGACGATGTGGTCGACGAGGTCCTCGACTCCGGGGCGTTCCGGATCGAGGTACATCTGCGAGCTGGAGATGCCCTCCTCGAACAGCGCCTTGCGAGCCTGCTCGAACGGCGTCTCCCGCGCGGTGCGCCGCTGGACGGCACGGGTGGAGGCCATCCCGTAGCTCTCCTTGTACAGCCGGCCGTGGTTGTCGCGGCGCACGTCCCCAGGCGACTCGTGGGTGCCGGCGAACCAGGATCCGATCACGACGTTGGACGCGCCGGCGGCCAGGCTGAGCGCGACATCGCGCGGGTGGCGGATGCCGCCGTCGGTCCATACGTGCTTGCCGAGGCGACGGGCCTCGGCCGCACACTCGACGACGGCGGAGAACTGCGGCCGGCCGGCGCCGGCCATCAGCCGGGTCGTACACATCGCCCCCGAGCCAACGCCGACCTTGACGATGTCGGCACCCGCGGCCACCAGGTCGCGCACGCCCTCCGCGGTCACCACGTTCCCGGCGACAACAGGAACCCGCGGATCGAGGCCGCGGATGACCTGTACCGCGGAGATCATCCGCTCCTGTTGCCCGTGTGCGGTGTCGACGACCAGGGCGTCCACCCCGGACTCCAGCAGCGCCTTCGCCCGTCCTGCGACGTCGCCGCTGATACCGAGCGCGGCGGCGACCCGCAGCCGCCCCTGCGCGTCCACGGCCGGGCGATACAGCGTGGCGCGCAGGGCGCCGGTGCGGGTGAGCACGCCGACGAGCCGTCCAGCGGCGTCGATCACCGGGGCGAGCCGGTGCTGCCCCGCGTGCAGGCGGTTGAAGGCCTCGCGTGCGTCGATACCGTCTTCGAGGGTGAGCAGCTCCCGCGACATCACCGCGTGCAGCTGGGTGAAGATGTCCATGCCGCCACAGTCGGCCTCGGTCACCACGCCGACCGGCCGGCCGTCGACGACCACGACCACGGCGCCGTGTGCCCGCTTGGGCAGGAGGCTCAGCGCCTCCCCGATCGTCGAGCTCGGCGCCAAGGTGATCGGTGTGTCGTAGACGAGATGGCGCGCCTTCACCCACGCCACGACATCGGCCACAACGTCCACCGGGATGTCCTGCGGGATGACGGCGACTCCGCCGCGCCGGGCGATGGTCTCGGCCATCCTGCGCCCGGCGACCGCTGTCATGTTGGCGACCACTATCGGGATCGTCGTTCCGCTACCGTCAACCGTCGCGGTCTCGACGTCCAGCCGTGACCCGACCGACGACCGACGTGGAACGAGGAACACCTCGTTGTACGTGAGATCGTGGTTCGGCGCGGCACCGGTCAGGAACTCCACGCATCCACGATAGGAGCAGCGGGTCCTCGGGCGGGACTATCGGCCCTATCGCACGGTGACCTCCGCCCGGCGACACGCAACCGACGCGGTTGCGAAGCTGGATTCCGGCAGAGGGAGACAGCGAGAGGGGGGGAGACACCGTGAAGGCCGAGGTCGGAGACCAGCTGATCATCGATGGCCCCGGTGAGCCGGGGCGCATCGGCACGATCATCGCCGTACCGAACGAGGACGGCTCGCCGCCGTACCAGGTGCACTGGCTCGTCGGCGAGTACGAAGCCCGTGTCTTTCCGGGGACAGGTGCACGCATCGAGAGTCGCCGACGGCCGCCGACGCCACAGCCAGCATGACACGGCTGAGGCCGCACATAAGGTGTCACGAGGCGCGAAGGGGTTGACTTTGGAATGCTCCACATCGAGCACAACTCACGTACGAACATGTGGGAGCTGGTTAACCACTTTGACATCGACTCGGGCATTATTCTCGCCAGCCATGATTGGGACAGGCTCGACGGCGTTGCGAAATGCGTCGCATCCGCTTTCGACCTCGAATACGTCGACAAGGTCGACGTGGGGTGGCATCGCCGGTCCACCGGCGAGCTTCGGTGACCTTCAGCCTTAAGCTCCCGCTCTCCTCGAAGGACAAGCTGAGGGGGTTTCGCTGGCCAGGGACCCGTCGACGCCCACTACCACGCGTTTCGGCTGTCCCGCCAGGCTTGCGGTTCAGCGGTCCGAAAGCCGCCGGAACGTGCTGCCTCATTGGAGCAGGATGGTCTGCACCGCGTGGGGTAATGGAGGGCGCGGATGGAAGGGAGCCGCCGCTTCCGGTTCGGAGTGATCGGCGAGAACATCCGGACCGGCGAGCAGTTGGTCGCATACGCTCGCCGGGCCGAGCAGCTCGGCTATTCCACGCTGCTCCTGCGTGACCACTTCGTAGCGGAGCCGTTCGGCCCCCAGCTCGCCCCCATGGTCGCGCTCACGGCCGCGGCAGGCGCGACCCAAAGGCTGCGCGTCGGCACCCTGGTGCTCGACAACGACTACCGGCACCCAGCCGTGGTCGCCAAGGAGGCGGCGACCCTCGACCACCTGTCCGGCGGCCGGTTCGAACTGGGCATTGGGGCCGGCTGGCTGCGGGAGGAGTACGAACGCGCGGGTCTGCCGTTCGACGCGGCGGGCGTGCGCGTCGGCCGGCTGGAGGAGTCGCTGCACGTGCTCAAGGGCCTGCTCGCGGGCGCTCGAACGACGTTCTCCGGAGCTCACTACACGGTGGCCGAGCTGGACAACTTCCCGCCGCCGGCACAGCGACCCCATCCGCCGATCCTCGTCGGCGCCGGCAGCAGGCGGATGCTGGGCATCGCCGGGCGTATGGCCGACATCGTGGGCATCCTGCCCCGGGCACTGCCCGACGGGACGATCTCCGAGGATCTGGCGGAGCGGACGCCGCAGACCATGGCGCGGAAGATCGCGTGGGTCCGGGAGAGTGCCGGCGACCGCTTTCCCGACATCGAACTCAGCATGGTCGTCTCGGTGACGGTCGCCGACGACTACCGCGCGGCGGCGCGGCGAGTGGCGATCGACCGGGGGTGGGGCGCCGAAGCGGCCGACCTTGTGCTGGACATGCCAGGGCAGTTCGTCGGCTCGGTGGAGCGCATTGCCGAGGAGATGCAGACAAGGCGGAGGCGGTACGGGTTCTCGTACTACGTGGTCTCAGACCGAGACATGGAGGTGTTCGGCCCCGTCGTCGAGCGACTCGCCAGGTGAGGCCGGTAGGCGGGCAGCGCCAGGTGCAGTTCCACAGGCCGCTTACGAGTTGGGCGCGATGGACCTGCCGACGGTGAGCGTGTCGCGCAAACCCGGCTCCATGTTCCGGAATGCCGCGTCGGGCTCGGTGCCCGTGGCGTCGAGCATCTCCTCGTCTGTCAGCCCCTGCTCCCGAAGGTCGGCGTCCCGTGCGAGCTTCTCGGCGAAGGCCACCACGGCGCACTCGGCGTCGTCCAGCGGGGCGGCCTTGCGGTCGTTGAGAAGCTGGATGCCGCCGCGGCGACGGTCGCAAGCTCGTAGCGGCGACCGTCCATGGTGGACTTGATCGCGGTGAGGAGCTGCTGCCAGGCCCGGTAGACGTCGGGCCGCAGCGCGAAGGTCCTGGTGAAGTTGGGTACGTAACCCCACGACGCCCTGTCCTCGTCGAAGAGCTCGGTCATGGCGCTGTCGCCGCCTCGTCGGGCACCGTGCGGATGAGGGCCATCACAACCCCTCCCCGGGCAGGCCGAGCGAGCCCCGACACGACACCCATCTGCCTCCTTGGTACACGGTGAAGCAAGGTTCCGGACGCCTGCCAAACGCCCTGGACTTCAGTGGTGGATCTGCGTGCACACAAGGTTTCGCGCCGCACCTATTGCCGGGTAACGGACACAAGACAGAAGGTGGTAACGGTGAACACCACGTTCCCTCGCGTCCGAGTTGCCGCGTACCGACGGAGGGAGGCATGGAAGTCCTAGAGCATCTGGACCGGCGGACGTGCCTGAACCAGCTCACCGAGACGGTGGTCGGCAGGGTGGCTTTCGTCGAGGACGGAAGGCCTGCCGTAGAACTGGTCACTCACTTCGTCTGGGACGACGTCGTGATCATCCTCGAACGCAGCGACACCGCGCTCTCCGGAGCGATCCGCAACCGTACCCCCATCGCCTTCGAAGCCGATCGAATCGACTCAACCTCCGGAACCGGCTGGTACGTCACCGTGACCGGCCGGGCCGACCGGGTCATCGATACGCGCGAACTTACCTGGTGCGGAGCCGTCGCTCGTTCGGCCGGGCTCAAACCCGACGCCCAGTACATAAAGATCACGGAAAGCCGCGTCGCTGGAGCGCGCATCCACAGCCACGTGCCAGCCCGCCGAGCAGGCCCGAACCAGCCCCGCAGGCCAGGACCTAGGACGGGTTAACGACCAGGCATGTGAACTGAACCTTCAGTTGACGAGCCGCTCGATAAGGGCGTTGCGGCGGGCCATCCGCAGCATCCCCGGGCCAACTGACAGCGGCCAGCCCCGCCCAGGTCGCCGCCGGGGGGCACTGTCCCGGAAGCAGGGTCCTATGGCCCTACGCCGCGGCCCCTCGGCCGAGCGAGAGTGAGCAACTGACCCTGTCCGCGAGCTAGAGCTCCCAACGGGCACGAGGTACGGAGGAGGTGCCCGATGAACATGTTGTGGGGCCCCGGCGGCTGGATGTGGCTGTGGGGGCCGCTCATGATGCTGTTCTGGGTGGCGGTCATCGCAGTGGCGGTCTGGCTGATCATCCGCGCCATCGCCGCCGCGCAGCGGCCGCGCGAAGAGCCCGGCGGCGACGGACGCGACCCGGCCAAGGGAATCCTGGCCGAGCGCTACGCCCGCGGCGAGATGACCACCGAGGAGTACCGGGAACGACTCGACCAGCCCCAGTAGAAGCGGGGCCTCGATCGGGCCCGATGGCCCGCGCTGTGAGGCCGAACGGCCCCGAGATTCGGCTCGCCGGCGACCTACCTTCTTCCTTGGTTCAACCCGAGGAAGTTCCCGTGCACACCAAGGTCAGCGCGGTGATGACCACCAACGTGGTCACCGTGACCGGCGGGACGCCGTTCAAGGAGATCGTACGGATCCTGCATCCGGGTGAGCGAGATCTCGCCGACGGCGAGACCTGGCTGTAGAGGCTTTGCGCTCCCGCTACACCGTCGCGAGCCCAACCTGGCATCGATCACCTACCACTTCGGCTCGAAGGACAATCTGTTTCCACTGATCGCCTGATGTCGTCGACCAATTCGCGCAGAAGGTGCTGGGGAAGGTCGATCAACGACCGTCCCCAGCAGTTCCGGCCGGTGACAGTACCTCGCGATGCGTTCTCGCGCTTGGCCCTTGGCCAGTTCGAGCCCTCGCGATCTTTCGAAGGCGATCAGACCTTCGCGCCAGCAGTTTCCGATCTTGCCGTGAGCACGCTCGTAGACGTGGCGGACGACCTTGTCGGAAGGATCGAGTTCGTCCGGTACGGTCCTATCTCCGACTACGACGGCGGAATCCGGTGTTGGTGTACTTCGCAGCATGCGAACGACGCGGTATTTGGGCCCGACCAGCTCGGCCAGCGCCCGCTGACCCTTGGCATCACGAACCTCCGGCACGTCGTTGGGGCAAACCACTACCACCCTGGGGGCGTTGGCGGCGAGGAGCACGCGCAGCAAGGACTCCCCGTGCTCGGGGTAAAGGTTGATGATGGCGGCATGCATCCGAAGCGGCTCAGGGAGCGGCGCACCGAGGAATTCCTTGAGTGAGCGGGAGTGGCTCCTCGTCGAGGACGGGTGTCCGCCCCCCACGAGAACAATCTCGTCGTCCCTTGAATCTGCCAGCTCGATGACTCTTCTTGTGGCTGTTTCGCCGAGGTTCGCCGACGCTGACTCCACCGACTGTGCGCCGTGCGTGTACACGCGTGTGCTGGACTGATCGCCCAGTCTTCTCGCCGCCGCGGCCGAACGTCTGGTTGGGCGCAGCACGTACATGGCCGCCGTGCTTCCGATAGCCTGTGCCGCCGTGTAGCGATTGAACCCGGGGAGCACCGCTTCGTAAACCAGATGCAGAGGAGCCAGTGCGTTCTGCACTGACAAACCAAGCGCGGGATGCTGCTCCCCGAACCCGTAGGCGACCAGGAGTCGGCCGTTACGATCATCCCTCAACGCTTCAAGGCCTCGCGAAACAAAGAGCCGCATTCCCTCCGGCGTGTAGGGCGGGTCGGTAAATATCAGATCGTAAGCACCCTTAAGCGCGCTCGGCAATCCGATACGCAGGTCGCCAAAGTAGCACTGCACCCCGAAGTCTCTACGATTGGCCTCCCGGTCGATGTACTCGAGGGTTCGTTCGTCGACGTCGACGACATCGACGGTCAGCCCATCTTCGCCGCCGGCCAGGAAGATTCCCAGCGAAGTGAGATCGTGGTCTCCCAGACAAAGGATCCGAGCGCCGCGTAGCTCATAAGTATGCAGCATGAAGTAGGCGCGTTTGAGGACGGTCTCCGGTATCGCCGGAACGTGGTCGAGCGCCGCCAGAGGCCCGGGAGCAGCTTCGACAAGAGACTCCATCTCGGCCAGCTCCCGGTGATCCCCCTCGGGAAAAGATCGGCAACAGCGAAAGAAATCCCGATACAATTCGACAGACTCACTGGTGAAGCTAATCTCTTCGTGGGAATCTCCGACATGAGGGCCGGCCGCCCTGACGGCCGTCTCGACCAATCGTCGCGACGCTCCGGTCCGAGACACGATCTCGTCGATGGTCATCGGTTTACCGCCGGCCAGGAGGCAGTAGATTTCTCCTATGCGGCGGCCGCCGATGCCATGCTGCAGAAGGAGCGCCTTCACCGGCTCGGGAAGGCTACTGGCCTCGAGGATTTTGCTCAGCCCGGCTGCCCAAGCGATCATAGGTCGTCCATGTTACCGACACGATCAGAAATGTCCGCCGACCCCGTGACTCGAGTGGTGGGAGGTGACATGGACATGGCGGGACCCGGTGCCCGTTGTGCGCGTTCTTTCCGGCTTGGTAAACGAGCCGTCGCCGACGACCTTCCACCAGGCGCCGAAGTTGGTGTCGTGGGTCCGCCTCACCTCCTCGCGGGCGTGGGGGCTCACACACCGGCCACGCACCCTCTGCCCGCAACTCGCCCAACCTCGAGGCGAGGGGGAGCGCGTTTAGCGGCTCTTGCGACCGCTCGGACCCTCCGGCAACGGGGCCTGCGGCGTCACGTCATAACGAAAAGACATGCACAGTGCGAGCGAAACTGGGCCCGGTGACCACATACCCCACACTTCCGGCTCGGCCACGGACTGCCGCCGCTCTTCTTTCTCGCGCCAACGGGTCGCTGCCTGGAGGGGTATCCCTGGTCGGCACGACCGGGAACCTCATAGTGCCGCGATCTCCCGCTCAGGGCGTCGGCGAGCCGGTCGACGGTCGTGGCGACCGGCGGCGACAGGCCTACCTCACTGCTCCAGGCGGAACGGGGGATAGCGGTCGGTGGTGAGCAGGAACGCGTACCCGACGACCCGGTTGCTCCACCGCATCACGCCCACCACGAAGTGGAACATGCCGCGCGGATAGCGCCCGGTGAACAGGATCGCGAACCAGGCGACCAGCACCACGAAGAACGTGGCGATGTACAGGAACCCCAGCACGATGAGGTGTGGGATCGCGAGGAACCACTTGACCAGCGGCAGCCACCGGTTGAGGTCGCGGTCGGCCTGCGGGTACGACACCTCGAGGTGCACGGCCTGCTCCTCGTCGGTCGAGGGGTACTCGTCCCGCAGGAGGAACAGGTAGCTGCTCACCCGGTTTTGGAACCGCAGCAGCGCCACGTTCCAGTCGAACCACCACCGTGGGTACTTGTGCCGGAACAGGATCATGAGCAGCGGCGCCGCGAACAGCAGGCCGCCGGCGGTCAGCACGAACGCCCGGCCGTTGTCCACGCCAGCGTCGCCGGTCTGCCATCCGGAGATGAGCGACAGAACGATGGCGATGGGGATTATCAAGATCACCCGGAACGCCGTGGCGACCCTGTTGAGCGGGCGGTCGGGGTAATCGACCGAGAAGCTGATCGGATACTCGGCGGGGCTCCCGTCCCCGCCCGCCGGAACCGCGGTCATCGTGACCTCCTTTTTTGCGGCGCGGATTACGTTCCCAAGCTCACAGGCAAGATCCCCCGGCAGCCACGGCCAAAAGCCCTCGCGACCCGGGACCTTCGCCCCGGATCGGGCCGCAGCGGCGGCGGGGAGGCTGAAGATCCGGCTCGTTCCGGGTGTTCGCGCCGGAAACCCGCGTCACGCGACTCGAGGGAGGAACCAATGATTCCCGCCGTCATCGGGGTGTTCCTGATCCTGCATGGGCTCATCCATCCGGCCATCTAACGCCGCTCCGACGGAGCCGGGTAGGAACGTGCCCTACGACCCACGGCGCTCGTGGGCCCTCGCGGCCGCCCACGTCACCTACGTCGGCACGGCCCGGGTGGGGGTGGCGACGTCCTGGCTCGTCGCGGCGGCGTACGTGGCCGGCGGCGTCGCACTGCTCGCTGGCGCCGGCTGGTGGCTCCCGCTCGCCGTCGTCGCGGCCGCCGTCGGGCTGGCCTTCAAGGGGCTGTACTTCCACCCGTGGCTCACCTTCGGGGTGCTGCTGGACGCCGCCGCGTTGGTGGCGGCCGGCACCGGCTGGCTCGGCGTCGTGCTGTCATGACCCCGGGCACGGTTCTCGTCAAGGCCCGCGCGGGACCCGCGCTGATGACGGTCAAGGCCGCGCACACCGCGATCTGGTTCGGCGTCGAGGCCTGCATGATCTACCTGATCTATGCCGGTCTGACGCGGCGCACCGACCGGCGGGCCGCCCTCGCGGGCGCGGTGGTCGGCGGTGAGAGCCTGATCTTCCTGGTGAACGGAGCACACTGCCCCCTCACCGAAGTGGCGAGGTCCCTCGGCGCGCCAGCGGAAGGGACACCGAGGGCTGACGGTCCCTGCGACGAGGGACTTTTGGCCGGGCGCTCCGGGCGGATCCGCGACCTAGCGTCGGGTCAGGAAGCGAGGAGGAGCCGATGAGCGAGCGTGTGCCCGTCCAGAAGCTCACGGCCGCCGAGGTGATGAGCCAGATCTTGCTCACGGTGGAGCCGGAGGAGTCTCCGCTGGTGGCGTGGCAGCTGATGAGCAAGGGCGATATCCACCACCTCCCGGTGGTCAACGCCCAAGGCGTCGTCCTCGGGGTGCTCACCGCGGAGGAGCTGGCCGCCGACTGGTCGGGCGGCCCCGCCCAGCAGGCACGCCGGCATGTGGGCGACCTGCTGCGAGGCCGGAGCCGGCCGCGGGTCGGACCCGACGAGACGTTGGCCTCGGTGGCCGGCACTATGCTGCACGCTGGCCGGGACGCCGTACCGGTGGTCGAGAAGCACGGCGAGTTGGCGGGTCTGATCACCGCGCGTGACATCGTCGCCGCGGTGGCCGGCCTCCTGCCCCGCGAGCGGGGTCGGCGCGATCGCGTGTCGGCGCTGTTCCGGCTGGAGCCGGTCATCCCACCGCGGCCGCGGATTGGCGCCGACTGATGCCGGGATCGTTTGGGTAGGAGGAAACGATGACCGCTCCCATCGCGGTGGGCGTCGACGGCTCCGAGCAAAGCCTGCTTGCTTTGGACTGCGCGACCGACGAGGCCGTACGCCGGAAGCTGCCGCTGCGGATCGTGCATGTCCTCGTCTCCTGGGCCTTCGACATGCCCGACGGGGCGAGCGTCGCCGAGGTCGGCGAGTGGATGCGGGAGACCGGCCAGAAGGTCGTGGACGACGCCGTCGCACGTGCCGCGTCGCGCGCCCCCGGGCACGAGGTGTCGGGCGAGCTCGTGGCCGGCGACCCCGCGCCCGCGCTGCTCCGCGAGGCCGAAGGTGCCCATCTGGTGGTGCTCGGAAGCCACGGACTCGGCGGCTTCGCCGGCCTGCTGCTCGGCTCGGTGAGCCACGGCGTGCTGCACCACGCGGCCTGCCCGGTGGCGATCGTGAGAGCCACCAGCTAGCGGAGGAGGTGAATGCCATGTTGGTACGTGAGGCGATGACCGCGCCGGCCGTGACGGTGCCGGTCACCGCGACGGTGCGGCAGGCGATCAAGCTGCTGTACGACAACGACATCACCGCCGTCCCGGTCGTCGACGACTCGGGCCGGATGGTCGGGATCGTCAGCGAGACGGACCTGCTGCGCGGAGAGTTCGAGGCCGACCCGCGGGCGTTTCTGCGGCCGCCTCCCGCGACGGAGAAGGCCCCGCCCAACCTGGTCGAAGAGGTGATGACCCGCCGGGTGCTGACCACCAGGGAGACCGCCGACGTCGCCGACGTCGCGGGGCTGATGATGAGCGCCGGGGTCAAGAGCGTGCCGGTGCTGCGCGGCCGGCAGATCGTTGGAGTCGTGAGCCGGCGCGACCTGATCGCCGTGCTCGCCCGCGCCGACCACGTCATCCGCGCCGACGTGGTCGCGGCCCTGGCCGACTACGACCAGCACGGCGCCGGCTGGGAGGTCAGCGTCCATGACGGCGTCGTGGAGCTGCGTGGACAAGCCGACGAGCGCACCGAACGTGTCGCCGAGCTGCTCACCCGCACCGTTTCCGGCGTCGTCCGCGTGGACCTGGTGCACACCTAGATGGAGGCCAGTGCCCAGAGGGGAGATCGATGACCGACGCCACGAACGGCAACGACGCCAACCCCGGCCCGTACGCGGCGGTCCACGAGACGCACGCGGCGGTGGTCATCGTGCTCGGTGACCGGGTCTACAAGGTGAAGAAGCCCGTCGACCTCGGTTTCCTCGACTACAGCACCCGGGAGGCCCGGCAGGCGATCTGCCGACGCGAGGTGGAGCTGAACCGGCGGCTCGCGCCGGATGTGTACCTCGGAGTGGCCGACGTCTACGGCGTGGACGGCGAGCCCTGCGACCACCTGGTGGTCATGCGCAGAATGCCGGACGACCGGCGGCTGTCGACGCTCGTCCGAAGCGGCGTCCCGGTACGCGAAGACCTGCGGCGGCTCGCCCGGATCCTGGCCGCCTTCCACGCCTCCGCCGACCGCAGCCCGGAGATCTCGGCCGAAGGCAGCAGGGACGCGCTGCGTGACCGCTGGGTCGCGAGCTTCGACCAGGTTCGGTCCTTCCACGGCACGGTGCTCGACCCGGCGGAGGCCGAGGCGGTGGAGCGCCTCACGCTCCGCTTCCTGGCCGGGCGCGAGCCGCTGTTCGCCGCCCGGATCCGCGACGGCCACGTACTCGACGGCCACGGCGACCTTCTCGCCGACGACATCTTCTGCCTCGACGACGGACCACGGGCCCTGGACTGCCTGGAGTTCGACGACCGGCTGCGCTGGGTGGACGGCCTGGACGACGCCGCGTTCCTCGCCATGAACCTCGAACACCTCGGCGCCCCCTCGTTGGCCGAGCACTTCATGGGCTCCTACGTCGAATTCGCCGGCGACCCGGCGCCGCCGGCCCTGCAGCACCACTACGTCGCCTACCGCGCGTTCGTCCGGGCCAAGGTGGCCTGCCTGCGCTCGGCCCAGGGCGACCACGACGCCGCCGGGACCGCACGGGAACTCACCCGCATGACGCTGCGGCACCTGCAGGCCGGCGCGGCCGCCCTCGTCCTCGTCGGCGGCCTGCCCGGAACCGGCAAGACCACCCTGGCCGGCGTGTTGGCCGACCGCCTCGGCGCCACCCTGCTCAGCAGCGACCGCGTCCGGAAGGAGCTGGCCGGCCTGCCGCCCGAGCAGTCCGCCGCGGCGGGATACGAGGAAGGCATCTACCGCAGAGACCACACCGCCCGGACCTACGAGGAGCTCCTGGAGCGGGCCGAGAAGCTGCTCGGCCTCGGTGAGACAGTCGTCATCGACGCGTCCTGGACCCACCGCGAGCACCGCGACCACGCCGCGGACGTCGCCGCACGCACGCACAGCGAACTCATCCCGCTGCGTTGCCACCTGCCCACGGAGGCCGCGGCGGAACGGCTGAGCTCCCGAGCCCGCGGGCCGTCGGATGCGGACGCGGCCATCGCCGCCGCCATGGCCGAGACCGCAGACCCCTGGCCCGAGGCCGCGGTCGTCGACACCGGCGACCGGCTGGAGGAATCGGTGGAACGTGCTCTCGCCGCCGTCCACCCGCACGTGTTGGGCGCCACCTGGCAGGCACGCCGCCCGCAGATGCCGCCGGACTAACCACCCGCGCCGCGTCCGGCCATCCGCGACGCGAACAGGGTGATAGCGAATCCGCTATCATCACACCATGGCTGCGAACGGCGGACGTGGGACAAGCGCCACCGCAGCGGACCTCGTACGTGCGGCACGCACGAGGCGTGGGATGTCTCAGCGCGAGCTGGCGCGCGTGGCGAGTGTGCCTCAGTCGACCGTGTCGAGCATCGAGTCCGGTCGGCGGCAGCCGTCGGTGTTGATGCTCGAGCGACTTCTCGATGCTGCGGGCTTCAGACTCGAGACGAAACTGGTCAATACCGTCCGCCCGTCAGAACTTCTCAAGCAGCGCAAAAAGGACGTCGCGGACATCATCTCCCGCTACCCCGTCTCTCGGGTCTGGGTTTTTGGATCGGTCGCACGAGGCGACGACCGCCCCGACTCCGATCTCGATCTCTTGGTGGAGCTCACGCCCGGTGCGTCGTTCGTTGAATACATCGGCCTAGAGGACGATCTGTCGGCGGTGCTGGGCTGTCCGGTCGACGTCGTCACCACCAAGGAGTTGGAGTCCAACGACCTCTTCCGACGGCGCGTCGATCGTCATCGACGTCAGCTCGAGGTCGCAGCCTGAGATGGACGAACGCGCCGCGGAGCATCTGCTCTACGTCGATGCGACCCTGGCCGAGATGGGCAATCTGGCGGCGCGCGGCCGCGAGGCATACGACTCGGACATCGCCGTCGCACGAGCGTGTCAGTACAACGTCATCCGCTTGGCTGCCGATCTTGAACGTTTGGGCGAGCCATGGCTCGAGACCCACCCCGTCGTACCCTGGCGCCTGATCAAAGGCATGCGTAATCGCATTGCCCACAACTACTGGACCGTCGACGACGACATCGTCTGGGCCGTCATCGACCAGCACGCCTCAGAGCTCCGCCGCGCCCTTGCCGAGGAGATCGGTGCCGCCCGGTCGGTGCTCCAGACTGGAGAAGAGCGGGACAGCACGTGATCCGGCCGCAGACCTGGAATGGTTCAGCTCCAACAGCGGCGCCAACTACGCCCTCACGCCAGCGGGCTGGGCGTGGGCCCTACGCGGGGTCGCGTTGGACCGGGCAGCTCATACAGCGGGGGCCGCGGCGGCCGCGGCCCAGCTCGTTGCCGGGGACCGTGATGACCTCGATGCCGTGCTTGCGCAGCATGGTGTTGGTGGTGACGTTGCGCTCGTAGGCGACGACCACGCCTGGCGCGAGCGCCAGCACGTTGGTGCCGTCGTCCCACTGCTCCCGCTCGGCCGCCCACACGTCCTGCTCGGCGCGGAGCACGGTGACCCGGTCCAGCTCCAGCGCGTCCGCGATCGCGGCGAACAGGTCGCGGTTCTCCGTGACGCGAGGTACGAGCGGGTCGTCCTCGGGCGTGAGGGTGTAGGAGCGCAGCGCGGGCGCCTCGGGGTAGCTCACGAACGTGCCGCGGTCGACCATGGTCAACGCCGCGTCGAGGTGCATGAACGCCCGTCGCTTCGGCAGCTCCACGGCGATCACCCGGCGGGCCGCGCGGCGCGCGAACAGTCGTCGGGCCAGCATCTCGACGCCCTGCGGTGTGGTGCGCTCGCTCATCCCGACGAGGACGGCGCCGTTGCCGATGACGTGTACGTCGCCACCCTCGATCGTGGCGGGACGCTCGGCCTCGCCGCGGTACCACACCGGACGCCGGGCGGCCGCGAACAGCGGGTGGAAGGTGTAGACCGCCTCCACGTGCACTGTCTCGCGGCGCCGGGCCTGCTTGGCCATCGGGTGCAGCGCCACCCCGCCGTAGATCCAGGCCGAGGTGTCGCGGGTGAACAGGTGGTTGGGCAGCGGGGTGAGGATGAAGCCATCGTCGGCCAGGCTCGCGAGTCGCAGGCTGTGCACGTCGAGATCGAGCTCGCGCTTGGTGATGCCGCCCACGAGATGGCGGGCCAGCGTCGGTGGGTCGAACTCGGCGAGCGTACGGCGAACCCGGTCGGCCAGGGTGGGGCCGAGGGTGGCATCGGTGACCTCCCGGTCGAGCACCCAGTCGCGGGCCTCCTCCAACTCCAGGGTCTCCGCGAGCAGGTCGCCGAACAGGTGCACGGTGACGCCGAACTCGCGCAGGGTGTCGGTGAAGGCGCCGTGCTCCTGCCGGGCCCGCTTGACCCACAGCACGTCGTCGAAGAGCAGCTCCCCCTTGTTCGAAGGGGTCAGCCTCAGCAGCTCCAGGCCGGGCCGGTGCAGGATCACCTGCCGCAGCCGGCCAACCTCGCTGTCGACGCGGTATCTGGGCATTGTGTGCTCCCAGGTAGGAATGAGAGCCGAATCAGCGCCGCCAGCGCTGGGCGCCGGGGGCGACCCTCGGTACGAGGTCCTTCACGTCCCGGACCGGACGCCGTGCGCTGGGCAACACGGCGCGCCCGTGGCCGACGCGGAGGATCATCTGCGGAGCACCGATGCCGCCGAGATCCCGAACGGCGCGGCGGAGGTCGGTGAGCTCCAGCGGCTGGCTGAACAGCGACGCGGCCAGCCCGCGCATGGCCGTCACGACCAGTACCCGCTGCAGCGCCTGACCGGCGCGCAGCCAGTCCGGGCGGTCATCGCCGGCCGTCGCCAGGACCGCCACCTTGGGGTCGGACTCGAAGCGCTCGATGCGCCGCGCGCTGTCGAGCCGAGTCAGCCCGAAGTCACGGACCGGCAGGAAGTTCACCTGTGGGTAGGGGCCGAGTGTGCTGGAGTGGATGCCGTCCGTCCGCCACGGGTCGTCGGTCGTCCAGGCCGCCAGCTCGGCCCGGTAGGCGGAGTCGCACCGCTGCCGGCGATCCGCCTCGCGGGCGACGGCGAGGAGCTCCGCCAGTTCGTGGCGGCGCAGGAAACGCAGCGCCGCCCCTTCCGCCTTGGCGGCCTCCACGAGTTCGGCGAGTCGCGGCTCCGGGACCTCGGCGTCCCGAAACGGCCGCCGGTTCATCCGCCGCCGCCACAGCGCGTCGTACATGCCCGCGTACCCGGCGCCGGCGAGGACCGGACGGTCCAGCCAGACGGTGGCGAGGTGGGTGGGAACCTCGGGATCCGGCAGCAGTTGCACGTGCGGCTCGCGCTTCGCCCGCGCGGCGGCGACGCGCAGGTTGAAGACGGTGGCACCGCAGCTCAGGGTCAGCTCGCGCGCGTCCGGGTCGATCACCCGCAGCGCCCGACTCGGGTCGGCGTGGACCTCGATGGCCTCCGGTCGCGCCACGAAACGCCACGGTTGGGTGTTGTGCAGCGAGGGAGCCCGCACCGCCGCAGCGATGAGGTCGTCCAGGTCTCCCTCGGTCAACTGTCGGTCTGACACGGCACCTGCCTCTCTCCTGGTCACAGGGTGAATGGTCGTGGCTACGCCCGGCCAGGGACGGAGGTCCCCGATGGTCGGGCCCCTCGGCCCCGGACGGGCCGGGAGGGACCGCGGGGCGCTCGACAAGGGACCAAGGTCCCTAAGTGGCCTCATGCGGGGGCCCTAAGGTTAGGTTGATCAACCCGGCGAAGAGGAATCACGTACCTATGAGCGAGCCGAGCACCGGCACCATCCGCGTCTTTCTGCTCGATGACCACGAGGTCGTCCGCAGGGGCGTGCAGGATCTGTTGGAGATCGAGGGTGACATCACGGTGGTGGGCGAGGCGTCCAGCGCCGCCGAGGCGCTGGCGCGCATTCCCGCCGTGCGACCCGACGTCGCGGTCCTGGACGTACGCCTCCCCGACGGTGACGGCGTGACCGTGTGCCGGGAGATCCGCTCCGGGATGCCCGAGCTGAAGTGCCTCATGCTCACGTCGTTCGCCGACGACGAGGCGCTCTTCGATGCGATCATGGCTGGCGCGAGCGGGTACGTGCTCAAGCAGATCCGCGGCTCCGACCTCGTCCAAGCCGTCCGCACCGTGGCCTCCGGCCAGTCGATGCTCGACCCCAGGACCGCCTCCCAGGTGATGGAGCGCATCCGCACCCAGGCGGCGCGGAGGGATCCGCTGGCCGGGCTCTCCGAGCAGGAGCGCAAGATCCTCGAGCTGATCGGGGAGGGGCTCACCAACCGGCAGATCGGCGAGCGGCTGTTCCTCGCCGAGAAGACCGTGAAGAACTACGTTTCCAACCTGCTCGCCAAGCTCGGGATGGAGCGCCGCACCCAGGCCGCGGTCTACGCCGCGGGGATCAAGCACGGCGATGACCGTAGGACCTCCGAATAGGGCCTTTGTCCCTTACTGCCGAGCGCGACGGATGCCCCAGGATGGGTTTGTGGAACTAAATGGTGCCGGATTGGAGCGCCTCTCCCGGTCGGAGTGCCTCGCGTTGCTGGCGTCCGTGCCGGTGGGCCGGATCGTCTACAGCGACGGGGCCCTCCCGGCGATCCAACCGGTGAACTTCCTCCTCGACGAGGGAGATATCGTCATCCGCACCGGGGCGGACACGAGGCTGGCGGCCGCCGCCCGGGGCACGGTGGTGGCTTTCGAGGTCGACGAGGTCCAAGCCGACTCCCACGACGGATGGAGCGTGGTCGTCACCGGGCACGCGCGTCCGGTACGGGACCCGGACGAGGTGGTCCGGCTGGAGCGGTCGGGGCTAAGGGCGTGGGCGCCGGGACCTAAGGAACACTTCATCCGCATCGGCGTGGAGCTGATCTCCGGACGGCGCATCCTTCCGAACGGCCAGGTAACAGGCCAGCCATAGGCAGACATCGGGGCTTTCTCAGGGAAGCGGCACCCGCCACTCGACGGCGGTGCCCGCACCGTCGATGCCGGCGTCGAGCCGCAGCGCCCCGCCCAGGTTCTCGGCGCGCACCGCGAGGTTGTGCAGGCCGCTGTGGGGTGCGTCCTCCGGGATGCCGACACCGTCGTCTCGAACCCGCACCAGCAGGTGGTCGTCCGCCTCCACGGCGACGTCCACCCTGCTCGCCTCGGCGTGCCGGACCGCGTTCGACAAGGCCTCGCGCACGGCGGCGAGCGCATGCTCGCCGTACTCTTCCGGCACCCGCGCCTCGATCGCCCCGGACAGCGTCAGAGCAGGACTGAAGCCAAGCTGACCCGTCGCAGCCTCCACGGCCTCCACGAACCGAGACCGCAGGCCCGGTCTCTCCTCGTCGTGGGTCTGCAGGGCGAAGATGGTGGTGCGGATCTCCTTGATCGTCTCGTCCAGCGCATCGACGGTGCGCCGCACCCGGGTCGCGACCTCGGGTTTTTCGATCAGCCGGCTGGCGCTCTGCAGGGTCATACCGGTCGCGAACAGCCGCTGGATCACCAGGTCGTGCAGGTCCCGCGCGATCCGGTCACGGTCCTCGTACACGCTGAGCCGCTCCGCGTCCCGGCGCCGTTCCGCCAGCTCCAAGGCGACCGCCAACTGCCCGGCGAACGCGCCCACCTCCGTCAGGGTGATATCCGGGAACGGCAACGCGCCGGGGCGCCGGCCGACGGTGAGCACCCCGTGCACCTCCTCGGACCCGAGCGGAACGAAGATCGCCGGCCCCACTGACATCAGCTCTCGCGCGGCGTCAGAGACCTGGTCGTCACGGGCAAAGTCACTGGTCACGGCCGGCTCGCCGGTATCGAGGACCCGACCCGACATTGAGGCGTCGCGTGGGAGGACGAGGCCGCGGACCCGGTCGGCGTCCGCCCCGCTGGCGACCTCGAGAGACAGCCACTGCCGCTCCTCCCCCGGCAGCGCGATCGTGACCAGGTCCGCCCCGGACAGTTCGCGCACCCGGTCGGCGGCCAGGGCAAGCACCTCGGCCGGTTCGGTGCCGGACAACAGGCGTTCGTTCACCTCGGCGCTGGTTTGAATCCAGCGCTCGCTGCGTCGCGTCTCCTCGTACAGCCGGGCGTTCTCGATGGAGACGGCCGCCGCGGCGGCCAGCGCCTGCAGCACCGTCTCGTCCTCCTCGTCGAACTCCGCGGCGCCGCGTTTCTCGGTGAGGTAGAGGTTGCCGAACACCTCGCCGCGGATGTGGATCGGAGCCCCGAGGAAACTCTTCATCGGCGGATGGCCCGGCGGGAAGCCGTACGAGTCGGGGTGCTGGCTGATGTCGGACAGCCGCAGCGGCTTCGGCTGGCGGATGAGCACCCCCAGGATGCCGTGCCCCTCCGGCCAGTGCGGTATCCGCGCGATCGTCTCCTCATCGACCCCGACGGGAATGAACTCGACCAGCCGCTCCCGATCCGCGATCACACCGAGCGCCCCGTACCGTGCGTCCACCAGGGTGGCGGCGGCCTCGACGATGCGCTGCAGCACCGCCTCCAGATCCAGGTCACTGCCGACCGCCAGCACGGCCTCGAGCAGGTTGCGGACCCGGTCCCGGGTGGTAAGCACCTGCTGCAGCCGGGACTGCAACTCCTCCAGCAGCTCGTCGAGACGCAACTGGGGCAGCTCCGGTGGCCCGGCTCCCTCGCGGGGCCTCGATCTCCGCTCCGATCCCACGCACGACTCCCTCGCCACTAACACCCTTTACACACGGTAGCTCACAGGGATTCATCCCATATGGCGCGTTTCCCATGTTCAGCGGTGCGTCGACGCGAGAGGGCGCGCCCATCGGCGCGCCCTCTCATTTCGGGGGTGGTTACTTCAGGATCGGGTAGTCCTGCACCAGCTTCGTGCGGCCCCACGTCCGGCCGAACCCGAGCGTGTCCTCGGCCTTCACCAGCGCCAGGCCGATGAGGACCATCGCGTAGATCAGGTGGTCGTCCATGAAGGGGTTGTTCGCCGGAGGCAGCACCGCAGTCCACATCAGCACGAGCAGCAGCGCCCCGGCCGCCGCGGCGACCCGCACGCCGATGCCGAGGATGAGGGCGAGGCCGATGCCGGCCAGGCCGATCATGAACAGCCAGTCCGCCCACGCGGCTCCGGCGAAGCTGCCGTAGAACCCGGCGAACGGGCCCTCCACCGCGTTACCGAGGAACCCCTCGGTGGGGCTTCCGCCGTTGATCCACGCCTCAGCCCTTGGGGTCTCGTTGCCGAGCCCGAACAGCTTGTCCACGAACGCCCAGAGGAAGACCCATCCGAGCGAGAGCCGTGCCACCGCCCAGAGGTAGCGTGCTGCGGCACCAGTGCTCGTCTCGACGTTGGTCACCTCGTGCGGCCGCACCCGGGCGGCCGCGTTCCCGTTGCGGCGTGCCGGCGTGGTCGGTACCTGTCCCGTGGTAGCCATGGCCACCACCACTCCTTTCGTTTCGATCCGGATGCTGGTCGCACCGG
Organism: Streptosporangiales bacterium; assembly: GCA_009379995.1. Classification (GTDB taxonomy): domain Bacteria; phylum Actinomycetota; class Actinomycetes; order Streptosporangiales; family WHSR01; genus WHSR01. The sequence continues at coordinate 22,897 of WHSR01000096.1, forward strand.
TACATTCAGAAGACCACCGAGGTGCCGCGTACGCCCGGGGGCTACCGGCCCTATCCGGCCGGCCGATCGGCCATACCTGGAGGGCCGTTGGTCCCGTTCCGTACCGTGCCGAAACGTCAGTGCGCTGTGCCGAGCACGCGCCGGACCTCGGCGGCGATCTGCAGGTCCTCCCGCGCCGCGACGACGAGGACGCGGACGCGGCACCGGAGGCGGAGAGGTCGGCGTCCGGCACCCCGGAGTCGTTATGGCCGTCGTTGCGGGCCCCGTCGAGGCCCACGCCCAGGAACCCGAGGCCGGCCGCCGCGGCGGCGCGGATCTGTGCGGCGTTCTCCCCGACGCCGCCGGTGAACACCAGCGTGTCGAGCCCGCCGAGCGTGGCGGCCATGGCCGCGATCCCCTGGCGCAGCCGGTGCACGTACACGTCCACGGCGAGCCGTGCCCGCTCCTCGCCGGCCGCGGCGCTGTCCAGCACCTCGCGCATGTCCGGGGTGCCGGCGAGCGCGGCCAGGCCGGAGCGACGTTCCAGCGCGTCGGCCAACTCCCCGAGCGGAACGCCCGCGTGCTCCTGGAGCCACAACACCATCCCGGGGTCGACGCTCCCCGAACGGGTCGCCATGACCAGCCCCTCCAGCGGCGTGAACCCCATTGTGGTGTCGACGGAGCGGCCGGCGCGCACCGCGGCGAGCGAGGCACCGGCGCCAAGGTGGCAGACGACCAGCCGGCCCGGGTCGGCGCCGAGCATCTGCCCGGCTCGCCGGGCCGCGTAGGCGTGGGACAGGCCGTGGAACCCGTACCGGCGCAGCCCGTACCTGGTCCGCCACTCCTCCGGCACGGCGTACGTGGCCGCGGCGGCCGAGATGCCCGCGTGGAACGACGTGTCGAAGCAGGCCACGGCCGGCACCTCGGGCGGCATCCGGCCTACCGCGTCGATACCGGCGAGCGACTGCGGCTGATGCAGCGGCGCCAGGCCGGCGAGCCCTCGCAGCCGCCCCACGACGGTCGCGTCGAGGACGACGGGCCCGCGGAACTCCGTCCCGCCGTGCACGACCCGGTGCCCGACCGCGCCCGCCCCCTTCAGGTCACGCATCGCCGCGGCCACGTCGTCGGGATCGAAGTCACCGTGCTTGGCAGCCAGGTCGACCGCGGCGAGCTGGCGATCGTTGGGGCCCAACAGCCGCAGCTTCAGGCTGCTCGACCCGGCGTTGACGGCAAGTACCCGCATAGCCACCCGTTGCGCGATCGGTCCTGTTGCGTGATCATTCCTGCCCGCCGCTACATCGTGCTCAACCTACCTGCCGCGACGACCTGACTAGGCGGCCCGCTGGTGTCGTCTGGGTGTCGGGTGACCTGGACCCGGTCGGGGTGGCGGTTTTTGTACCGGTTGTGGGCGGGGCAGAACAGCGCGGTGTTGGTCAGCGACGTTTCCCCGCCCAGGGACCAAAGTCCCGAAGAGGTGAGGACTAAGGTCCCTCGCCCCGCGCCGCGCGGAACGGCCATCGTGGTAGGGGCGACACCCGCCGACAAAGGCGTTCCGGGAAGTCCGGCGACAACCGGTACGTGACCTCGCCCGAGCGGTCTGGGCGGTACTGCCTCGCGCCGTACCGTCCACCCGTCACCAGGACCCAATCCGACCGCCCGGGCGAGGTCCGCTCCCTCCCGAGGCGGGTGTCGCTTTATGCATGCCGACTTGCCCTCGCGCAAAGGACCTACGTCCCTCCCCGGGGTTCCGCAGCTGATGTAGTGGGATAGTCCGCGAGTTCGCGGGTTGACGTGCGGGAACGTGCCGTTGGCTGTTGTGACGGCGTGTATCTAGGGGTTGGGGTTCGCTTTGGTCAGTGGCTCGCTGGGCTGAGCT
>WHSR01000141.1 GCA_009379995.1 Streptosporangiales bacterium
GCCCTGGAACAGGACCTCCGTGAGTGGACCACGACCTGGAACGACAACCCCAGGCCCTTCACCTGGACCAAGACCGCCGACGAGATCCTCGAACGACTCGCCTCATATCTTCAACGGATCCCCGGCGCAGGACACTAGCTCCGAGATCCCCCGAGGCCGTCGTAGACCAAATGTTGCCCGACGGGGCGCACATCGACGAGATTACTCCGGCCGGCACCGCTGGGAGCAGCGGTGCCGGCCGGAGGGGTCAGATGCCCCGGGTGGTCGGTGACCAGGCGGCCGCCGGGCTGCTATCTGCCGTTCTTGGCCTCTGCGCCTGGTGTGAGGGCGACGTGGCCCTCGCCGGCGTGCACCTGGATGCGCTTGGCCTGTACTTCCTGCGCCTTGGGCACGAGGATCTGCAGCACGCCGTCCTCGGCCGAGGCTTCGATCTTTTCCGCCTCTACATGGCTGGGCAGGGTGATCGAGCGGCGGAAGGCGCCGTAACAGCGTTCGGACCGGTGTACCCGCTCCCCGGCGGAATCCCGAGCGAAGTGCCGCTCCCCCTGGATCGTCAGCAAGCCGTCCTCGAAGGTGATCTCCAGGTCGCCCACCTTGACGCCGGGAAGCTCGACCGTCACCAGATAGGCGTCCTTGCGTTCGGAGATGTCGACCGCTGGCGCCCAGGCCGCGGCGTCAGCGCCGGCGTCATACTGCCGGCCAGGCCGCCAGCCGCGTCCCCTGTTCATCCGCAGCATGTCTTCCTGCGCGGTACGTAGATCCTCAAACAACTCCCAGCTCGTCATGGCTGTCATGTCGTTCTCCCTAATGCATCTGGCCGGGCCGGTGGCCCTGCCACCCGGGAAGAACACCGCTCGAGTGAGCGCTATTCGCTACCGAGGTACACTGTTCACTCTATAGTGGACGGTGTTCACAGTCAAACTAGGTCACCGGAGGAAGACGTGGCACAGCGACGGCACGCAGCCGACGACGCGGGCGCGCGCCCGCTGTGGTTCACTCCCCTAGACGACAAGGAGGACCGCCGTCGCGCGCTCACCCGCGAACGCGTCGTCGCCGAGGCCCTCGCCGTCATCAGCGCGGACGGCATACAGGCCCTCAGCATGCGCGCCCTCGCCACCCGCCTCGGCGTGGTCCCCGGCGCGCTGTACCGCCACGTGCGCAGCAAGGAGCAGCTCCACGACCTCATCCTCGACGGCGTGCTGGTCGAGGTCGACTGCAACACCGATCCCTCGCTCGCCTGGACCGGGCAGGTCAAGGAGCTCGCGCACCGGCTACGGACGGTCCTCGAAGACCACCCCGGCATCGCCGGGCTGCTCAAGACCCGCGACCCCCTCACCCCCCACTCCCTCGCCCTGGCCGAGGCATTCCTCGCGCCGCTGCACGCGGCCGGCCTGGCCGAACGCCAAGCCGCCCTCGCCTTCCGCCTGATCTACGACTACACCCTCGGCTTCGCGCTCGGCGACCGCACCTCCGCCAGCCAGCAGCGCGTCCAGGACACCGCGACCCGACGTGAGCTCCACGCGTTCCTGCGATCACTGCCCGCCGACCGCTTCCCCGTGCTAACCGACCTCGGCGAGCACGCCTGGACCAGCGATCGCGACGAACGCTTCACCGCCAGCCTCGACACCATCATCAACGGCCTGCAGGCGGCCGTCGAACCTGGCTAACACCATCATTCGCGGACTCGTTGAACCCGACCATCGCACGCTCATCGGCATAACAAGCATGACCGCGCGACCTGCGGCAGATGAGTGCGCTTCGTCAGGGACCGTCTGGCGCTGGACGGCTACTCGAGTGCCTCGTCGAGGTAGAGTCTTGCCACAACGGGGCCGGTTGGAGGGGGGCTCATGGGCGTGCCGCCTCCGCTGCTTCGGCGAGGGGAAGGGCGAGCACCTCCGCCCAGGCGCGGTACCCTCGGGCGGCCAGGTGGAATCCGTCGTCGGTGAAAAGTCGTCTCCTTCGCATGGCAGGGTGGCGGACGGGACGTGCCACACGGCGTCGGTGCCGCGCGCTAGTCGGCGCAGAACGTCGTCCATCGCGCACGCGCGCAGCCCGGAGACGGCGCGCAAGGGCTGGGGCAGGCTGGGCAGCCGAAAGAACGGTGGGAGGCCGGCCAACACGATGGGCACCGGACCGGCTTCCTGGCGGATCGCGTCGATCAGCGCTCGCATGTCGCGCCGCCAGGCAGGTATCGGCCGGAAATGAGTCAGGTCGTTGCCGCCGACCACCACCACGACCAGCTCGGGTTTCCAGGCCGTTTCCGGGTCGGTCAGGCTCGGCAGGAGGTCACGGTGGACGCTGCGGGCCGTCGCGCCGCTGCGCGCCACGAGTCGCCACGAGATCTGGCGGGCGAGGTGCGGGGCGGTAACCGCGGCCAGCTGCCCCGCCAACGCCTCGTCCTGCCACCTCGCCCCGACCCCGGCGGCCGCCGAGTCCCCCAGGATCGCCAGCCGGAGGGGCGGCGCCTCGCCGGGTGTGAGACCCGTACGCGCACCGTCGGCCTCGGGCAGCCGCGGCATGGTCGTCCGCAACCTGCTGCCCTGCCAGAGGAGCAACGGCAGCAACACGACGTTGGCCGGCTGCGCCATGCGGATCACCGAATCGGTTGTGGCGCTTCGTTCCATCGCTCATGCCATCCGGGTTTGAACCGCGCCCGCGCGAGCCAGCGTAGCGTGCGGAAACACCTACCACCCCGGCTTTCTGGGGCGCCCCCGGCGGGGTTCCACACCGATGGGAACGGTCACGACCTGCGGACTCCCAGTCGTCGGTTGGTCATCGAGCACAGCATCCAGCTGAACGGGTGACTGCGAACCACGTGGTGCCGACCCCTGGAGCTGGTCCAACGAGGGGTGCCACGTTGATGAGTCCGCTGGAGATGAGACCGGCGATGGTGTGGTCGGTGTGGCCAGGCGCGGTTCCGTCCCATGGAGTGTCCATGACGTGCCCAAGAGTGAGTCGGTCTCCGTGGTGGTCTCAGAGTTGGATAGGTCCTGCGTGGGCGGCTGGTTGGTACCTGCGCCGATCGCTGGTCTCGGCTTCGCGGTCATCGCGTTGCTGCTCTGGACCCTGGTGCGGGTGGGTTGCCGCATTCCTCGGTGTTCCATCCAGCCCGCCGCAGGTCGGGTGTCCGGATAAGCCCGCATCGCCGGCATGATCCGGACACATGCTCGCACCGGGTGGTCGGATATCTTGGGTCCTCGGCTGCGGGCGTCCGGGGTCAGTCCGGGAAGTCAGGCTCGTCTCCCCAGATGGCCGAACCTGCGGCGTGGGCGGAAGCCGACCCCGCCCGCGGGGCGCTTACGCTGGGCGCGCTGATGGATGTGCGGTCGGTCGATCGGTAGACGACGCGGTTGCCGACGATCGTCCCGGCGTAGCGCCCGCTCGGGTCGTACACTTTCTCACCGCTGATGCGACCGACGTACGTGCCCGAGCGGGAGTACACGTTCGAGCCGGAGGCCTGAAGCGGCCGACCGTTCTTGGTGTAGAGACTGCTCATCACGCTATTCCAGCAGACACCGAGACTTCTGTCTCAAGGCTGGTGCGGCAAGTTGGCCAGTGGCGCGACGAGCGGCTGGGGATCGCTACCGAAGAGCAGCATGATTGTCTTGTGACGGGCCCGTGTGAGGACGACGTAGAGCAGCCGGGAACCGATCTCGAACGGTTCGTTCTTTTCGTAGCCGTAGAAGTCGTTGCTGCGTAGGACGACGATGGTGGCGTCGGCTTCGCGTCCCTTGGTTTGGTACAGGCCCATGAGCTGCACCGGTGGTGTCGGCTCGTCGATCGCGTAGGTGAGTAGGTTGGTCCGGTGCTGGGCGACAGCGACGTCGAGGTGTTCCAGCGCCGTCTGGGGGTCAGCGTGGCGGCGCAGGTTGCGGCTGACGATCGGCTGCAGCAGGTGGTTGGCGCGCTGCCAGTGGCGTTCGCCGCGGGGAAGGCCAAGGCCGTGGTGCGCGGTGGCGGTAATCGAGAGACCGCCAGCTGGTCCTGCCTCGCGGAGAGCTTTCTGGAGTTCCGTCAGTCGCCGACTCAACGTGGCCGGCGGTGTGGCACGGCCGAGCAGCATCCAGGCGAGGTCGGGCACCTTCTTGCCGCGCACGGAGCTGGTCACGAACACGGCGAGCCGCTGGCGTACCAGGTCCCAGGCTGCGATGCTGCTGGCGAATTGGACCATCGCGTTCTGTGCGTCGAGGGCGGCGACGAGGCAATCGGGCAGGCCGATGATCTCGTGATCGATTCGGCGGTGGGTGAGCTGGTCGGATAGGTCGGTGGTGGCGTCGATGTGGTGGCTGAAGACGCCCACGGTGTGGCCCTCGTCGCGGAGCTGCTGGACGACGGCGGCTACCTCGTCGGCCTCGCGGTCGAGAGGAAGGTCGGCGCGGATCTGCAGCCGGCCGCTGGTCAGGGCGGCGGTGATCGCGTCGTGACCGAAGTCGCGGCGGCGGATCGCGGCGGCGGCCGCGGGCAGAACGTTGCTCGTATCGCGGTGTGACACCTCAGGTAGGTCGATGCGGCGGGCTCTGGGAAGAGCGAGGGCGGCGTCGAGCCGCTGAGGCCTGACACCCACCGCGTCGGGCAGGTCGCTGTAGATGCACTGGTTCGGGTCGCCGAGCAGCAGCAGCCGCGTCTTACCCGTGATCGTGGCCAGGAGTTCGAACTGCCGGTCGTCGGTGTCCTGGAACTCGTCGCTGACGATGATCGACCACCGCGCCTGAAGGTGCCGGCGGACCGCCGGGACGGTACACAGGTCGAGAGCGTTGGGCAGCATGTCCTTGTAGCGGACGGTGCCATCGGCCCGGAACAGCTTCGCCTCGCTCTCGCTGAGCATCCGCGGTTCGCCCAGCCCGATTGCGGTGCCCCAGCGGTTGAGAAGCCGCCATGCGAAGGCGTGGAACGTGGTGATCTCCACTCGCTGCTGGTAGGGGCCGAGCACATCGGCGGTACGGTCGAGGATCTGCGCTATCGACGACCGCGAGAAGGACAGGAACAGGGCACGGGCGACCGGTTCGCGGGCCCGCCGTGACCCCCCGACGTACCAGCTCGACTGCGGTCAGTCCGCTCCAGGTGCGCGCGGACTGCGGCGGCCGCGGTAGTGGTCTTGCCGGTGCCGGCGCCGCCGCAGACGAGCAGGACGGGATCCTCGGCGTCGATGACCGCCTGCTGTTCCTCATCTGGCTTGTACGTCATGGCAGGTCGACCTCGACGAGCGCCGTTGGGGTGGGTGGCCGTGAGAGGGCATCCAAGACCTCGATCGCCAGCGGGGGCATCCTGCCCTTCGGCAGCGCTTCGATGAACGGCTGGTGCAACCCGCTCTTCTTCTTCAGCGCGTCGATGATCTCGGCTTCCAGGTCCGCGTCGCTGATGGCGCTGACGTCGATACCCAGCGTGTGCTCGGTTACCACCCGCGTGAAGGCGGTGCGCAGCCGCGGCAGCTCCACGCCGTGGACCAGCACTCGCTCGATCGCGGTGCGTTCGGGTAGCCGGACTACCTGCTCGGCGAGGCCTTCCAGTTCGGTGACCAGCGCCGCGTCCGAGCCGGGCTTGTCGTTGTCGAGTACTACCCGTACGTGGAAGCCGAGTTCGCCGGCCAGCCGTGCCAGCTTCGGTAGCTGGTCCTTGCCGCCGTCACCGCTGACGGCGGCAACCATCCGCACCCCGTATGCCGCCGGCGGTGCGATATCCGACCTGCGCAGTCGCCGGTCAGCGACCGCGGTGTAGCCCTCCAGGTCGTGCGAGCCTTCCAACAGCGCCACAGTCCGGGCGGTCATCGCCGGCAGGAGGAGCGGCTGCAGCTGGCGGCGGGCGGCGCGGGCCTTCCGGTCGGTGGTCGCCGGCAGCTGACGGTGCCGACAGTGGCCGTGGCTGCGCGTCAAGCGGATCACTTCTTCGGGCGGAAACGCGCGCACCACCTCGGGTCGGCGAGTGGATAGCCAGACCTGGCCGCTGTTACGCCGCAACCGGACCGCCAGATACTCCGCCGAGGCGGCGTCAAGATCGTCACCGAAGTCGTCCCCGACCACGATGGCACCAGGGGAGGCGGCGGACACGATGGCCTCTGCGGCGGCCAGCACACCGGTGGTGGTGGAGCCGTGGGCGGTCAACGGCAGCGCGCCCGCGTCATCCAACGTCAACGTCGGTTGGAGCGTACGCAGGATCGCGCTGATCGAGCCGTCCTCGGCAACGAACCCGATATCGTCGGCTGGGTCCGCGCCGGTCATCTCCAGTAGCCGGCCCGCTCCGGCTTCAAGGACCTCCTCGATCGTCTTCCGGACCCCGCTGCTAACCGCCAGCTTCTCGGTCGCCGCCGCCATGTCGGCATTTAGTGTCGCCAGTGTGGCCAGCAGGTCGGCCTCGTCAACGCTGGCCACCAGCTGGCGGAAGACCCCGGCAGCTCGTAGCCGCAGCGGCTCGTTGCGGTCGAGCACGATCGCGCTCACGAGTTCGCGTTCGGCCCGCGGCGCCCGGACTCCAGACTTCGGGTACTCCACCCAGTGCTCGCAGGTCTCGGTCTCCGGGTCGTAGCGCAGCCGGTAGCACAGCTGCAGCCCCATCACCGCCGCGTCGGAGCCATCCTTGTCTGCGGGCAAACCCGTCTGCGGGTCGATCAGCTCCAACCGGTCCTCAAGGTCCTGCTCGACCGCCGTGTCCAGGTCCACCAGCGTGACCTCGACCTCGGTCAGCATCCCCGGCCCATCCTCGTCGTCCGGAGGAAGGAGCGGTCGGTGGACGTCCAGGAGGTTCGGCTTGGCGACGGTGCTCCGCGGATCCAGCACTCGACGCAACCCGACGATCAGATCAGTACGGCCAGCGCGCGGCTCACCCATCACCACCGCATGCTCGGCCGGGAGCACCGCCATGTCCGCGAAGCCGCGGAAGTGCTGCAAGCGGACCCGAAGAACACGCACGGCCCTGTATACCTCCAAACAGGAAGATCATCCGGCAGACCGGCCCAGCGGACCGTCACGCAGCCGACGGGCCCAGCGCGGCGCACATCACCCGCCACAGCCACGCGCCGAGGACCAGACCATCATGCTGCCCGCCCGCCGCCACTGCCACGGATTTTGACTCCGGTTCCTTGAGGGTACGCCGCCCGCGTCGGGGACCCGATGCGTCCCGACATGGCTGGACCCGCGGGCTTCTTGGTCCGTTGGGTCGCCTGGTCTACGAGTCGCGAGCCGACTGGCCATGCGAGCGAGCGCCCGGCTTCAAGGTCTCGGGTGGCCGTTCCAGGCTGCCAGGGTCGGGGCGCGAGTCGGCTCCCTCGTGGCCGGGGAGGTGAGTCCTGAACTAGAGACCGAGGAGCACGGCGAAGAACTCCGTGAGCAGCCTGCGTGCCCGACCGTGGTCGACGAACTCCTGTCCTCCGAAGCGGAAGACCTCATACCCGGCAAGTCGAAGCTTGCGATCTTCAGCGACCATCTCCGCGTATCGTGCCGGGTCGGCCTGACGCTGTGCGTCGTGTTATTGATCGCGTCGCGGAGCACGAGCTTCGGTTTCGGACCCTTCGCAGCGAAGATCAGGTTCTTGAGATCACCGTCCACGCCGTGCGCTCCGGCGAGTGCGAGCAGGTGGGCCAGCTGCGGCGTCTCGTACTTCTCGTTGACCTTGCCGGCCAGGGTCAGCAGCTGGTCAACCGAGTGGTCTCGCAGCCGTCGTGTGACGTACCGGATCTTGCCCGACATCGGGCCGTCCTCCTCGGTTGATCGCGGGGCCAGGCCCAGTCGTACGCACTCGTCAGCCAGGTCGTACGCGCTGATGCTGTACAGCGCTTGGGCGATGGCGTCTCGGAGGGCACGGTGGGTGACTTTGGTCGGAATCTCCGGCCCTGGGCCGAAGTCGAGCGCGTGTCTGAAGAACTCCGCCCCGGGACGGCTCGTCGTCTCATCGGAAGGCGATCCGGATGGCATCCCCTAAGTCTGGCAGGGGACCGCGCCTGCGGCGCCGTGCCAGGGGCACCGCGTCGTCTCGCAGCCGCCAGCACAGGGTGCGCTGGCCCGGTGCGTCTGACCAGCACCTGGCGCAGCTGTGCATGCCTGGCCTACTCGTCGGTCGGCTCGTCGTTGTCCAGGTTCCCAAGGTCGAGCGAATTCTCGGCGATGGTCACGCTGGACTCGCCAGCTAGACGACCAGGGACGCACTCGTCCTCTCGTTCCCGAAGAGGCGACTCAAACCGCGAGAACGACCACGAAGCGACCTTTGACCCTCACTAGGGATGGTCTGTGTAGCGCCCCCGGCAGGGCACGCAGAACATGGGAAACCGCCGCTGACCTCGGGAAAGGCCACCGCCTGATTGTCGAAGAGCGGGTGCCGTTGTCGGGATATCCGAGGTAGAGGAGGTGAGTTTGCGCCACGCAGCGTTCGTAGGCCCAGTAGGCGGTCATCCCGGACCTGCTTGGCGGGTCGGCGCACGACGGCTGATCTCGGCACCGGGGCAGGAGCACCACGGAGGCAGCGCGGAGGCAGCGCGGAGGCAGCGCGCAGGGTTTCACAATCCTGTAGCGGGTTGCACCCCACGCGACACGGCCGACGCCACGGGTCCGCTGCGCAGCAGCGAGGTGGAGGACTGGCCGCCGCCTGACACCCGGCAGCCGGTCACCGGCAGGGGTGGTACGAGAAGGCACGCGTGGGTAGGTAGGTTGAGACATTCCACAGGAAATCACTGCTGACGATCTCCCGAACCCGGTTTCTGAACCTGCCACGGTTACGGTGGCTTCTCCCTTCGAGCGGGAAGGGTGATGAGGGCGGTGACCGGGGGCGCAGGGGCGGGTTTGTGCATTCGGTGTTGTTCTACGGCGGCCCGGAGGAGTATTTGGCCGGCGTGGTGCCGTTCATCGGTGACGGGCTGTCTGCGGGTGAACCGGTGGCGGTGGCCGTCCCGGCGCCGAACCTGCGGCTGCTGGGGGCCGAGCTGGGTAAGGCGGCCGAGCAGGTGCGGTTTGTCGACATGTTCCAGGCCGGCCGCAACCCGGGGCGGATCATTCCCGACGTGCTAGGGGCCTTCGCTGACACCCACCCCACCGGGCGGGTGCGGATCGTCGGTGAACCGGTCTGGCCGAGCCGCTCTGCGATGGAGTACCCGGCCTGCGCCCAGCACGAGGCGCTGGTCAACCTGGCGTTCACTGGCCGGGCGGCGGCGATGCTGTGCCCGTATGACGCCGCAGGCTTGGACGGCGCGGTTTTGGCCGACGCTGCCGCCACCCATCCCGTCGTGGTCGACGGCGACGGCTGGCGCGCCAGCGTCGACTACGCCCCCGACCGGATCGTCGCCGCCTACAACCAGCCGCTGCCCGACCCGCCCGACGCCGCCGCCACCCTCACCGTCACCGGTGAGCTGTTGGACGAGGCCAGGTCGTTCACCGCCGCCCACGCCCGGCAGCTCGGCTTGACCGGCGAGCGCGTCGAGGACGCTGTGCTGGTCGTCGCCGAGTTGGCCGCCAACAGCGTCGCCCACGGAGGCGGCGCGGGAACCATGCACATCTGGGGCGAGCACGACTGTTTCGTCTGCCAGGTCCGCGACGCTGGACACATCCGCGATCCGCTGGCCGGCCGCCGACCAGCCGACCCGTTGCAGGCCGGCGGACGCGGCCTGCTGCTGGTCAACCGGCTCGCCGACCTCGTCCGGACCCACACCACGGACAACGGCACCACCATCCGCGTCTACCTCCGGTGACCGGACTCACCACGAACGCAACCGGAAATGCAGACGCGGAATTACCCCTACGTGAGGGCTGGAGGCGCGGTGACGGATTCTGGTGCGCGGCCCGGCGTGCGCGGACGGGGGTCCGCGGTGTGGCGGCCTCCGGCTGCGGCTTCCGCTTCGGTGGCATAGACCGGAAAGTGCTGATCAACACCGGCAATCCGGACGAGCTTACGGACCATGGGCTGAAGCCCCACGAGGCGTAGCCAACCCTCGCCGTCGTTTGCGCGGAGACGGTCGAGCCCGGACATCAGTGCCCTGACACCGCTGCAGTCACAGAACGTGACTCCGGACAGGTCGAGGATGACGTACTGATACCCCTCCGCGGCGAGATGGTGCAATCGTCGCGCCAGAACGTCGGAATTGCTGAGGTCGATCTCACCGGTCACCGCGAGCGTGGCAGTCTTGTCGGTGAGACGGGTCAGTGTCGTAGCGAGGTGAGGGGGCGCGGTCATGGTCCCTCCTGCGCGGCCATCGGACTCGACATCGTCCCTGTCGATGCGGTGGCCACTGCTTTCAGTCAAACATGCCCGTCAAGAGACCGTCCGCGGCGCGCACTGTCGAACGCCTCATCCGGCGCGCGGCCCACGGTGGGTGACGCGTTCGCGGAGTAGCTCACGGGAAAAGACGCGCAGTGGGGTCGGGTCTGGTGGTTGATGACCGGAAAGAAGAACGCTGGTGGATAGGGCGCGTGGAGGCGGCTGAGCGGTCGGCGCGTGACAGTTCGCGGGCTGCCGCTGAGATGGAAAGCCGGCTCCAGGTGACTGCCGCGTTCTCGGCGGCGTTGACCGGTGAGCAGATCGCCGAGGAGGTCGTGCGGCACAGCCTCAAGCAGCTGAAGGCCGCGGCTGCGTGGCTGGTGGTCTTTGACGAGCAGCGGAGGAATCTGCGTACCTTGCACACCGACGGCTGCGACCCGGAGGTGGTCGCACGCCATGAGGTCGTGGCCAGCGATGCGTCGTTGCCGCTGGCTGAGGTCGCCCGTACGGGGCGGGCGTTGTGGTACCCGAAACCGCGGAAGTTGTGGGCGCGGATGCCGGTGTTCGCAGCGGCGAAGATTGAGGTGGGCTCGGCCGCGCTCGTCCCGCTCGGCGGTGCGGGCGACTGCATGGGCGCGCTCGGTCTGTGCTTCCCGCAACGACGGGACTTTTCCCGCGGCGAGCGGGACGACCTGCTCACCCTAGGTCGGATGGCTGGGCAGGCGCTACGCCGCGCCGAACGCTACGACATCGAACGCGGGATCGCGGGATCGCGGCAGCGTTGGCTCTTGCCTGCCTTCCCCGAGCTGCCGCCCGAGCGATGCTGCGTGCGTTACCGGCCCGCCGAGAGGGGACCTCAGATCGGGGGTTACTGGTACGACGCGATGGACCTTTCCGGCGGGGTGTTCGGCGTGGTCGTCGGAGACGTCGTCGGCCACGGCATCGACGCGGCCGCGGTGATGGGCCAAATGCGCAGCGCCATGCGGGCCTGCGTGCTCAGCGACCACGATCCAGGCCATGTGGTGACCCGACTCAACACGATGGCGCACCGGTTTCCCGGCATGACCATGACCACACTGTTCTACGGCCTCTACGAGCCCGCCGGGAAGCTGTACTACGTATCGGCGGGCCATCTACCACCGCTGATCAAGAACGGCGGCGGCGCGGTGCGCGCCCTTTTCGACGGGCCGCCGTCCCCGCCCATCAACGTGCGGGCCGGGCACCGCTACTTCACCGCCACAGCACCGCTGGAGCCGGGCGAGACCTTGGTCGGCTACACCGACGGCCTGGTCGAACGTCCCGGCGAAGCCATCGACGACGGCATCGCCCGCCTGGCCGCCGCTCTCGCCGCCGCCCCGCACGACCTCGACGCTCTGTGCGATCACCTGCTCGACCACAGGCCGCCGGGCGACCATCACGACGACACGGCCCTGCTCGCCCTGCGCCCCTGAACCCCCGGTGACCCCTGTGAGACGCCACCCGGAAAGCCCGGCCTCGCACACCGGCGGGCCGCTTGGATCGGCTCGCACACGAGGCATTGCCCCTTTTGCGGTCTCCGTACCGACCGTCTCGCAGACTACTGGGCCGGCCGCCCGCACGCGTGAGGCGAACGGCCTGCTCTGATGAGGTAGGACACCCCGCGACTGCCGGGCGGTTGCCGGTTGACCACAGCGCACGCGAACCGCGGGCCCCTCGGGCAGCCGTCCTGCCGGCACTGGCAGCGGCCGGTGGCGTGGCCGTGCCGGCGGCTGTCAGGGAGGTGAGGCGTATGGGCGGGACCGGACCGGAGGTTTGGGTGGCGACCTCGGACGGAGGCGGCTTGGTCCGCGCCGACGCGATCGTGGCCGTACAGCTCGATGACGACGGCGTCGTGTTGGCTCAGCTCGCCGATGAGGCGGGGGCTGTGGTGACGCTGGTCGCCGGTTCCCGCGGCACACCCACGCCGACCGATTTCCACCGCCAGATGATCCGAGCAGTCGCCGAATTGGCCGACGCCAGCGGCGC
>WHSR01000068.1 GCA_009379995.1 Streptosporangiales bacterium
GGCAGCCACTCCCGCATGTCCGGCGGCAACAGGAACGGTTGATCACGCTGGACCGGGCGATACGACTTGGCCACACGACATACTCCCAAGACCACCAAGAGCCGGCCTTACGCGACACGCATTCTGCGACAGGCTCTACGACGCCGACAACGGGGCGAAGCTCGGCCAGTGGGTTCTCCCCCGGCCGCAGACCGCCGAGGAGAACTGCACCATCCACAACTACAACGTGGTGCCGCTGCGCAGCGGCCGGTACGTCGCGGTCAGCGGCAACTACCAGGCCGGTACATGGGTCACCGACTTCACCGACCCGGCAAATCCGGTGACCGTGGCCTGGTCGGACCCGCCGCCCATCCAGCCGACCGACTGGGCGGGGCCTGGTCCTCGTACTGGTACAACGGCTTCGTCTACGAGAGCAGCATCGCCGAAGGGCTCAACATCTTCCGGGTAAGCGGGAAGGCCGTCCGTGGTGCCCTTCGGCTTCGCCACCTGAACCCGCAGACCCAGGAGTTCACCTTGCGGTAAAGAGCGAGCGGTAAGGAGCAACCCGAAGGGCTCCGTCCGGTCAGCCCTCGCCGGTACCCGCGGCCGTCTTGTCGGCGTCCGGCACGACGACCGCGGGGCTTGCCGGAGGCCAGTGCGGCGCCTGGCGCTCGCCCGACTTGCTCGGCTCTCGGGTCACGGCGACGATCGTCGTCACGAACAGGACGACGAGCAGGGCTATCGCCCCGACGATCCCCCATCGACGAAGCCGGATGTGCTGTCCATGACTTGAGCCGCGAAGCCGGGGGGTTCGCCCGAATGTCGCAAGACGGTAGGCGAGAGCGGGGTCCTCCTCGGCGAGCCGGTGCTCGATCTCGGCGAGGATGCGCTCCTCCCCCATTGACAGCGGCATGGCGCACCTCCGGATACGCTTCATTACGCTCTGTCCTGATCCTCCCCGATTCGGGTGATCCTTAGCGCCTTCTCCGGGAAGGTTCTCGTGACCTGAGATGGTTCCGCCCACCGCGGGGTATCGAAGGAACGTGCCCCTGCCGCCACAGGGAGGCTAGGCAATGGAGGAGACCTTTCGACTCGGCCGGATCGGCGGCGTGCGCATCGGGGTGAACTGGAGCGTCCTAGTGATCTTCGCCCTGATCGCATTCGGGCTCGCCGCCGAGCGCTTTCCGGCCTCGTACCCGGGTCGCAGCACCGCGGCGTACGTTGCCGCCGGCCTCGCCACCGCGGTGGTGTTCTTCTTGTCCCTGCTCGCGCACGAGCTGGCGCACGCGCTCGTCGCCCGGCGGAACGGGATCGCGGTCGAGGGCATCACCCTGTGGCTCTTCGGTGGGGTCGCGCGGCTGCAGGGGGAAGCATCCAGCCCCGGCGCGGAACTGCGGATCGCTGGCGTCGGACCGCTCGTCAGCGTGGTACTGGGGGCCGTGTTCTTGGGCCTTGCCGCCGCGCTGGGCGCCTTCGACGGCGGAGGGCTCGCGGCCGTCGCGGTCGCCTGGCTGGGCGGCATCAACATCGCGCTGGCGGTCTTCAACGTGATCCCGGCGGCGCCCCTGGACGGCGGCCGGCTGCTGCGTGCCGCGCTGTGGCGGATCACCGGTAACCGGCTACAGTCCACGGTTCGCGCCGCTCAGGCGGGCCGGGTGTTCGGCTGGCTCCTCGTGACATTCGGCCTGATCACGTTCCTGGGCCGGGGCGCGTTCGGCGGGCTCTGGCTCGGGCTCATCGGTTGGTTCCTCATCAGCGCGGCGACGATGGAGGGCCAGCAGGCGGTGGTGCGGGAGCGGCTCGCCGGGGTGTCGGTGCGGAACGTCATGACCGCCGAGCCCGAGACGGCGCCCGGCTCGATGAGCGTGGCCACCTTTCTCGAGGACTACCTGATGAACCACCGTCACTCCGCCTTCCCGGTCACCGACGACGGCGGCGGGACGGTTGGACTGGTGACGCTGAACCGGATCCGGCAGGTTCCCGTCGCGGAACGGCATCGGACGCTGCTCGGTGAGGTGGCTCTACCCCTGTCAGACGTGGCGCAGGCGTCCCCCGACGACCCGGTCGCCGACGTTCTGCCGCGACTGTCGGGGCGACCGGAAGGTCGGTGCCTGGTGTTCTCCGGCGGAGCGCTGGTCGGGATCGTGTCCTTGTCCGACGTGACCCGGGCGATCGAGCGAATGGCCCTGATCCGTGGAGCCGGGCGCATCTGACCGAGAGGGACCGTACGGCCATGAGCGACACGGTCACGCTCGCTCTCGCGGGTGACACGATGCTGGGCCGCGGGGTTGCTGAGCAGCTCGTTCGGGACGGTCCGTACACCACCTTCGCTCCCGAGGTACGCGCCGTGGCCGCCGAGGCCGACCTGTTCGTACTCAACCTCGAGTGCTGCATTTCCGAGCGGGGCAGCCCGTGGCCGGACCCGGGTAAGCCGTTCTTCTTCCGTGCTCCCCCCACCGCCGTCGACGCGCTGGGCTCGCTCGGCGTGGACTGCGTGACCCTCGCCAACAACCACGCGCTCGACTACGGCGAGGAGGCGCTGCTCGATACCCGGGATCACCTGGCGGAGGCCGGCATCGAGGCCGTCGGCGCCGGAGCCGACATCGCCGAGGCGCGGGCGGCGGCGATCCTGGAGGCCGGCGGGGTTCGGGTCGGGGTGATCGGGGTGACCGACCATCCGGAGGACTTCGCCGCGGCGCCGGGCCGGCCCGGCGTTGCCCACGCCGACCTGCGTGACGGGGTTCCGGCCTGGCTGGCGGAGCAGATCCGGGAGCTGCGGAAGATCACCTCGGTTGTCCTGGTGACGCCCCATTGGGGCCCGAACATGGTCGGCGAGCCGGTGCGCCACGTCCGGGCGGCCGCGCCGATGCTGCTCGAGGCCGGCGCGACACTGGTCGCCGGACACTCGGCGCACGTGTTCCAGGCCGTGGCCGGCCCGGTGCTGTACGACCTCGGTGACTTCGTCGACGACTACGCGATCCACCCGCTGCTCCGCAACGACCTCGGCCTGCTGTTCCTGGTCACCGCGGACCGGCACGGGCCGACTCGGCTCGAGGCGGTGCCGCTCGCGCTGGACTACCGCCACACCCGCCTGGTGGGCGAGGAGCACGAGTGGATCACCGACCGCTTCATCGGCGCCTGTCGCGCCGCCGGCACCGTTGCGGTTAAGGAGGGCGGCCGGCTCGTCGTCGAATGGCCGAGGTGACACCCGCCGCACAGCCTCTTGCGCCGAACGAATCCGTGGTGTGTAGTTAATAAGTTGCTTCACAAAACTGTTGCCGGCAAAGGAGACCGAGGCCATGAGCACAAGCGACACGGCCGCCCCGGTGCGGCTCCCGACCGTTCCGGAGGCCGCGGCGGTCGGGCAGACCGCCGAACTGTACGCACGTATCCGCGACCACTTCGGCTTGGGCCTGGTGCCCGACGTCTTCCAGCTCGTCAGCACCAGGCCGAGCTTCCTGCGGGTGCTGTTCGACGGCTACCTCAGCATGTTCGCCGAGGGCGTCCTGCCCCGCGAGGTCAAGGAGATGATCGCCACGCTGGTCGCCAGGGAGAACTCCTGCGGGTACTGCGTCGGCGCGCACACCCTGCTCCTGGAGCTCCTCGGTTCCGGGCCCGAGGTCGTCGATGCCGCACGGTCCGCGTCGATCGACGAGATGCCGGTCGACGACAAGGTCCGGGACCTCCTACGGTTCGTCGTCAGCCTGACGCGGCACGCCTACCGGGTGACCGATGAAGACTTCGACCGGCTGCGTGAGACGGGCTGGAGCGACGAGCAACTGCTCGAGGCGGTCTGGGTGGCCGGCCTGTTCAACGCCATCGTGCGGATGGTCGAAACGCTGGGCCTCTACCACCTCGGCCAGCTCGGCCAGTTCGGCCCGAACGAGTAGTTGGGACGGAACTGGCCAGGGCTTCGATCACGTGCAGTGCCTCGCCGGCGCCGCCCGCCTCGCCCTTCTCGAAATCCTCGCCGTCTCGTCCCATCTGGTTCGTCACGTGGGCAAGGCACACGATGCGCCGTTGGTGAGCCGCCGCGAAAGCGTAGAGCGCGGCGGCTTCCATCTCGACGCCGAGGACTCCATGTGACCGTGCGTCCTCGATGGCACGTGAGGTCTCGCGGAACGGAGCGTCGGTCGTCCAGGTTGATCCAACCTGGATCGGCACCTGCGCCCGGCGCAGCGCCTGGACCGCGTCGGCGATCAGCGCGGGATCGGCTTCGGCGAAGGCGGCCGGCGGGAGATAGTGGTGGCTGGTGCCCTCGTCCCGCAACGCTCGATCGATCACGACGAAATAGGGCGGCGGTCCCACCGGCACGATCTGGCCGGCCGAGGTAATGCTGATCAGCAGTCCGCAGCCGAGCGCGAACATCTGCTCGGCGACGAGCACGGCGTAGGGCGCGCCCACCGCGCAGCCCACGATGCCGATCTGTCGGCCGGCGAGCGGGAAGATGTCGAGTTCGGAGTGGTAACAGGGCCAGGTCCTGGACCGTTCCGTTAAGCCGCTGCGGCGCAGGTGCCGCACGATGTCCCCATCGGGATCCAGCACGCACACGGGCGGGACCGGCGCCGATGCCAACCCCTTCTGCCGCCTGGCCTCCCGAATCAGCGCCTCGGGCCGGAAGACGGACGGCTCGTCGGTCGCCTTATCCCGTAGCAGCGGCGAGAGTTCGTCGTTGTCCATCGGGGCGCTCCTGTCCATCAAAGGAGCATTCTCGTCCACATGGTGAAGCGCCTGCCAGGAACGAATTCGAACGTTCCTGCAAGGTCACGACCCAAAGGAATGCTGCGACGGAGCTCAGCGGATCGGGAGCAGTACCGCGGAAGGATGCTTCGGGTCGTGGAAGACCTCCTGGTCGGCGGCGCGCATGGTGGTCGAGGTGGCCAGCGGCTCACCGGTGCCGAGGTTGCGGGCGAAGCGGGGGTGGACGCCGCCGGAAACCTGGAGGCGGATGCGGTGGCCGCGGCGGAACTGGTGCGCGGCCGGCCACAGCTCCAGCAGCAGGCGACGCAGGCCGTCGGCGTCGGCCGCGGGCCGGCCCGGCCGCAGGCGGATGATCCCGTCGCAGACGTTGACCGACCTGCCGTTTGGGTGCACGTCGCAGAGACGGGTGAAGAAGTCGGTGTGCCCCAGGCTGGATCGCACCCAGAGTTCAACCGACACCGGTCCCACGATCTCCAGGTCGCGATCCAGCTCCCGGCCCGTGTAGGTGAGGACGTCGGCGCGGCCCTCCAGCCTTCGGTTGTCCCTGGGGCCACCGGCCCGCGCCGCGAGGATCGGTCCGCCCACGTTCGGCGTGGGGTGGGCCGGATCGTAGCGGTAGCGGTCCGGCGGAGAGTCCGGGGGAAGGTTCGCTGCGAGGCCACCGTCGGGCTGCAGGTACCAGCGGCTCGGTGCGCGGACGGGCGGTGGCCAGTCGTCCAGTTCCACCCAGCGGTCTGCGCCGGTGACGAACAGCCGCACCGGGGCCTCCCGCAGCCCGATCGGCTCGTCCTTGAGGTGGGCCTCCAGCCAGGCGAACGATTCGCCGAAGGCCTCCCGGCTGAAGCCACCGGCCCCGTGCGTCCAGGGTCCGATCAGCAGCCGGACCCTACGGCCGGCCTCGCGCAGGGCCGCATAGTTGGCGAGCGTGTTGGGCAGGAAGAAGTCGTACCATCCGGCGACGAGATCCACGGGCGCCGCCAACAGGGACATCCGGCCGCGTTGGTCCATGGCCGCCCAGTACTCGTCGAGTTCCTCGTGCGCCAGCCAGCGCTGGAAGAAGCCGACCGTACAACCGAGGGACATCCTGTCGGCGTCGCATAGCGGAAGGTGAGCGATCCCGCGCCGCAGGCCGCGGAGCGCACCAACCTGGCCAGCGATCCGGCGCAGCGGCGACCTGCGCCGGTCCAGGGGATAAACGCTCACCAGCCAGCGCAGTGCGTTGCCGAGGCCGAAGGTCCCGCCGTGGTAGAAGAACGCGTGGTACATCTCCGACGGGCCGTCCTGGATGACCGCGGCCTTCCACTCCGGGACGTCCGCACCGGCCAGGGCCCACTGAACGTAGCCGAGGTAGCTGGCACCCCAGGTCGCCATCCGCCCGCCGAACCACGGCTGCCGGCGGATCCATTCGATCGTCGCCGGACCGTCGTCCGCCTCGTAACGGGGGTCGAAATCCCCGCCGGATCCGACCGTGCCGCGCGTGCTCTGGATCAGCACCTGGTAGCCGCGTTCGGCGAGGACGGGAGCAAAGTAGTCCCACACGCCTCGGCGGTCATACGGACTCCTCATCAGGATCAGCGGCGCACGCCCGTCGTCTCGGGGGAAGTACCGATCGGCGAGCAGCCGCACCCCGTCGGGCATCGGCGCTACAAGATCGCGCTCCACCCCGACCGGCCGCCTCGCGGCGGGTGGCAGCCCCAAGCGGGATGCGACGAGCCGGGTGATCAAGCTCATGGACTCCCCCCTCCCCTGCTTCTCCGACGTTCAGTCGGGGTACTCGGCCTCGAACCGCTCGACCAGTCCGGGAAATTCGCGTTCCAGGAATGCGTAGAGGTCACGGGTACGCCGGAGCCGCTTGGCGCGCGGGCTGTCCTCGTCGCCGAGGACGGCCAGTCCTTTGTTCATCAGGTCCTGGAAGGTACGGAAGGTGCCGAGCTGGTCATGCGCCCGGAGGAGGGTCTCCGGCCTGATCTCGAAGAAATGACCGCGAGCGCCGGGCACGGCGATCCGCTCGATCATCCCGGCCGATATCAGGAATCTCGTCGCGGTGCTGATCGATCCCTTGCTGGCGCCGAGGGCCGCGGCCAGGTCACTGCTGGACTGTCTGGGCGGGTCGCAGATGAGCAGCCAGCCGAGGATGCGCCCGGTCATCCGGGAGAACCCGAAGCCTTCGAAGAGCAGGCCCACCTCCTCGGCGAACTGGCGTTCGCCGGATGCCTCCCCTTCCGTCACGAGCAGCTCCAGTAGGTTCGCACTGTTTAGAGAGTACTGAATTATAACCATGGCTGGCCTCGGCGGGTTTGTTCCTGTCGAACTCATGTTCTATGCTGATGGTTCGACCTCGGAAAGGACGTCTCGAGATGCGCTGGGAGAACCTTCGGCTCGTCGAGTCCGCGGACCCGGCACCGCCGCTCATCGAGCGCCGGGCCGTCGCCCGGACCTTCGACACGCCGGAGTTCCGCGGGATCACTTTCTACGAGATCCAGGCGCGTTCGATCATCAACCGGGTCCCGGAGGCCTCGCGGGTCCCCTTCCGGTGGACGATCAACCCGTACCGGGGCTGCTCCCATGCCTGTACCTACTGCCTAGCCGGCGAGACACCGATCCTCACCGCCGACGGACGTACCAAGCCCCTGGCCGAGCTACGGGTTGGCGACGCCGTCTACGGGACGGTCAGGCGCGGCAGGTACCGTCGCTACGCCGTTACCCAGGTTCTCGCGCACTGGTCGACCGTCAAACCGGCATACCGGATAACCCTGCGGGACGGAACGCAGCTCGTCGCCAGCGGAGACCACCGATTCCTCAGTAACCGTGGCTGGAAGCACGTGACAGGTTGCGATCAGGGCAGGTTGCGACGGCCTCATCTCACCGTCGGCAACAGCCTGATGGGCACCGGGGGGTTCGCCGAGCAACCCAAGGATTCGCCCGACTACCGGCGCGGCTATCTCTGCGGGATCATCCGCGGCGACGGCCATGTAGGTGCATACACCTACGACCGTCCTGGACGTAGCTGCGGGGACGTGTACCGGTTTCGGCTGGCGCTCGTCGATGCCGAAGCGCTGCAGCGGACGCGCCAATACCTCATGGGCTTGGGCATCGCCACCACTGAGTTTCCCTTCCATCCTGCGGATCCTCCGCGACGGGCCATAACCGCGATACGTACGTCGTCGCGAAGCAGCGTGGAGGCCATCGAGGATCTGATCCGCTGGCCTGAGGTCGCGAGCCTCGAGTGGTGCAAGGGCTTCCTGGCCGGGATCTTTGACGCAGAGGGCAGCTACTCCCGAGGGATCTTTCGCATCACCAATAGCGCCCCCGAGATCATCGACGTAACGGTCTCGTGCATGCAGCGACTCGGGTTCGACGTCGTGGTCGAGGAACCCGGTCGCGGCAACGGTCTGCGCGTCATCCGGTTGCGTGGTGGGCTACGCGAGCAGCTTCGCTTCTTCCACAGCGCGGACCCGGCCATTGCCCGGAGGCGGGACATCGCGGACAGGGCAATAAAGAGCGACGCCCAATTGGAGGTGGCATCGATCGAGCCTCTCGGCATCGATCTCCCGCTCTATGACATAACGACCGGCACTGGAGACTTCATCGCCAACGGCATGGTGAGCCACAATTGCTTTGCTCGCAATACGCACACCTACCTGGATCTGGACTCAGGCCAGGACTTCGACTCGAAGATCGTCGTCAAGACCAACGCGCCCGAGCTGCTCCGCAAGGAGCTCGCCTCGCCGCGCTGGCAGGGCGAGCACATCGCCATGGGCACCAACGTCGACTGCTACCAGCGGGGCGAGGGGCGCTACCAGCTGATGCCCGGGATCCTAAAGGCGCTGCGCGACCACGCCAACCCGTTCTCGATCCTCACCAAGGGCTCGCTCATCCTGCGCGACCTCGACCTGCTCCGGGAGGCAGCGGAGGTCACCGAGGTGGGCACGAACGTTTCGGTGGGCATCACCGACCGGGACCTGTGGCGCGTGCTGGAGCCGGGCACCCCTCCCCCGCGCCGCAGGCTGGAGGTCTGTCACGCGTTGAACGACGCCGGGCTCGCCTGCGGCATTCTGATGGCACCGATCGTCCCCTACCTCACCGACGCGCCGGAGCAGCTCGAGTCGACGGTGAAACAGATCGCCGGGGCCGGAGCGACCCACGTCTCCCCCATCGTCCTGCACCTGCGGCCCGGCGCCCGGGAGTGGTTCATGGGCTGGCTGGGTGAGCATCACCCCGACCTCGTACCGCGCTACGGGGAGCTCTACGGCAGGGGCGCGTACGCGCCGAAGGCGTACCAGCAGCAGATCTCCGACCGGGTACAGGAGTTCGCGCGGCGGTACGGCGTCGGCAGAGCTCATCCTGGCGACACCCGCCGGATCGGCCCGCCGGCGGCCGCACCGGAACCGGCGCCACGGCCGGCCCAGCTCACCCTGCTGTGACGTCGAGATCTATGTAGTGGGGTCGTTTTGTCCGGTTCGGCGCCCCACAACATAGATCTCGGCGGGGGTGTCTAGCCGCGGGCTTCGACGAGTTCGGACGGCTCCGCGATGACGTCGACCAGCGCACCGTTGCGCAGCACCGTGATCGGCAGCGGACGGCCGATCGCCTCGGCGAACATCAGCCGCTGCAGGCCCTGGGCGTCCCTGACGGGCTGGCCCCCAGCGCTCAGCATCAGGTCTCCGGACCGCAGTCCCGACTGTGACGCCGGGCTGCCCGGTATCACCTCGACGATGCGAAGCCCACGCCGCTGCCCGGTCCGCTCCCCGACCCGGTCCGGTACCGGTGCCGGCGTGGTAACCAGCCCTAGGTAGGCACGCCGCACCTTCCCGTCGTGCAGGAGTGTCGAGATGATCCGTCGGGTGGTGCTGTTGATCGGGACGGCCAGGCCGAGGCCGAGGCCGGCGACGGCTGTGTTGACGCCGACCACGCGTGCGTGCGCGTCGGCGAGCGCGCCGCCCGAGTTTCCCGGATTGAGCGCCGCGTCAGTCTGGATCACGTCCTCGATGACGCGTACGGCGCCCCCGCTTCGAGCGGGAAGCGAACGGCCCAGTCCGCTCACCACGCCCGCGGTGACGGAGCCGGCAAGCCCGAGCGGGTTGCCGACGGCGACGACGAGCTGGCCGACCACCAGGTCATCGCTGTCGCCGAGCTCGGCGGGCGGCGGCGTCGCTCCCGCTGCGCGGACGACTGCCAGGTCCGACAGCGGATCCACGCCGATGACCGTGAACGGTGTCGTCGTCCCGTCGCCGAACTCAGCTGTCCCCCGGGTCGCGGCGCCGACCACGTGGGCGTTGGTGAGCAGGAAACCGTCGGAGGTGAACACGACCGCCGACCCGGCGCTCTCACCGAGCCCGCCCCGCATCCGGCTCCTCGGCACCCGCAGCGCGCCGACCCGCGGAGTCAGCTCCGAGGCGACCGAGGAGACGGTCTGCGAGTAGGCATCGAGCGGCTCGTTGCGCGAGATGGAGTCCATAACTCCCTCCGGATCGATTACAGCATTACAGCTCAACGAACCGAGCCTGGGAAGCCTTCCCGGGGTGCTCTACGCCCAGGGCGTACACGGGAGGCGGTTCGGCCGAGCCGCCTCCCGGCCTCCTACCAGTTGAATCCCGCCTCGTAGGTCACCTCGGCGAGGACCCGCTGTCCGGCCGTGTTGGGGTGGAAGTAGTCCCACTCGCTGACGTGCTGGAGGGTAAACGGGTACTCGAAAACCGCGCCTCCGTCGTAGGAGCAGTTAGGGCCGTAAGCGCTGCATGCCTCGGCCAGCTCGGCGTTGTAGTCGATGACCCGCTGGCGGACGCGATCCCTGCGGGCCTGGTCGTCCGCATCGTCCGAGGTTGGGTTGGCGAGCATCGACTGGCAGATGCCCCCGAGCCTCCATATCTCACGGGCGGCCGCGTTGTCCTTGCCGACCTCCCAGAGCCGCTTGATGTCCGGAATGCTGGCGATGAAGACCCGCGCGTCGGGGAGCCCTTCCTCGATGATCCCGAGGCCCTCGCCCAGTTGTGAACTGAACGTCTCCACCGGAGTCATGTTCGACTCGGAACTGGTGCAGGCGTCGTTAGCTCCGATGAGGACCGTCACGTACTCGACGCCCTGGTCAACCGCCGTTTGCGCCTGCCCGGCAAGATCGGCGACCTTGGCGCCCGACCTGGCGTCATTGAAGTTATTTTCCTTGATCTCCGGATTTTCACTCAATATGCGCAGGTAGTGGCTTTCCACATCGGCGTTGTCGCCCGTCGACCAGGAACGCGACGGGCAGTCGACGAACCAACCGCACGCGTTGAAAGCCCGGGTGATCGAGTCGCCGAGGGCGGCCATCGAGTTTGGTGGCTGGCTGCTCCTTGCTTCGACCGGAATGGCCGGCTGAAGAAAGAACACGACCACGAGGGAGGCGATAAGAGCGAGGCGGCGCACCATCCCGGACCTCCGAGAAATGAGGGGGCGCCCTGAACGTACGGAGAAGACAACGTACGGTCAAGAGTTGACACGCAAAAGACGGCAAACACCGTCCCAATCCGCCGAGGTCGGTGTCGGGCGGGAGGGAGGCCAGACGAGCGAGTACCCAGACGGGCAGGGACCCAGACGAAGGAGCCGAGAAGGGCTTCTCGTAGGGTGAGGACCGTGAGCATCGCGCTGGGACTGCCACCGCACCTGGTCGTCCGCAGCGTTCCGATCGACGACCCCGGAGAGCTGGTCTTCCGGCTCCCCGAACCGGCCGGCCTGGCCTGGCTGCGGCGCGGTGACGGCCTGATCGGCTTGGGCGAGGCCGCACGCATCCGGCTCGGCCCGGATGGCGTACGGACGAACCGCTTCGTGCAGGCCGGAAACGAACTGCGGGAGCTGTTCGGCGCCGCGGATGTGGAGGACCGGGTCGGTGTTCCGGGCTCTGGGCCGGTGGCCTTCGGCAGCTTCACGTTCGACCCCCGCTCCGCCGGCTCGGTCCTGGTGGTGCCGCGGGCGGTCATCGGCCGTCGTGACGGCCGCGCCTGGCTCACCACGATTGGCGACGGCGCCGACCCGGACGCCCTGACCCAGGTGCGTCCCGCGGCCGAGCCCGTCGACGTCAGGTGGGGGGACGGCACCCTCGCCGCGCCGGACTGGGAGCGCGCGGTAGAGAGGGCGGTGAAGACTATCCGCGCCGGGCGGCTGGCCAAGGTCGTCCTGTCCCGCGACCTGTACGCGTGGGCGGAGGGCCCGATCGACCCGCGGGTGCTGCTGCGACGGCTGGCCGGCCGCTTCCCCGACTGCTACACGTTCGCCTGCGACGGTCTCGTGGGCGCCACACCGGAGCTTCTGGTCCGGCGGGAGGACGACCGGATCACCTCACTGGTACTCGCCGGATCGACCAGCCGGTCCCCCGACCCCGTCGAGGACGCCCGCCGGGGCGAGGCGTTGCTCGCCTCGGCCAAGGACGTGGAGGAGCACAAGCTGGCCGTCGAATCCGTCCGCGCCGCCCTCGAGCCGCTGTGCGCCGACGTACGGATCGCGGCCGAGCCCTCGCTGCTCGTCCTCGCCAACGTGCAGCACCTGGCGTCCCCCGTGACGGGACGGCTCGGCGACGCACGCACCGCGGCCCTCGAGGTGGCGGCGGCGCTGCACCCCACTGCGGCCGTCTGCGGCACGCCGACCCCCGCCGCGCTGGAGTTCATCCGGAAGCTCGAGGGCATGGACCGGGGCCGCTACGCCGGACCGGTCGGCTGGATCGACGCCGGCGGCAACGGGGAATGGGGTATCGCCCTGCGATGCGCGCAGATCGACGGCACGCAGGCCCGCCTGTTCGCCGGCGGCGGCATCGTCGCGGGCTCCGATCCGGCCGCCGAGCTGGCCGAGACCCAGGTCAAGTTCTCCGCGATGCGGTACGCCCTAGAGGGACACGACCATCTTGCCGGTGTGGTGTCCCCCTTCCAGTAGCTGCAGGAGCGCCTGCACCGCGTTGTCGATGCCGTCGACGACCGTCTCGGTGTGGCGTATCTTCCCCGCCCGCAGCATGCCGCCGACGTGTTCCAGGAAGGCGGGCTTGCGGTCGGCGTGGTCCCTGACGATGAAGCCCTGGACCCGCAGCCGCTTGGCGACGATGGAGTGGAGGTTGCTCGGACCGGGCCGCGGCTCGTTGTACCCGGAGATCATGCCGCACGCGACGATCCGCCCGAAGCTGTTCATGGCGTTGAGCGCGGCCTGCAGGTGGTCCCCGCCGACGTTCTCGAAGTAGATGTCGACGCCGTCCGGCGCCGCCTCCCCCAGCCACTCGGTCAGATCGACGTCGTGGTAGTCGCAGCCGGCGTCGAAGCCCAACTCCTCGGTGATGTACCGGACCTTGGCCGCCGAGCCGACGCTGCCGACGACGCGGCAGCCGTGCGTCTTGGCGAGCTGCCCGACGATGCTGCCCACCGCTCCGGACGCCGCCGAGACGAACACCGTCTCGCCGGGCTCGGGTTGGCCGATGTCGTACAGCCCCACGTAGGCGGTCCACCCCGGCATTCCCAGCACACCGAGGTGGGCCGGGAGCGGGGCCAGCTCCGGGTCGATGACCTCCGCGGTGTCCGCTCTGCACACCGCCGCCTCGCGCCACCCTGCCATCGTGCGCACGAAGGCCCCCTGGGCGATCCGGTCGCTACGGGAGGCGACGACCTCACCCACTGCCTCGCCGTACATGGCCTTGCCGATCTCGTACGGTGCGGCGTAGGTCCGCTGGGCGTTCATCCGGCCCCGCATGTAGGGGTCGACGGACATGTAGTGGTTGCGGACCAGGATCTCGCCGTCCCCGGGATCGGGGACATCCCGTTCGACGAGCGCGAAGTCCTCCGGTTTGGGCCAACCACGCGGTCGGGCGAGAAGATGCCATTCCCGGCTGATCACCATGTGGCCTCCAGTTCGTCGGTCTCTGCCCTCCACGACGTGTCGTCCATACTGTCGCGGCCCCAGCCGGTGAGCGCGGCGACGATGATCACTAGCATGAGGGCCCAGCAGTAGAAGACGTACGGCACCAGCCCCACCGGATTGAAGCCCGACAGGTTGGCGCCGCGCACGGTGTCCTGGACAAGGGCGAACGGGATGAGAACCGCCACGCTGTAGGGCAGGAACCCGATGATGGTCGTCGAGCACGCGTCCAAGAGGTTGCCCCGCCGCCACGGCGCTATGCGGAACCGGTGGCCGAGCCGGCGGACGAAGGGGCCGAGCATCACCATCGTGGGTGTACCGGCCGTGGTCAGCGCGTTGGCGGCGAGGGAAACCGAGACGATCGAGACCTCCGCGCTCCGCTGCGTGCGGGCGAACCGCTGCGACCGCTCCATGAGCCAGTCGATGAGTCCGCCGTGTTCGAAGGTGCCGATCAGGCCCATGAGGAAGATCGTGAAGATCGCGATGCCCACGAGGCCGCTCATCCCATCCACGATGATCCCGCTGGCGATGAACGTCGCCCCGTCGACGGTCAGCAGATCGCCCCAGGTGAGCAGCCTCGTTACGAGCCCGAGAGCCAGGCCGAAGGCGATGCTGTAGAGCAGCGAGACCACGAAGTGGTAGCGCAGCATCATGAGCACGACGAGCAGCGCGGGGGCCAGCAGCATGACGAGACCCTGCGGCCCGACGTCCGGATTGCCGCGGGCGGGCTGCCCCTGCGGGCCGACGAGCGCGAAGACCACGTACAACCCCAGGGTGATCCCCGCCGCGACGGCCGCGTACTTCAGCCGGGTGCGCACCACCTTCGGGATCTCTGTGCCCTGGGAGTACGCCGACACGATGGTGGTGTCGGAGATGGGCGCCAGGTTGTCGCCGACGAAGGCGCCGCCGATGATCGCCCCGACCAGCAGCAACGGGTCGGCGCCGATGGCAAATCCGGCGGGGAAGAGGATGGGGGTGGTGGCCAGGATGGTCCCGATCGAGGTGCCCGTCGACATCGACAGGATCGCGGCCGCGACGAACGTGATGAGCGGGAACCACGCCGGCGACACCCCGGCCTGGAGGGAGAGCCATACCAGCCCGTCGATGACGCCGGTCTGGTTGAGCAGGGTGCCGAGGACGCCGGCAAGGAACCACGCGAGCAGGATCACCGCCAGCATGCGCGAGCCCACGCCGGCGATGGGCGCGTCCACGTACGCCTGCTTGCTGCGGGCCAGCAGCAGGCCGACGAAGAGCCCGGCCAGCACCATCGGCCAAAACGCCTCGGGCAGCGCGAGCCCTGTGAAGCCGAGCCACAGGATCCCGGCGAGCATCACGCCGAACGGGATGAACAGCGCCGGAACGCCGCCGTAGAACTCCAGACGCCGGGCCGGCCCCTCTGGCCTGTCGGGCTTCTCGGGCCTGTCTGGCTTCTCGTCACTCATCCGGTTGCCCTTCCTCGGTAGGCCCGGATGGCGTCCCGGGCGCGGGCGAGATCGTCCGAGTCGTTGTAGTAGTGCAGGCTCAGCCGAACGGCCCGGCCGCGCGGGCTGGCCACGACACCCTGGCCGGCGAGGAAAGCCCCGAGGTCCTCCGGGTGCTCGGCCGCCACGGCCACCATCGGGCCGCGTCGCTCCGGGACGAGCGGCGAGTAGAGGGTCTCGCCGGCGCGGCGCAGATCCTCGGTGAGTTCGTCGGCGAGCTCGGCGACGTGTGCCGTCACCCGGCCCGGGTCGAGTTCCTCGATGAGCGACATCCCGGCCACCGACGCGCATGCCGCCGGGATCGCCGGCGTGCCGGTCTCGTACCGCCGCGCCTCCGCCGGAAAATCCAGCCGCCGCGGCTCGAACGCGAACGGCTCCCCTCGCCCGAACCATCCGGTGAGCTGCGGGTCACGATCCTGGACCAGCCCGCCGCGGACGTAGAGGAAGGCGAGCCCCGGCGCGCCCAGCAGGTACTTGGAGGTGCCGGCCACCAAGTAGTCGCAGTCGAGCCGGCGCACGTCGACCGGAAGCACCCCGGCCGCCTGGTAGGCGTCGACGAACACCCGGGCGCCGACCTCGCGGGCTCGGCGGGTGACCTCCTCGACCGGGAGGCGGCTCCCGTTCCGGTACGACACCGGCGGTACCGAGACGAGCCCGGTCTGCTCGTCGACCAGCCGAACGTAGTCCTCCGGCTCGACGAGCCCGTCGCGCTCGGGCGCGTACTCGATCCGGGCGCTGCGGGATCGCTGAGCGAGCCAGACGTGCGCGACCGACGGGAACTCCATGTCGCAGGTCACGATCCCGGGTCGCCGTTCCCAGCAGAGCGTCGAGGCCACCTGGAACGCGCCCTCGGAGGCGTTCGGCATGATCGCGACCTCGTGTGGCTGGGCTCGGATCACGCGGGCGAAGGCCTCGCGCACCCGCTCCGTCACCTCCATCCATTCCGGCCACGGGAGGCCGTGCTCCCGCCAACGCCCCAGAAAGTGCTCCATCGCGTCTGCGGCCCGGTCGCTCTGTGCGCCCAGGCTGCAGCTGGCGAGGTAGGCCTTGTGTGCGCAGATCGGGAAGTGCGCGCGGAAGTCGGCTGGAGTCGGCGTCACGAGGTGTCCCGGTTCGGAGGTGGCCTGGCTCGCTGGAACGAAACGATCTCAGTGATGTTGCGCCACACCGGTCACGCGGTCAAGCGGGCCCGGCAGGCCTGGCAGCCCTGGCAGGCCGGTGATCCGCCGGGTACGGTCGGGTGACCGGCGGGTGCGGCCCGGGGAGGTGGCGGGATGCCAGAGCGGAGGTCCATTCGCCATCGGCGGCGACCCATCGGGTATTCGTTCGCGACCGCCTCGTTCCTCTTCGCGCTGCCCCTCTCGGCGGCCGCCCTGCTCGTCGTGGTTCCCGCGCCGGCGCTGGCCGTGTGGTACGGCTCCGTCCTTGTCACCGAGTTCAGCCTCGCCCTCACCGTCCTGGCCGTGGGCGGCCTGCTGCTGGCCTGGTTCGCCCGCCTCTTCGGCGCGTGGGTGCTGCCCGTTGCCGCGGCCGGTTTATGCTCCCTCGCCCTGCTCCTCTCCCTGGTGCCGCCGGCGTGGGCGTTATCCAGCGCGGGCCGGGCGGAGGCCCCGCTGTCGTGGTCGGAGTACTTCGCCGGGCTGTCCATAACGGCGGATCGGGATCCGCGGACCGTGAGGTACGCGCGCGTTCGAGGACAGAGCCTGCGGCTGGACGTGTGGCGGCCCGAGGTGCCGGCGTCCGGTCCGCGGCCCGCGATCATCATGGTGCACGGCGGGAGCTGGACGGATGGCCAGCGCAGCCGCCTTCCGCGGTGGGACGCCTGGCTTGCCGAGCAGGGGTACGTGGTGTTCGACATCGACTACCGGCTCGCTCCTCCCCCGAGCTGGCGAAACGCTCCTGGCGACGTCAAGTGCGCGGTCGGCTGGGTGAAGCGCAACGCCGGACGGTACGGGGTCGACCCCTCCCGGGTCTCGCTCATGGGCTCCTCGGCAGGGGACATCTGGCGCTGCTGACCGCCTACACGGCGGGCGATAGGTGGCTGCCGCCGAGCTGCCCCGCCCCGGACACCTCGGTGCGCGCCGTCCTCGCCCTGCACCCGCCAACGGACCTGGTCTACGAGTACGAGAGCGAGCCGTCGTGGCGGGCGGCCGGAATGGCCGACTACAGGACACAGAAGCTGGAGACCTTCACCGGTGGGACGCCGACGGACAGCCCGGCGCCCTACCGGCTCGCCTCACCTGCGGCCCGGGTCCAGCAGGGCGCTCCGCCGACGTTGATCCTCCACGGCGGCCGGGACCAGATCGTGCCGGTGGAGGCCTCCCAGCGGCTCGCCGGCCGGCTCGCCGCGGCCCGTGTGCCGCATCGGTTGGTCGAGATCGGCTACGCCGACCATGCCTTCGAGGTCAGCTGGGGCGGGTTCGGCTCCCAGATCAGCCGGGACGCGATCGCCCGGTTCCTCAGCCGGTACGGGTGAGTCCGGCCTTCTCCAGGGCGGCGGCAACGGCCGCGCGCAACCGGGCGTGCAGTGCGGCGTTTTCCTCCCGGTCGGTACGGACCTCGATAAGGCGCAACCCCTTCCCGTCGATCAGTTTGGGCAGCTCGCTCATCCGGGTGAGGCGGGCGTACGGCACGTGGGGGGCCGCCGCGAGCGCCGCCAGGTCAACGCCGTGCGGCGTGCCGAACACCCGCTCGAACGGTCCCGGATGTGCCGCCTGCGGCAGGAGGGAGAAGATCCCGCCGCCGTCGTTGTTGACCACGACGATGGCCAGATCGGGCCGCAGCTCCTCCGGGCCGAGGACCAAGCCGTTGTGGTCGTGCAGCAGCGCGAGGTCGCCGAGCAGGGCGTAGGCGGGACCGTCGTGGGTCAGCGCCGCGCCCACCGCCGTCGACACCAGCCCGTCCACCCCGCTGGCCCCCCGATTTGCCAGGATCCGCAGCCCTCGCCGGGGGCGCATGGTCTGGTCGAGGTCCCGTATCGGCATGCTCGAACCCACCAGCAACAGGGCACCGTCGGGGACCGCCGCCGCGAGGTCGCGGGCCAGACGCGGCTCCGAGGGCACGTCGTCGCGATCCAGTACCGCGTCGACCGCCCGGCAGGCCGCCTCGTCGGCGCACAGCCACGACTCCATCCAGCCGGGCTCGCTCGGCGGGAACGCCGCCCCGGCGACCGCCGGACGGATGTCCGTCGCCGACCGGGTTGGGTCGGCCCACCGTGGCCCGGGGTCGACGACCACCTGGTCGGGTGCGTCCCGCAGGAAGCCGAGGAGCGGGCGGGACAGACCCGGCTTGCCGACGGTGACGACGACGTCGGGCCGGTGGGCCGCGACGAAATCGGGCGTGCTCAGCAGGAAGTGGTAGGCGGATATGGCTTCCCGCCCCTGGCGGGCGTTGCTCGACGGCTCGGCGAGCACCGGCCATCCGGCCGCCCGCGCCGCGGCGACGCACGGCGCCGGGTCGTAAGCGCCGTCACCGGCGACGAGCACGCCCCGGCGGACGTCGGGGGATAGTGCCGCGGGTACGGCGGACTCCCCCGTCGTCGCCGGCTCCGGGCCGACCCTCGTCCACGGCCGGCCGGAGGCGCGGCCATGCAGGTCCTCCGGCCATGCCTTGTCATGGTCGGGGTCGCCGTCCGGTACCAGGGGCTCGGGAAAGGACAGGTTGAGGTGGACGGGGCCGGTGTCGGGACCGGACGCCACCGCCCAGGCCCGGCACGCGAGCGAGCGCCAGTACGCCACCATTCCGGGACGCGCGTGCGGCGTACCTACCTCACAGAACCAGCGAACCGCGTCCCCGTACATCTTGATCTGGTCGATGGTCTGGTTGGCGCCGGTGTCGCGCAGCTCGGGCGGCCGGTCGGCGGTCAGCACGAGCAGCGGAACCCGCCCGTGGTCGGCCTCGACCACCGCCGGGTGCAGGTTCGCCGCCGCGGTCCCCGAGGTACACAGCACGGCCGCCGGCCGTCCGCTTCCCTTGGCCAGGCCCAGTGCCAGGTAGCCCGCGGAGCGCTCGTCGATCCGGACGTGCAGCCGCAGCCCGTGCGGTGAGACCGCCTGTGCCCCCTCGTACAGCGCCATCGCCAGCGGTGCGGACCGAGAGCCGGGCGCCAGCACGGCGTCGGTCAGCCCACACCTGACGAGCTCATCGACCAGGACGCGGGCAAGGGCGGTGGACGGGTGCACGGGTCGTCGCTCACGGGCGGCGCGGAAACCTGGCGAAGTCCGGCGGGCGCTTTTCCTTGAACGCGTCGCGGCCCTCCTGGGCCTCCTCGGACATGTAGAAGAGCATCGTGGCGTCGCCGGCGAACTGCTGCATCCCTGCCGCGCCGTCGGTGACGGCGTTGAGCGCGCCCTTGAGCATACGCAGCGCGGTCGGGGACTTCTCCAGCATCTCCCGGCACCACGCGACGGTCTCCTCCTCCAGCCGCTCCACCGGCACCACCGCGTTCACCAGGCCCATGTCGTACGCCTGCTCGGCGGTGTACTGGCGGCAGAGGTACCAGATCTCCCGGGCTCGCTTGAGGCCCACCGTGGCCGCGAGCAGCCACGAGCCGTACCCACCGTCGAACGAGCCCACCTTGGGCCCGGTCTGGCCGAAGATCGCGTTGTCGGCGGCGATGGTCAGGTCGCAGCAGACATGCAACACGTGTCCTCCGCCGATCGCGTACCCCGCGACCATGGCGACGACGGGCTTCGGGGTACGACGGATCTGTACCTGCAGGTCGAGAACGTTGAGCCGGCCGACCCCGGAATCGTCCAGGTAGCCGTCGTCGCCGCGGATCTTCTGATCGCCGCCGGAGCAGAACGCCTTGGTACCCGCGCCGGTCAGGATGATGACCCCGACGCCGGGATCGTCCCGGGCCACGTTGAACGCGTGCGAGAGCTCAAAGAGCGTGGTGGGGCGGAACGCGTTACGCGCCTCCGGCCGGTTGATCGTGATCTTCGCAATGCCCTCGGCAACGTCGTAGCAGATGTCTCGGTAGTCCCCCGAGCGCTTCCAGTCGACCAACCGCTCGACCAACTTCGGCTCTCCTTCGCATCGTCGCGGCACCGTCCGCGGCCGCAGCCAACCCTACAAAGTACAGTCGGCGTCCCTATCGGCCCGGATAGCCGGTTGTCGCTCGCGGAACCGTCAGCCTTTGTGGCAGAGTATGCAACACCGCATCGCGCACTACGCGCGCTGGACGTCGTGGTCGCTGTCCCGCTGCCGCCTCGGGCACGTGGGCGGACTTTCGTCGTGCGGGAAACATTTGGGCCTCACCTGCGTTTGACATAAGTGCATAAGTCAGCACGCCGTCATCAACCACACGATGCCCCTAACACGTGAAAGAGGGAGGGAGGTGCAGTCATGTCGCGTGCCGCTACCGTGACCTCGCCGGCTAGCGAGACCATGGCCTTTCTTGACGAGCTTATCGAGCGGGGGCGCGCGCAGGGCCGCCTCTCTCTCGATGAGCTCCGCGAAGCCTTCGAGACCGCCGGTGTCACGCCGACGCAGGGTCGTGCGATCCTGCGCGAGCTGACCGACGCCGGGGTGCGGCTCGCCTCGGACGAGTCCGCCGAGGTCACCGCCGACCCCGAGGGCGATGCCGCACTGGTGGCCGTCGAAGAAACCGCGGAGGCCACGAAGGTCGTCGAGACCGTACCCGAGTCCGACCTGGACGACGACTCCGGCGGCACCGGGGACTCGGTCCACACCTACCTGAAGGCGATCGGGCGCACCCCGCTGCTGACCGCCGAGGAAGAGGTCGACCTCGCCAAGCGGATCGAGGCGGGCCTGTACGCGGAGGAGAAGCTCCGGCGGGCCGAGGCCGGCGAGGAGGACGTCCCGGAGGAGCTCCGGGAGGACCTCGAGGCCCTCACCGAGGACGGTCAGCGGGCCAAGGCACACATGCTCGAGGCGAACCTCCGCCTCGTCGTGTCGGTGGCGAAGAAGTACACCGACCGCGGGCTGCCGTTCCTGGACGTCGTCCAGGAGGGCAACCTGGGTCTCATCCGGGCGGTGGAGAAGTTCGACTACACCAAGGGTTACAAGTTCTCCACCTACGCCATGTGGTGGATCCGGCAGGCGATCCAGCGCGGCTTCGCCGACTCGGCCCGGACGATCCGGCTGCCGGTGCACGTGCTCGAGATGCTGAGCAAGCTCAGCCGCGTGGAGCGCGACATGCACCAGCAGTTCGGGCGTGAGCCGACCCCGGAGGAGCTCGCCTTCGAGCTGGACCGGACCCCCGAGCAGGTCGAGGAGCTGCTGCGGACCAGCCGGCAGCCGATCAGCCTGGAGAACCCTGTCGGCGAGGACGGCGAGACCCGCATCGGCGACCTCATCGAGGACCTGGACACGCCGGAGGCGGCGGTGCTGATCGACCATCAGCTCATGGCCGAGCAGCTGCGCCAGGTTCTCGACACGCTGGAGCCGCGTGAGGCGACCATCATGGCGATGCGCTTCGGGCTCCTCGACGGGCGCCCGCGCACTCTCGACGAGATCGGCAACCACCTGGGACTGACCCGCGAGCGGATCCGTCAGCTCGAGAAGGAGTCCCTGTCGAAGCTGCGGCACCCCAGCCGCAGCATGCCGCTGCTCGACTTCGCCAGCTGATCCGTCCGCCGAGATTTATGTTGCGGGGGGTCCAAACCGGACAAAACGGTCCCACGACATAGATCTCGGCGGGTCTCGTTCCTCCAGTTCGAGGGCACGCACGCACAGCGCCAGCATGAGCGGGACCATGAGGACGAGGGTGAAGGCGGGGATCGCGACCCCGGAGTCGTTGACGGCCGAGCCAAGCAGCATGATCACCAATGTGCCCGCGAGTCCCGCCCGAACGGTGGGGGCCCGCCGGTAGACGAGCTGCAACGCGGCGGCACGCCGCTGCACCGGGCGGGCAAGCACGAAGATCGCACCGAAGACCGCAAGGGCGGCGATCAGGGTGGTTTGCCAGTTGCCCGTCGTGTTGAACAGCGTGACGATCTTGCGGAGCACCACCGGGCCGGCCGCGCCCGCGAAAAGCTGGTGCCAGAATCCACCGAGGTGGCTGCGACTTTCCGCGGGGCGCAGCGAGTCGACGAACGCGACCGCGGCGACCACGACGATTCCGGCCATGAGCAGCAGCGCGAACCGACGGGCGGAGACCCGTTGCCCGGCCACCATCAGCGCGGTCATCGCGAACGCGGGCACCAGGGCGATGACACCCCCGAAGTCGCTGCCCCATTCCGGCCAACCGTCGACCGCGACGACCGCGGCCCCGATGGCCACGACGCCGGCGACCGCGAGCCGTCGGCGTCCGGTTGCGATCAACACATGCGCCAGCGCGGCGGCGGCGAGCAGCGAGGAGGTCGCGAACACCGCGAACCCGATGTTGGCGAAGCCGTAGAACCTGCCCGCGACCAGCGCCGTGTAGCCGGTGAGGCTGTTGATCTGCAGATGGCTCCCGGTCATGACGTCGACGGCGAGACACAGCGTGGTCGCGCCCGCGATCACGGTCACCGGCCCGAGAAGATGGCGGCGCCACGGTCCGAACAGTGCGACGCCGAGGACCAACACGTCGGCCAGGACGACGCTGGCGAGCAGCGCGAGCAGCGGATGGTCGCCTCGCCACCACGGAACCAGGTTGGCGAGAAAGGTCGCGACCGGTACGGCGCCGCCGGCCAACGCGACGTACCGGGTGGCCGCGAGCACCCGAACGCGGCGCCGCGGGCCGTCCCCCCTGCGCAGCAGGGCGGCGACCGCGAGTCCGTACACCAGGACCTGGAGCGCCGCGAGCGCGGGGTGGAACAGCGGCAGCAGCCGGGTCACGGCGTTCGCCGCCACGTTGTCGTCGGCCAGCCGGCTCACCGCCTCCGACACCGACCCGGTACAGGGCTCGCCGGGGCGCCATGCAGTCGTCGGTGCGCCGGATGGCACGTCCGCGCCGACGGCCTGCAACGCCGTGGCGGTGACGTCGGTGAGCGTCACCAGGCCGCCGCGGCGGGCGGAGGCGGCGGTGAGGTAGGTGGCGTCGTACCTGCCTCCATCGGGTGCTGGCCCGGCGGCGATGGCCACGTGCAGGTTTGGCTTCGGCGAGCTGTCCGAGACACCGGCCACCAACACCGTGGTGCCGTCCGGCAACCCGTCGAGGACCCGCGCGACCTGCCGGTCGACCCGCCGGACGGCGGCCGCTCGCCGGTCCTCGCGCAACGGCACGTCCACCCCGGCGGCGTCGAAGATGTCGTCGATCTCCACCACGGTGAGCGGGCACTCCCGCCAGGCGTCCGCGGAGGTGGTGTCGAGGCGTTCCGCGTAGGCGGAGACCCGCCCCTCGCCGTCGGCGGCGGCGACCGCGGCGCCCGGACCCACCGCGGATACGCACGCGCCCTCGGCGGCGACGGCGGAGCCGAGGAGGCCGATCCGCGCGCCGTACCCGGTGGCGGCGTTGTCGTCGCGGAGCTTGGCGAAACCGCGGACCGTCGCTCCGCCGCCGCTGCGGATCGGTACCGGCGGCAGCCCGCAGGAACCGTCGACCAGCGTGGCGCGCTCCCCTGCGGATACCGTCAACCAGCCGTCGACCGGGCAGGTGCGGCCCGCCGCGGTACGAACCGACATCGACGCCACAGAGCCTCGCTCGGTGAGGCGCCACAGCTCGGGTGTCACGTCGGGGTCGATCTCCTGCCATCGCAGGCCGGGCACGCCGATCAGCACAGCCCGGGCATCGGGTCGCTGCACCACGGCCGCGCCCGCTTCGGTAGCTGCCATCGGCGCGAAGGCGAACCCGCCGAGCAGGGCCAAGGCGATCGCCGGCCGAGAACGCCGGGGCACGTCCTATCATCCCCGTGCAAGCATGCGGTGCGAGAGGGTCCGGGGGATCCCGGATCACCGTAGCGCCCACGTCGACCATGCGGCCCGATAGTTTCCGCGGGAGCGTGGACGTCGAGCACAACGGCGTAGGAAATCTTCATCTGGTCTTCACCGGCGCTTCGGCTCCCGTCGGCACGGCGTGTCCTCCCGCCCGGGTATCTCCCGTCTTCAGCGATCTTTCGCGGAGCGTTGGGAGGTGAGCGAACCGTGCGCGTGCTGCGACTGTGCTCGGTCTTCGAGAACTCGGCTTCGGTCCTCGAGGGCCCAGGCATCCGGTTTGATCCCATCGGGGGGATGCAGAACCACACCGCCGAGCTCACCCGCTCGCTCGACCGGCTCGGCGTCAACCAGATAGTTCTCACCACCCGGCCCCCTGGGTCACCCGCCGAGGAGCGCCTCGCCACCGGGGCGCGGGTGGTACGTGTCGGCGCGCCCGTGCGGCACCTTCGGCAGGGCTACGGCATGTACGCGGCCCTCCGGGCGCCGTCCCTGGCGGCCGGAGCCGACCTCATCCACGCACACCAGGGCGAGGACCTCGCGGTGCTGCCGGTGGCCGCGAGCCTGGCGGCCGCCTACGACCTGCCGCTCGTCGTCACCGTGCACGCCAGCCTGCGGCACACGTTGCGGGTGAGCGGGCCGCGGTCGCTGGCGCTCAAGGTGGTGGGCACCGCCGTCGAAGCCTGGGGGAAGCGCCGGGCCGGCCACGTCATCGCCCTCACGTCGCGGATGGCCGGGCGGCTGTGCCGCGACGGCCTGCCGCCCGACCGGGTTCACGTCATCCCGTCCGGGGTGGATCCCGCCCTGTTCGCCGCCGCGGGACCCGATCCCGTCGTCGCGGGTCTACCCCGGCCCCGCGTCGTGTACGTCGGGCGGGTGCACCCCGGAAAGGGCGTACTGCGGCTCGTCGAGGCGATGGCGTTGATTCGGACCGCCGAGACCGCGGCCCATCTGGCGATCGTGGGCGACGGCCCGGCACGCCCGCGGGTGGAGCAAGCGGTCCGCGGTTACGGCCTTACGGACAGGGTGCACCTGCTCGGCGCCGTACCGCACGACCGGGTGCCGGACGTGCTGGCAGCCGCCGACGTGCTGGTTCTCCCATCGTTCTACGAGGAGCTCGGGTCGGTCCTGCTGGAGGCGATGCAGGCGGCCCTCCCGATCGTCGCCACCCGGGTTGGCGGTATCCCCACCGTCGTCGAGGACGGGGTCAACGGTCTTCTGGTGCCCCCCGACGACCCCGCCTCACTCGCGTCGGCGATCGGCCGGCTGCTCACCGACCCTTGGCTCGCCCGGCGCATGGCGGCCAGCGGCCGGGCCAGGGCGGCCGAGTTCGCCTGGCCGGCCCTTGCGGAGCGGGTTTTCGATGTCTACCAGAGGACCCTCGGCCGGCATGAGACCGGCACACGGGCGCTGGCGGCGGACGCGGCGAGCGAACGGGTGTAACGCTGTGTAGCGATGACCCGCTCCTCCGTGATGGTTGCGTCGTGGTGGACGGGGTAACTGAGCATGTTGGAGGATGTGTAACTACCCAGCTCAGGGGGGAGGTGCGGTGACGGAAAGTGAAGACCTGCCGCTTTCGGGACACCAGGTGCTTCCTCACACCGCCGATGTCGCGCTGGCGGCGTGGGCGCCGAGCCGCGCCGAGTGCATCGCCGAGGCCGTCCGTGCTCTGGTCGAGAGCTTCGCCGACGTGACGGACGCGGCTCCCGGCGGCAGTATCGCGTTTCCCGTCGAGCCGGAGGGCGACGACGACCTTCTCGTCTCCGTCCTCGACGAAGCGATCTACCAGATCGAGGTGCATGACCGGGTGCCGGTGGATGTCGAGGTCGCAGAGGACAGCGACGGCGGTGGGATCGTGCGGTTCGCGACGGTCCCGACCGACTCCGTCGAACCCGTCGGTGCGATTCCCAAGGGTGTCTCCTGGCACGACCTGCAGTTCGGCTGCTCCGGCGGTACGTGGCGCTGCCACGTCACCGTCGACGTGTAGGCGGGATCCTGTCCCGGTCCTCCTCGGACCTCAGCGCGCGGCGCAGGTGGGTGGCGGTGTGCGAGCCGGGCGCGTCCCGCAGGTCGGCCGGTGTGCCCTGGAACATGATCCGGCCGCCGTCGCTGCCGCCGTCCGGTCCCAGATCGATCACCCAGTCGGCGTGTGCGATGACGTCGAGGTTGTGCTCGATCACGATCACCGTGCCAGCGCGCTCGTCGACGAGGCGGTCCAGCACGTCGAGCAGGCGCGCGATATCGGACATGTGCAGGCCCGTCGTCGGCTCGTCCAGGACGTAGATCGCGCCCTGCCGATGCAGGTGTGAGGCCAGTTTGATGCGTTGGCATTCGCCGCCGGACAGGCTGGTGAGCGGCTGACCCAGCCGGAGGTAATCGAGGCCGACGTCGACGACGGCGCGCAGGATCGGCGCCACCGCCCGGTGTCCGGCAAAGAACTCCAGCGCCTCGCCGACGGTCATCTCCAGGACATCGCTGATCGTCGCACCGTCGAGGTGGTAGGCGAGGACGCTCTCGGTGAACCGGCGGCCGTGGCACGTCTCGCACGTCGACGTGATTCCGTCCAGGAACGCAAGATCGGTGTAGATCACCCCCATGCCCTCGCAGGTTTCGCATGCGCCCGCCGAGTTCGCGCTGAACAGCGCCGGGCTCACGCCGTTGGCCTTGGCGAACGCCTTTCGGATCGGGTCGAGCGCACCGGTGTAGGTAGCGGTATTGGAGCGCCGGTTCGCGGTCGGCGCCGACTGATCGACGACGACGGCATCGGGATGCCCGGCGCAGAAGACGCCGTACACCAGTGTGGACTTGCCGGACCCGGCGACGCCGGAGACCGCGGTGAC
Organism: Streptosporangiales bacterium; assembly: GCA_009379995.1. Taxonomy (GTDB): domain Bacteria; phylum Actinomycetota; class Actinomycetes; order Streptosporangiales; family WHSR01; genus WHSR01. The sequence continues at coordinate 26,687 of WHSR01000068.1, forward strand.
CACCCCGGTGGGTATCTCGAGGCTGAGGTCGCGCAGGTTGTGCAGGCTGGCGCGGGAAATGGCGAGGGTTCCGGTGGGCTCCCGCACCTCGTCCTTGAGCCTCGGCCGTGCGTCCATGTGCTGGCCGGTCAGCGTTCCCGACGATGCCAACGCGTCGACGGAGCCGGTGAACACCACCTTGCCGCCGTCGCCGCCGGCGCCAGGGCCGATGTCGACGACGTGATCGGCGGCGGCGATCATGTCGCGGTCGTGCTCGACGACCAGCACCGTGTTGCCGTTGTCCCGCAACGCGAACAGGAGGTCGGTGAGCCGCTGCACGTCTCGGGCGTGCAACCCGATGCTTGGTTCGTCGAAGACGTAGAGCATGTCGGTGAGCGTGCTGGCAAGGTGACGGACGATCTTGATCCGCTGGGATTCCCCGCCGGACAGGGTGGCGGTCCCGCGGTCCAGGCTGAGGTACCCCAGGCCGATGTCGACGAGGTGGCCGACCCGCTTGGCCAGGGCGTCGACCACCGGCGCGGCGACCGGCAGGTCGAACGCCGCCAGCATGTCGAGCAGCTGGCCCGCCTCCATCGCCGACAGCTCCGCGATGCCGTAGCCGCAGACCCGGCAGTCCAGCGCGGCGGGAAAGGCGTGCCCCGCCGCATTCCGGACACGGTGCCGACGTGGTGAACCGCGTGGCCATCTGCCGGGTTCGTTCGCCCATCTCCGCGGTGTCCCGCTGGATGTAGAGGCGCCGGAACTTGACGGCGGCGCCCTCGTACGAGGCGTTGATCTGCTGGCCCCCCGCGTCGAGCGGCACCGAGCCGGACGTCGAGTACAGCAGCGTGTGGCGCTCCTCGTCGGTGTAATCCCGGACCGGCTTGTCCGGATCGAGTCGTCCCGAGCCGGCGTATATCTGCCACATCCACGTTCCGACCTTGAACGTCGGCGCGAGCAGGGCGCCCTCGTTCAGCGAGCGGGCCGGATCGAGGAAGGCGCCCATGTCGATGTCGGTGATCGTGCCGAGCCCTTCGCAGCCCGGACACATGCCCGCCGGCATGTTGAACGAGAAGGCGTCGGAGTACCCGACGTACGGTGTGCCGGCGCGGGAGAACAGCAGGCGAAGCAGCGGCGCGATGTCGGTGATCGTGCCGACCGTCGACCGCGACCCGCCGCCGAGGCGGCGCTGGTTGACCATGATCACCGCGGACAGGTGCTCGATCATGTCGACGGCGGGATGGCCGTAGCTAGGCAGGAAGCCGCGGACGAACGCGGGTAGTGTCTCGTAGAGCTGACGTTGTGCCTCCGCCGCGATCGTGTCGAACACCAGCGACGACTTACCTGATCCGGACACCCCGGTCACCACGGTGAGCCGTCGTTTGGGGATATCGACATCGATGTTGGCGAGGTTGTGCTCGCGCGCGCCAACCACCCGAATCCACTCGGTCACCGGCGACCTCCTCGGTCGCGAACGCGCCGGGCGCGGAGGTGGGTGGCCGACAGATCCCGGTTGGCCTGCGCGCGCATGTGGTCCGGGATGTCCGCGAGGTTGTGGTAGAGCACCAGCACGTGCTGCAGGTAGCCCATCAGGCCGGCGAGCTCGGAGCCGAGCCTGTCCGGGCGGCCGTCGGTGTCCACGGCCAGCGCGAGCGGATACGCCTGCACGGCGCCCTGGAGGGTCGCGTGGTGCTCGGCGAGCCGGGCGCGAGGATCGGTATGGACCGCTGGTCTGTTGGCTTCCTTGCCGGTTTCCATAGATTCAAGTGTCTCATTGAAGTGTATGTATAGGCTTTTCTTGGCAGTCTGGGACTTATGCTGGAAATGTGTCCGGCGAACCCTCAACAAGCGGGCGAAGTCTCCGGCCCATCGATCTGGCCCGCGCGGCGGGTATCTCGACCCAACAGGTCCGCAACTACGTCGACGCCGGCATCCTGCCTTCCACCCCACGGACCGCCACCGGTTACCGCAGGTTCGAGGCAAGGCACCGCCGGGCCTTGCTCACGTACCGAGCTCTCGCGAGGGGATACGGGTCGGACACCGCTCGAGCGATCATGCGGGCCGTTCACGCCGGGGACCTCCCCCTGGCGCTCACGCTCGTGGATGCCGGCCATGCCGCGCTGCATGAACAACGGCTCTCGCTGCGAGCGGCGGGCGAAGCGCTCGAGGCGGTCGCGGAGCAGACCCCGGACACCTCGGCATTGCCCCGCTCAGGCATGCGCATCGGAGAGGTGGCCGCCTACCTCGGGGTGCGTACATCCGCCCTGCGGGTATGGGAGTCCGCCGGCCTCCTGACTCCGGAGCGTGATCCCGGCACCAAGTACCGCCGCTTCGGTCCGGCCGACGTCCGAGACGCGCGGATGATCAACATGCTGCGGCAGGGCCACTACCCCTTGCCCCAGATTCGGCCCATACTCGACGGCCTCCGCCGTACGGGCAGCAGCGACGCGCTCCGTGCGGCCATCGCACGACGTCAAGCGGCGCTGACACAGCGGGCAACCGCCATGCTCGAGGGCTCCAGCCGCCTGCACGACTACGTCACAGACCAGGAGCCGACCTCCGGCGTCGCTGGTTCTATCCCTTGACGACCCCGACCGGACGCAGCTTGGCCACCGTTCGGGCGAGCCCGGCGTGCTCGCAGACCTCGACGACGGAGTCCACGTCCTTGTACGCGTCCGGGGCCTCCTCGGCGAGGCCCCGCCGAGAGGCACCCCGTACCGCGATGCCGGCCGCCTCCAGACTCGCCGCGAGGTTCTGCCCCCGCACGTGCTTGAGCGCCTGGTGTCGGCTCATCTGCCGGCCGGCGCCGTGACAGGCGGAGTAGAACGCGCCGCCGTTCGGAACCCCGGCCAGCACGTACGATCCGGTGCCCATCGAGCCCGGCACGAGCACCGGCTGACCGACCGCCGCGTGGTCCGGGGCGAGCTCGGCGTGGCCCGGCGGCAGCGCCCGTGTCGCTCCCTTGCGGTGCACACACAGGCGTCGTTCCCGTCCGTCGACGGGATGGGTTTCGATCTTCGCCAGGTTGTGTGACACGTCGTAGACGAGTTCCAGCCGACCCCGTTTGGTGGCGTCCCGGAACGCCCGCCGTGCCGCCTCGCCGAGCAGTTGGCGGTTGACTCGGCTGTAGTTGGCGGCCGCGGCCATCGCGCCGAGGTAGTCGCGTCCCTCGGGTGATTCGACCGGAACGCACGCGAGCTGGCGGTCGGGCACGGCTATGCCGTAACGCGGCATAGCCTTCTCCATCAGCCGCACGAAGTCGGTACAGATCTGGTGGCCGAGGCCGCGGGAACCGCTGTGGATCATCACGCATACCCGACCGGGCCACAGCCCGTACGCCTCGGCGATCTTCTCGTCGTAGACCGTCTCGACGGTCTCGACCTCGAGGAAGTGGTTGCCGGAGCCGAGGCTGCCGACCTGCTGGAGTCCGCGCTCCCGGGCCCGCGGGCTCACCTGGTCCGGATCGGCGTCTGCCACCGCCCCGCGGTCCTCGCAGTGGTCGAGGTCGCCCTGCTCGCCGTGCCCGCGCTCGACGGCGTACCCGGCGCCGCGCAGCAGGACCTCCTCGAGCTCGGAGCTCCGAGCGAGCTTCCAGACCGCGCCCTTGCCCATGCCACGCGGTATCGCGCGGTCGAGCGCATCCATCAGCGCCGGCAACGCCGGCCGCAGCTCGTCGTCGGTCAGCTCGGAGGCCAGCAGCCGCACCCCACACGAGATGTCGAACCCCACGCCGCCGGGCGAGACCACGCCGCCACGCCCGATGTCGGTGGCGGCCACGCCGCCGATCGGGAAGCCGTAGCCCCAGTGCACGTCAGGCATCGCGTACGACGCGGTCACCACCCCGGGCAGCGTCGCCACGTTCGCCACCTGGACGAGCGACTGGTCGGCGGCCCCGGACTTCCCAGAGTCGGGCAGCAGGGCACGGGAGGCGTAGACGATGCCCGGCACGTGCATGCCCGTCTCGGGCTCGATCCGCCACCGGTACGGCGTCTCTTCCTTCAGCTCAACCATGGCGCACGCACCTCAGCAACGGGGACTTCTTGCTATCAGTGACCTACCCGATCCCACGCGCAATGCTCGGCTATTCGACAGGGCGTCCGGCCGCCTCGAGCACTGCCTGCCACGGGTCCCCGCCCCCGATCGGCGCCCACGGCATACCGGCGCGCCACGCGGCGACGAGCATGTCGGCGTCCCGCGGACTGTAGTCGGCCCGGAGCGCGTGGGCCAGATCCCAGGCGTGCAGGTGCCATTCCACCGCCATCGCGCCGCCGTGGTCCCCCGCCGTACAGCCCACGCCGCGATAGGTGTACAGCAGGGTGTGCCAATGCTGCCGAAGGCGGGCCGCGTACGCTCGGGCGGACTCGGCGAACGCTGCGACGTGCTCCGGCCCGGACGCCGACGGCAGCGCGGCGAGCGCGGCGGCGTTCTGCCGGGCGAGCTGCTGGTTCAACTCCTCCAACGGGGGGTCGCGCGACATGAGTCGGGCAAGCCGGCTGTTGGGCGCCTCATCCAGGTACTCGTGGCAGTTCTCGGCGAGGCAGCGCAGATGGCCGGCTACGTCGAGGGCCTGCCACCCGTTGCACGGCGTCGGCTCTGCCCAGTCCGACCCCGAGAACTCCCCGGTCAGGTGACAGATCACCGCGATCCCGTCGAGGAACAACGCGATCGTCTTCTCCCGGGCCAGAGGCGTTTCCACCATGGATGTCCCCCGTCCGTGGCGCGAGCGGTTGCCGGATCGGTACAACGGCCGAAGGTGGTATCCGTGTCACACACGGCGAGAAGGCCTCGTTGCCTGAAGTCGCTAGCGTGACAGACGATTCGGGGCGCCGTCACCCAAACTGACCTCGCCGATCCATCTTTGGCAGACTGCCACCGCATGGCCGACGACCGTGGCAGCCCCCCTCCACCCACCCGCGGTGATCGCCGGTCTCGCCTCGCGGTCGGCGTCATTTTCGGTATGCACGGCGTGGCCGCCGGAAGCTGGGCGGTGCGTATCCCGTGGGTGGCGGAGTCGCTTCGCCTGTCGCCCGGAGAGCTCGGAGTCGCCCTGTTCGGCGCGGCGGCCGGTGGCGTATGCGCGATGCCGCTGGCCGGGCGCATGGTGGCCCGGCACGGCAGCCACACGTCGATGAGGATCGGAATCGCCGCTCTGTCGGTCTCGGTGGCGTTGCCGCCGTTCGCGTCCAACCTCCCGCTGTTGTTCGCCGCGCTTGTCTGCTTCGGCGCGGGCCAGGGGATCCTCGACGTGGCGATGAACGTCGGCGGCGTAGAGGTGCAGGAGCGCTACGGTCGGCCGATCATGGCGAGCCTGCATGGCCTGTGGAGCGCCGGAACCATGGGCGGCGCCGCGGTCGGCGGCACCGTGGCCGAGGTAGGTGTTGACGCCCCGGTCCACCTGGCCGCGGTCGGGGTGGCGGTGCTGGGGATCGGCCTACCGGCGGCCCGCCTCCTGGCCGGGTCGGCCGCCCGGACCGCGGAGCCGGCATTCGCCTGGCCGGGAAGGGGTGTCTGGCTGGTGGGCGTGGTGGCGTTCTGCTCGTTCTTCGCCGAGGCCGCCGCGGCCGACTGGAGCGCTGTCTATCTGCGGACGCGGACCGCTGCCTCGCCCGGCGTGGCCGCGGCGGCCTACACCGCCTTTTCGATCACGATGATGCTGGGCAGGTTCTTCGGTGACCGGGCGATCGCCCGGATCGGCGCCGTCGGGCTCGCGACCGGGCTGCTCGTCCCGTCCCCCTCGGTTGCGATCGCCGCGTTCGGCCTTCTCGGGCTGGGGGTGTCCACGGTGGTGCCGCTGGCGTTCAGCGCCGCGGGCGGACGCGCGGACCCGGATCGGGGAACGTCAGTCGCGGCGGTCGCCACCGTGGGGTACGGAGGATGGCTGGCCGCGCCCGCCCTCATCGGCCTGGTGGCCGACGTGACGTCGTTGACCGTCTCGCTTGCCCTGGTGGCCGGGCTGACCGCGGTCATCGCCGTCGGGGCGCCGGTGCTCCGGCGCTAGGAGCGCGCTGAAAAGGGGCTGGGCGGTGGCGGCGTTTTGTCGGCTTGGTGTTCGGGGATCCGGGATGATCTTCTTATGCAGGGTTTCGAGCGGGGGGATCGGCAGTTTCTGGATGCGGCGGCGTTGGCCGGTCA
>WHSR01000109.1 GCA_009379995.1 Streptosporangiales bacterium
GCCAGCCGGCGGGTGGCAACCGCACCGGCGGGCCAGCACAGCCGGTCCCGCCAAAGGCCCGGCCGGCCGGACACCACCGGACAGCAGCCCCACCTGCTATCGCCCCGGGAACCGGCCCAATTCAGCAGGCTCCTAGAGCCGTACCCAGGCGGTTTGAAGCCGTCGCCCGGTGCTGGGGGTAGAGATGATCATGCTGGCGAGAGTACGGGCAGGAAGGCGGAACTCAACCCGACCGTCCGCCCCCGCGGTGAGGTCGAAGCAGGCACTGGGGGCCCACACCTCGATCGACGCCTCGCCCGGCGGGGTGAGCTGGACAGCGATGCGTGCCTGGTCAGGGGTCTCCGTCACCTCGAGATCGACCCTGATCCGCTCCCGGGCGAACGTCAGCCGACGCGGGGCACCGTCCTGGGATTCCTCCGCGTCCAGCAACGAGTCGTACACAAGGTCAGCCATGTCTGCGTCCAGGGCCCGGGCGTCGAACGCGCGTCGGGCAGCCCGACGCAGTGGCTCGGGTATGGGGTCGATTCGCTCCTCCCGGACCTGAGTGGGGCTTGTGGAGCTCCAGGAAGCTCTTGGACTCCACCGGCTCCTCGCCTGCCCTGGGGACGTGAGCAGTTCCTATGTAGCCAAGACTACTCTCTGTGTCCGCAGGACCGGATAACGATATTGGATCAGCAGCGGCCACGTGACGGCCGTGACCAGGGCGCGGTCTCTTGCGGGCATGGCGGTTCGCCACTCGTCGTCTAGGCGAAGCTCCGCGATGCCGGTGCGAAACCGAGCCGGGTTTCCCGATATCGAGTGGGTCGGGTCGAGCCGGACCGCCCGCTCACCCACCAGCGGTAGAGCGGCGCTTCGGTCCATCAGCGCGAGGATCCGGCCCAGCGCGGCGGCCGGCCGGTCGATGAAGTCCTCGTAGCGGATTGTGACGAAACCGGAGACGCGGCCGGGCAGCAGGCCCCGGGCGATGGCGTGTCCCTTGGCCCACCTACGCGCCGCGGTCAGCGGACGTTCGCGCCGCATGAGCCGCTGGTCGCCGAAATCGGGGAGGTCACGAAGTCGACCATGGGAAAAGGCCGCCGCCCGTGCGTCTCGGATCAGATGGACGACCTGGACGCGGACGCCCGGGAGGGTGGCGAGAAGCGCGGCATACATGGGTGACTTCGACGAGTCGACGATGACCGGGCGCCGGGTGACCTCCCTGACCGCGTGGTACAGCCTTGTCAGCGTCTCGCGGTACTCGTCGCCGTGTACGGAGCCGGCCCTCCCGGCCGCCACGATCCTCGGGATCTCCCGGGCGCGCAGCCGCTTCCGAGCAAGTGCATCGAGATGGTTGGCGTCGATGCGCTGAGGCGGGCACCCGAACGCGCGTTGGAGCACCGCGCTCCACACCGGGCAGACATCGACCGCGGACCCGCAGCCGCATTTTCGGCGCTCGGTGAGACCGCGGCGCCAGATGTTCCAGAGTTCTCCTGCCGCGAAGAAATCGTCCAGCTGACCGAGCGTGTTCGCGAGGATCGTGCTGCCGGTGCGCCCAGATCCAGCGATGTAAAGAACGGTGAGCGAGCTGCCGTTGAGCTCGTCGCGGGTCACCCGATCCTCTCCGTGTCTCTTGTGGACATTCGTGATCTTCACCATGGCACAGCAACCCTCAGCGTTGGTGCTCCGGTCTGTGATGAGAAAGAGGGACGACCAGGCGAATAGATACGGACATATGGCCTTTATCTGCACGACCGCCTTGGTCGCCGGGCGAGCCACCGAAGAAGCACCGGCGTGGAGAACGCGAGGGCGCGTGGCGTCAACCGCAGGGCACGCACCGTGACGTCCATGCGCTCACCATGGGCGAACCGCCGTTTGTATTCGTGATCGCCGCGCAGCAGATCGAACTCTTCGAAGCCCTCGGCCGCACCGTGCAGCACGGCCTGACCTAGCAGCGTACGGCCGGGGCTTTGCGCCTGGTCCGGTGCGATGCCCATCGAGTAGTAGTACAGCCTCGGTCCGTGGGCGAACGCGTAGAGCAGGCCCGCGTCCGCGCCATCGGCTGAGCGCAGGTGGTACACCCTGGCCGCGCCGACGGCCGCCATCCGCCGCGCGGCGAGGAGGTGGAAGCGGCGACGGGCGGGCGTCGCAAATACCTCCGAGGCCTCGCCGAACCTCGCGTTGTGTAGCCTCATCATGACCTCGAGCAACCCCGGCAGGGTCTCCGGGTCTGAGACGACAGAAAGCCCTCCGCCGTGGCGCTCGGCCACGCGCAGCCCGCGTCGGACCTGCTGGCGAAGGTTGCGGCTGGGCAGCAGTTCCTGGTCGCTGCGCGGGCCCATGACGACCACGGGCGAAGGGTCCTTCCGTACGGCGACGACGAAGTGCGGAGGCACCAGCTCGTTGCGCAGGGCAGACGCGAGTGCGCCCTCGGCGTCCAGTCCTTGGAAGTCAGCCACGTCCCAGTCCCGGCTGCGGCGAAGGTGCCTGGCGAGGGCCCGCGCGACAGCCGGGCGCTCCGACGCCGGGGCCACGGCATCCATGTGGTCCGGTGCCAGCCATCGCCAGCCGGCCGGGCCGACGAGAGCCGGCCGCCCATCAGCTCGTATCCACTCCACGGGGAAGAGTCCGACCGGCTCGTTCTCGCGACACGCCACGAGCACCTCGAAGCCCGGACACGACTCCGGTACGTCGGCGAGGGCGGCACACCACTCGTAGGTCAGGAAGGGGGTGCCCACCGCTCCATCGCCCTGAAGCCGCCGCCAGAGGCGCCGGACGATGGGGTCCTTCGCCGGCATTCGGCGTACGCGCAGCGGCGGTGGCCACGCATCCGTCGCCGCGACTGTCGCGGGTGCCCCGTCTGTCATTTCAGCCATCCCGAGATCCGCACGAGACTGCGTCGAGGCGGGCCATGAGTTCTCCGCAGAGCTGGCGCACCCGCGGGTCGATGGCGAGTCGATGCTTGACCGAGGCGCGTGTCTCCACGTGTGCGACCAGATCGGAAGCGTAGCGGAACCCCAAGAAGTCGCATAGCCTTCGCATTTGCGCCTCGGGATGGGCAACGAAAGCGTCATAAGAAAAGAGGAGAACGTCGTCTCGTCGGTCCAGTCCGAGCTCGAAGAACAGGCTATTGCGGACGTACCAAAAAAGTGATGACGCGGTGTGCGGCGTCATTGTTCCGTAGTCGAAACCTCGCAGCAGCTCGAGGCTGTCTCGGCTCAGCCGCTGCGCTTGCCACAGACCATGCCCGTCGCCACGGGCGGTACGGCTGAGTGCGCGCAGGTTCGCGTCACCGAACTTCGCAACGGCGGAGCGCGCCCGGTCGTGGACGTCACGGTAGACCCACACGGCGCGGCCGGGTCGCACGCCGGGTAGCGCGAGTAGCTGGTCGACACGGTGGCTGTCACAGAGCGGCTTGAAGAGGACGTAACGATGCCGCGAGCGGCGGATCACGTCGACCACTGTCTCCGCGGGGCGCAGGCTGAAGCGACGAAACACGCGCCGGTCATTTTCGTTGTGCACCTCGAATTCCGGCGCGGCTGCCAGCCCGCGGAGGAGCATGTTGGTACCGGAACGCTGAACGCCGACGATGTAGACGGGAATCGCCGTGCCCGGCGGCACCGCGTGTCCGTGCCGCCAGCGCCACTTGCGTGTCGCGGTGACCACCCGGTCGACAGGGTCGAGACCGCCCTCCTCCACGAGCCGAGCAAGTCCCTGGGTGCGCAGCCACCGAAGGTGCTTGTAGATGCGATCGCAGGTGTAGCGGAGTAAAGATAGCTGCTCGTCACTCATCGGGGCTCCCTGGATCACCCGAATTTTCGATACGACGAATCGATTCGTACACCTTGTCAAGCCGATCCAGATGGGCGCCTGGCCCGAACTCCTCCTCGGCCCAGCCGCGGGCGGCGCGCCCCATCGCGAACGCCAGGTCGGGGTCGTCGAGCAAGGCCCGCAGGGCATCGGCGAGCGCGTCGGGGTCGTCCGCCGGCACAACAGAGCCGTAGTGACCGGGCACGACGAGCTCGGGAAGGCCGCCGCGTTCGGTCGCCACCACGGGGGTTCCGCAGGCAAAGGCCTCGAGCACCGCCATGGGCTGGTTCTCGTGACAGCGGGACGGCATCACGGCAACCGCGCTCGCTCGGATCCGCTCCATCACGTCCCGCCGGGACAGGTGGCCATGGAAACGTACCCGGCCGGGAGCGCGATCCTCGGCCTCCCGCCGAAGGACCTCCTCCAGCGGTCCGGCGCCCACGATGTCAAGGGTTGTGGTGGGCAGTCGGGTGACCGCCCCGAGCAGGGTGTCCACGCCCTTTTCCGGGGACAGGCGACCGACGTAGACCAGCCCGTCCCCGGGTCGTTCCTTGAGGCGGGTCACCGAGACGTCGACGAAGTTGCGGAGCACACGCAGCCGGTCTGGGTAGATCCCGGCCCTGGCCATTACGTCGGCACAGAACCGGCTGGGACAAAGGAAGGTCTGCACCGCTCCGTACGCGTCTGTGGCCCGGTGTATCGCGGACTCCAGCGCGAGAAGCGCGCTCGAACTCAGGGAGCCGTCCTTGCATCGGCGGCGTACCGCGTTGAGCAGGCTGCCGTCCACACAGGCCGCGCACGCCCGGCCGTGGTCGAGCATCAGGTACGACGGGCAGGCCAGCTTGTAGTCGTGCAGCGTCATCACGGCCGGGATTCCGCTCTCGGCGACCGGTCGCAGTACGGAGGGAGAGAGCTGGTGATAGATGTTGTGCAGGTGTACGACGTCCGGCCGGAACGCCCGAATGACCTCCTCCATACCACGGCGGCTGGACGGCGAGTAGATCATCCTTCCCGCGGCGCCCAGGCGGGCCCCGGCGCCACGCGGCGGAGGGTCCAGCTCCACGTGGGCAGGGAAGACGTCCTCGAACGGATGGCTCGGATTGTCCGGATGCCGCATGCCGAAGAACGCCACCTCGTGGCCGGTCCGTCGCTGCAGGTTCGCGACGTCGAGCAGGTATGTCTCGGCGCCTCCCCGCCGGTACAGGAACTTGTTCACGTGCAGGATCCGCATGTCCCCTCCTCGCCGCGGATGCGCAGCATCTGCCGCGGCAGCAGAGCGAAGGCGGCCGGGCCGCGGTTGGGGTTCAGGACGAAACGACGTAGCTCGTAGCGCGGGGTCTCGGGGATGTTGCGCCCACCCATCGTGGTGAAGCCGGCCGCATAACCGGCGGATGCCGCCGCGGCGAAGGTGGCCTCGTCGCAGTCGCCGGGTTTGCCGTTGGGGTAGGCCAGGTGATCTACCGGGACCTGAAGCCGATCCTCGAGTTCGTACCGCGACCGGACCAGGTCGTCTCGCTGGTTCTCGGCGTCCTCCAGGGCGAGGATGTTGTGTTCCATGCTGTGGGAGCCGACGGCGAAACCGTGGCGGACGAGATCCTTTGCGCTCTCCCAGTCGAGGAACAGCTCCGCGCCGGGCGGGCGACCCTGCGCCGCGCAGCGGTCGGCGAGTTCGGCCAGCGCCGTTCGGCGTCCGCGCGCCGTGCGGCGCTTGAGCACCTCGGTGATGCGCCGCGCGGCGCCCGTGCGCTCGACCGGTGTGCGCAACGCGTACGAGCGACCGGCGAAGGTGACGGACCCGGCCCGGGCGCGCAGCACCGTCCAGGTCGCGACCTCCCACCAGGGAGGGGCGGTGCCCGAGAGCAGGCCCGGTACGAGAAAGAACGTGGCGGGCAGACCCAAACGCGCCAACAGAGGAACGGCGTGGGCGAGGTTGTCGCGGTAGCCGTCGTCAAACGTCAGCGCGACGGCGCGGGGCGGCAGCGGCCGACCTTCACGCAGCGCCTGCACGCCGACCTCGAGCGGCAGCACGTTCGCATAGCGGCGGCAGAACGCCAGCTGCCGGGCCAGGCCGCGACGACCCGTACCCGGCCGGGCCGGAAAGCAGGGGGTCGGATCCACGTTGTGCCAGGTCAGTACCGTCAGCCGGGCCCGTGTCCTAGGTTGCCGAGCCATGGCCCTCCCCTCCAGCCTCTCCGGCCCGCGTGGGGTGCCGGTGCACGCCCAGCCGCCGCGCCAGCATGCGCACCACCTGCCGGTCCTCCGCATCGAACTGGAGGACCGAGATCGCGGCCACGTACCCCGCGCACACCGCAAATCCGCCGAGGACAAGTCGCGCCGCTCCGGGTATGGCGCCGGCCGTGAGTGCTTCGACGCTCCAGCCGGCGAGCAGGGCCAGTCCGCCCGCGAGCAGGGCCCGCAGCTGGCCCAGGTGGAACGGTGACATATGGAGGAACAGCCACACCTGAGCGACGCGGGCGAGGTTGACGACGATCAATGCGAGTGCCCACGCGGCGGCGGCGCCGACGATGCCGTGGGCCGGCACCAGCCAAAGGTTCAGGCCAACGTTGAGGACCAGGGCCGCGCCGTTGTTGGCCATGCTCCACCCGGCCCGGCCCGACATGGTGAGCACCATCGCGCTCGGCCCCGTGGCGGTGTTCACGAGTTGACCCGTGACAAGGATGACGGTAGCGATCGCACCGCTGGCCAGGCCGGGGCCGACCAGGTCGAGCAGGTCTGCCGGAAAGACCACGAGGACGGCGAAGGCGGGAAGGGTGAGCCGGAGATTCCAGCCGGCCACCACCCGATACGCGTGCTGAAGCCGGTCCGTTTCCCCGCGATGGTAGAGATTGGTGATGCGCGGGGCGAACGCCTGGTTGATCGCAGGCAGCACGAACGTCGCCAGCGCTACGATCTTGGTCGCGGCCACGTAGACGCCCACCTCGCCGCTGGGCCGGAACGCGCCGAGGATCAGGGTGTCCGCCCACACCAGCCCGGTCGTGGCCAGTGCCGCACCGCCGCTGAGCAGAGAGAACACCAACAACTGCCGCGGCTCGTACCGCGGCACGACCCCCGCCGGGCCGAGGTACCTCCGTACGTACCGGCGTAGCGCGCGACCGGCCAACGCCGCCTCGATCGCCGTGCTCCCGACAATGGCGAACATAGCGCCGGACAGACCCAGCCCGAGAAGGACCAGGATCACGAATCCGCCGACCCGCAGGACCGGCTCGGCGATCAGTTTGATGAGGGCTCGGGCCCGCATCCGACTGAAGCCCATCGTGGCCAGCAGCGCCGACTCGGCCAGGGCGGCCGCGGGCAGCGCGAGCGCCACGAGCCGCAGCGGCGTGGTGAGCAGCGGATCGTGGAATACCCCGTCGGCCAGGCGCGGTGCCAGTGCGGCCAAGGGTGCCGCCAGACACAGCGCGGTCACCGCCGTGAGCCCCACCCCGAGCCGGAGGGCACCGCGCACTGCTGCCTCGTCTCCCTCGGCCCTATGCATCGCGATGAACCGAACGGTTCCGCTACCGAAGGGCAGGGCCGCGACCAGTACGAGCAGCACGAGCAGGGCGTAGGCCTGCGCGTACCGCCCGAGTCCGGCGCTGCCGAGCGTCCGGGACAAGAACACGGTGAGAGTGAGGAGCGCAAGCTGGGTGCAGGCCGCTCCCGTGATGTTGAGGCTGGCCCCCCTGGCCATGCCCATGACCTGGTGGTCGACCCGGGCGGTGTCCTCGCTCATGGCTGCCTAGCTCTCCTCCAGGTAGCCGTGTCGGACTAGTTCTGCGTGTTGGATGCCGGAGATGCGAGCAATCGTGTGTGGCGGGAGCGCGCTGCGCCATCGCTCGTTGCGGTCCGGATAGCGCAGCCGGGTGAGGTCCTCCAGCCAGGTTCCGGTAGCGGCGAGGCCGGCGAATTCGGCTATCTTCTCGAGCGTGCGGACGGGGTCGCGGATCAGATCCTCGTACCGCAGGTCGAGACGCTGCGTATCGGGTACGGCCGCGAGGCCACGCTCGGCCGCCCGGAGCTCCTCCACCCAGTTGCGGGCGCAGATCTCCCACGGGTCGCCGCCCTCGGCGGCCCACTGGCGCGGCGTCCCGCCGTACCACCAGACGACGTCGTCGGGCCACCAATCGACCTGGGCCAGCGAGTAGGCCACGGCCCGGCCGTCCCGGCAGAGGAACACGAACTTCGCGTCCGGCAGCGCGGCGGCGAGCAGCGGTACCCGCCGGTTATTGGCGATCCGCTTGTTGACGAACACCTGGCCACCGGCGGCATGGCGAATGGCGGCGATGGTGCGGCGCAGCCGATCCAGGTCGGGCTCGGCTTCGTCGCTCCCGCTCATGCCGCAATGGCGGAACACCGGCTCCCCTTCCGCTGGCATCGGTAGCAGCCGCCGCCGTAGCGGCCGGCGGGTGCCGTAGACGTAGGCGTTGCCGCGGTCGTCGAACCAACAGCGGCGACACTGATCCGGCAGCCGGCGGGAGATGCGGTTGAGCACGGCCAGCTGCGGTAGCCCGGGGGCGCGGATCATCCAGTTGGAGATCCAGGCCGCCTGCGGGTGCAGGCAGAGCGCCTTGAAAAGCAGGCTGGTCCCGGACCGGGCCGGGCCCAGGATGAACACATGGCCTCCGCCGCGCTCGCTATCTTCGAACCGCATGATGGTTAGCGGTACCCCCAATGCCTGAGATGCTCGGCCAGGGACCTCTCCACCAGCGCCACGGTCGCGGCGTCGAAATCGCGCCGGAACACCCCCTGCCGATCGGTTCGGAACGCCGTCCTGGACAGCGCCGCGTCAAACCTCTCGTCGGGGTCCAAGCCCGCGAACGAGAGCATTTCCTTGAAGCGGGACCGCGGGTCGGCGAGGATATCCTCGTAGCGCACATCCAGCCATCTCTCGGCTGGCACCAGGTCGCGGGCCGCGGCGAAGGCATCCATCGCGGTCTTCCATTCGAGCGCGGCGAGCACGACAAACGATCGCCCGGAGGACTCCCACTCCTCGGCATACGCGGGCAGCAACGGCCCGGTCGACATGTGCGCAGGCCCGAGCCACCCCTTCCACCAGGACGCTCGTAGCGTGCAGGACACGACATCCCGGCCGTCTCGCAGGATGTGGATGAAGCGGGCATTCGGAAAGACCGCCGCGATGAAGCCGCTGCGCGGCCAGCCGGTGAACTTATGGAGGAACGTCGGCTTGCCTTGCCGGCGGGCCCGCTCGAGAACGAAGCGCCGGAACCGCTCGGCCAGCACGGGCTGGGCGTCGGCCGCCACCAGATCGCGGGAGGAGGCGACCACCGCCGGCGACACTTCGTGGGCTAACAACCGATAGGCCTCCGACGGTGCGTAGCGCAGCCGGCCCTTGCGGGTTAACGACTGCGGCACCCGGCGGTACAGGCTGTTGTTGTGGCGGCGTGCGGGAAGCCGCGGGAGCCGATCTTCGACGTTGGAGATGAAGCCAACGTCGGGATGGCGGGCCAGAACCTCATGCACCAGGCTGGATCCGGAACATCCGTTGCTGACCAGGAAGACCAAGGTCGGTGTGGCGTGGGCGGCCATGAGCTCTTGACCTCCTTCCTTCGTACCTACCTACTCGCAGGCGACGGTCCGGCGTTTGTACGTACGCTTGACCAGAGCGGAAGGGGCGTCCGCTGATACAGAGGGGCGACCGGTGTCTCGCAGCATCTCGCGATTCGGTGCGCTGGGTGCCTTCGGGACGACGCTCGCCGTCCTGGCCGGCTGCACCTCCCCGGATCTGGAGGGCACGACACCGGAGGCGAAGCCTCCGGAGGCAGTGGTGAGTACGCTGCCCCCGGCGCCGAATGTCGCGGCCAATCCGCTGGGCGCGAAGTGGACCTGGTCTCGGCTCGGGTCCTCAGCGGCGTACCTGCGGGAGCTCGCCGGCGGGGCCACCTGGCATGAGGCTGTGTGGTGCGACATCGAGCCGCGTCGCGGGCACCGCGACTGGCGGGCGATGGACTCGATAGTCCGAATGACCCGCCGGCTTGGCTTCACCATGGACCTCAAGATCCGCGTCGGTGCCTGCTGGGCGACCGAGGGCGACCCGAGCCACGTACGCGGCGTCAAGGGCAAGACCGAGTCCCGCCAGCCCCGAGACATGGATGCCTACATCGATTTCGTCCAGGCCGCGGTAAAGCGGTACGCCCCGCAGGGAGTGCGCACGTTCGCGATCGAAAACGAGCCGAACGCGCCGGTCTTTTGGGACGGTACGCTCGAGCAGCTCATCGACATGAGTCGCGCCGGCGAACGGGCGGTCAGGTCGGCCGACCCCGGCGCGAGGGTGGCGAGCTGGGGCATGGCCAGCCCGGTATACGGGGTGGGGATCGTCTCCCGGCTGCTCGCTCAAGGCGACGACGCAGCAGCGCTGGAGGCGTACAGTCGGTACTTCGCCCGCCGTCCGAGCGGCTCTTTCCCCCGGGTGTCGTCAGCCACCGAGCTGCGCTCGGTCGTGGGCTCGGAACACTTCGTGCGCACCCTGCGCTACCTGCGGGCTGAGGAGCGGCTGTTGGCCGAGGGCGTCTTCGACATCCGGCAGGTCCACTATTACGAACCGGGGGAGAATGTACCGGCGCTGGTCGACTACCTGAACGCCACAACCCCGGAGGACACGCCGATCGAGTTCTGGGAAGTAGGCCAGTACGGACCCGGAGCCGTGTCCCCACGCCCGCGGGGGGTCGAGGCCACCAAGACCCTGTCAATGCTGCTGGCGGGCGGGGTGCACCGGCTGATCTGGCTGCCGCTCATGGCCGACCCCGAACGCGGACCGGAACAGCGGCACGGGCTGCAGGCCCCCGGTGGCGGCATCCGGCCCGCCGGCAAGGCCTTCCGTCAGCTGGTGGGATGGTCGCGAGGGCGGTCGGCGAAACCCGCGGCCATTCCGGGTTTGCAGGGGGTTGCGTTCGCCGGCGGCTCCAGCACAACCCTCGTGGTCTGGAGCGACATCGGCCGGCGACTCGAGCTTCCCCGGAACGTGGAGGTGGACGCCCGCGACCTGACCGGGATACCCCTCGCCTGGCCGTCGAGTGGGCTCAGGGTCGGATCGGAGCCGGTCTTTCTCCGCGTCGGGGCCCCGCTGCCGAAGACACGCGTCCTACTTGGGCGCTGAGATCATCGCAGATTGCCCCGCGCGAAGCAGCGTCGAGCTCGCCGCCGCGGCAAAGACCGCGAGGTACCACAGGAGAACGACGTTGGTGATCTCGTTCGCGGCGAAGCTGGTGGCCGCGAACGTCACGGCGGCGCCCAGATAGCCGACCGCGACGCTCCGTTCCAACGAGCCCTCGCGTGCGGCCCGCGCGGCGCGCAGGCCAGTCCGGATCATCATCGTGATCAGCCCGAGGTAGGCCAGCAGGCCCACGAAGCCCATCTCGACGTAGGCGCGGATGTAGTCGTTGTGTGGCTGCTTCGCTTGCGCCGTTGCGTGTTCGGTCATGCCGAAACCGATGCCACTGAGGGGATTCTCGTTGGCCAGCGGGAGGAGTTCCGACCAGTAGCCGAGGCGCCAGGCGAGCGAGTTGCCGCCGGCGCCGCCGTAGTCCGCGTAACTGGTTTCGCTTGTGACCGACGCCAGCCGGGACGCCACCGACGGTACGGCCGCCACCACCACGACCGCGGCGACGACGACCGCCGCGAGAACGCGCTTGCTCTGCTTCAGGCCGACCACGACGAGCC
Source organism: Streptosporangiales bacterium (assembly GCA_009379995.1). Taxonomy (GTDB): domain Bacteria; phylum Actinomycetota; class Actinomycetes; order Streptosporangiales; family WHSR01; genus WHSR01. The sequence continues at coordinate 11,464 of WHSR01000109.1, forward strand.
CCATGAAGGCGCCAAGAATCGCGGTCAGGGTGGCGGTGAGGACGAGGTACACCATGCACGAGCCGAGAAGGGCGGTGAAGCCCACCCTGAGCTTGCCGCGAACGTGCGGGTACACCGCAACCCCGACGATGACCAGGAGCATCAGGTAGCGGCCAAAGTTGTTGGACTGGGTGAACGTGCCGACGACCCGGGCGAACTCGCCCTTCACCTCCACCGGAGGCGAACCTAGAGCGAATCCGACGGTTGTGTAGAGCACGGGGAAGGCCGCGGAGAGGAAGACCGCGCCCAGGCAGTGCCGCATCGTCTTGCCGTCGGCCATGAGCTGCTCGAGAACGGCGAACATCAACACGATCGCGAGCAGGCGGAGCACCTCGGCCCCGCTGTACAGAGGACGGGACGCGGTCATCGTGCTCAGCAGCGCCGCGAGCAAGAACACCACGAGCATCCGGCGCAGCCCCGAGCCGGGAAGACGGCCGGCGGCTCGGTACCGGGCGACGAGCCAGAGCCCAGCGGCCACGATGAACAGCATGGCCAGCAGCGTGGACGGGGTCAGCAGCAGCCCCAGCTCCGTGTCGCCCCCCAGCTTGATGAGGTCGATGCTGGATCGCACCACCAGTATGAGAAACACGAAGCCGGCGAAACGGGTCATCGCCAGCGCGGCGAGGATCAAGCCGGCGCATGCGGCCGTGGGGAGTAGGAGCGCCATCTTGGCGTCCTCGGGAACGAGGACGCTGCTCGAGGCGGCGCCCACGGCGCATACCGCCACACCGAAACCGGCCAGGAAGGCCCGCGCGCGGCTCCGCCCTGAGCCCGCGCCGGGTGTGGCCGCGGCCGAGCCGGTCATCGCTCTTACCGGATTCCGCTGTACGGCGAAGAGACCGCACCGTCTCCGGCCGCATCCCCGCTGCGCGGCCCGACCGGCTCCGGCCGGCCGAAGGGCCGACCCGCCAGCTCGAGCAGAGCGACGAGCCCAACCGCGAGGAACAGGCCCGTACCCACCGCGGGCAGGGCACGAACCAGAAGACGCGGCGCCAGCGGCTCCCTTCTCGCCGGTGTGCTCTGGATCGCCTCCGCCGAACTGGCCGTCATCTGCGCCTTGGCCTGGGTCGCGGTCTGCAGCGCCACGGTCAGCGTCTCCCTTGCGGCCCGCTGCTCGGCGAGCAGGTCCTTGTGCTCGGCCCGCACCGTCGGAGAGGCCTCCCGAGGGCTGGTCAGAAGGTCCGGGTGCCTGCCTTGAAACTCGCTGGCGGCCGTGTTGGCATCGCGCAGCGACTGTTTGGCCGACTCGACCTGCGCCTCAGCGATCCGTACCGAGGGAGCGAACATGTTCTCGAGAGACTCGGCGGCAACCGCCGCGACGACCGGCCGGGCCTCGTCGGGGTCACTCGTGGTGTACGTCACCTCCACATGGGAGGAAAGACCCGCGCGCGTGACCTCGATGCTGTCAGCGATATCGCGCGCCGTAGCGTCCACTCGTTCGGCCGCCATGGTCGCCACCACCGGCGAGGTCGTCGTGGCGACGAAGTCGTTGACAAGGTGCTCGACCCCTTGCGGCCCGCTGTATGGGCCGTATTCCCCACCCACCAAGGTTGAGCCCGAGACATAGGCCGAGGCCGTGTATTGCTGCGGCGTCAGCAACACGTACCCGACCGCTAGCACTCCGGCCAGAACCGGAACGGCGATGAGGATCGCCAGCCGCCGCTTCGCTATCCGCAGGTAGTCGACGATCTCCACGGCATGTCTCCTCTGCTTCACGCCCTCGAGCAGCCCGCGCACGAAACAGAGCGAGGGCGGTGCGGTGGAGATACACCCGGCCTCCGGCCGGTTTCTTCCGCGCCGACCGTATCTGTCCGGCGCCGGCGCGCTCCTTTCCGTCGACTCTCCGTCGACATGGCCAAGGGGGATCGATGAGCACAGCACCGCTGCGAATCGCCATGATCGGGCAGAAGGGCGTACCAGCTACCTTCGGGGGCATCGAGCGCCACGTCGAGGAGGTGGGCGCGCGGCTGGCCGTCTTAGGTCACGAGGTGCACGTGTACTGCCGACCGAACTACGCCTCCGTGGAGGCCGGCGTCTATCGAGGTATGCGGTTGCACTCGCTGTCCACGGTGAACAGCAAGCACTTGGATGCCATTACGCACAGCATGTTCGCCACGATGGCAGCCATGCGGCAACGGCCGGACATCGTGCACTACCACGCGCTCGGACCGGGGCTGGTCGCGCCGCTTCCGCGGCTGTTTTCCTCTGCCCGGGTCGTGCTTACCGTGCACGGGCTCGACCAGCAGCGAGCCAAGTGGGGGCGGTCTGCCCGCACCGTCCTCGAGACGGCCCATTGGATGAGCGGTCGGGTACCGGACGCCACGGTTGTCGTATCGAAGGCCTTGGTCAGGCACTACGCGGAGCGGTTCGACCGTCGGGCCGTCTACGTTGCCAACGGCGTCAACCCGCCGACGCCGCGCCCGGCCGAAGAGATCGTCAAGCGATACGGCCTCACCCCCGGGTCGTACGTCCTCTTCGTGGGCCGGCTTGTCCCGGAGAAGGCACCGGACCTCCTCATCCGGGCGTATCGCCGGGTTTCTGGTCACCACCGGCTGGTCGTAGTGGGCGGCTCGTCGTTCACCGACGACTACGTCACCGGCCTGCACGAACTCGCGCGGGCGGACCCGCGGGTGATTCTCACCGGGTACGTGTACGGAGACCTGCTGGCCGAGCTGTACACGAACGCGGCCGCGTTCGTGTTGCCCTCCAATGTGGAGGGGTTGCCGCTGACCCTGCTCGAAGCCATTGGGTACGGCCTGCCGGTCATCGCAAGCGATATTGACCCGCACCGCGAGATATGCGGGCGCGACGGTCCCGGACACCGGATGTTCTCTGCGGGTGACGAGGACTCGCTTGAGCTGGCGCTGCGCCTATCTCTCCGTACCGGAGAACGCGAACGCGTCGGTGCCGACGAGCTGCGACGCCACGTCGTACCCGAATATCGGTGGGAAGCCGCCGCGAGTCGACTGGAGGAGCTCTATCTGAACCTCACGACGCGCGGTTGGGCCACCGGGCGCCAAGGGATTCCGACGTCCGATCATCAGGTCGGATAGGTGCCGGCCTCGCCCAAGAGGTTCCTGAGCTTCTCCAGGCATCGGCCGCGGGTCGGACCGATCGACCCCACGGGCATACCGAGCCTCGACGCGATCTCTTTGTAGGAAAGTTGCGGCTCGGTCATGAGGAGGCTCAGCATGCGTTGATGGCGCTCCGGCAGCTCGCGGAAGGCCTCCCGAACCTCCTTGGTTGTCTCGTCACGCAACAGCTCCGCATCGACCCCGCCGTCATCCCCGGGCCAGCCTTGGCCGCCCTGCTCGCCGGCGAGCAGGCTACGCCGAGACTGTTCCTGCACGCGAAGACACTCGCGCTTCGCCGTCGTCATCAGCCAAGCGCCCACCCGCTGCGGGTCGCTGAGCCGATCGATGTGCTCCACTAACCGCAACCAGACCGTCTGGCACACGTCCCAGGCGTCGCTGTCGCTCAGCCGGTGGCGGCGCACGATTGCCCAGACAAGGTTCTCATAGCCCACGACGAGCCTGTCCCAGGCCTGGCGATCACCAGCCGCCGCGCGGTCGACCAGAACCGCTGACTCCTCGGGACTCACCACCATGGTCGCATCACCCCGGAATCCCATGCGGGGGGTGGCCCACCCGTGCGTCCCTCGCGCGATTGTCTCATCCGTGGACCCGTAAGACCACGGACTCTTCATTTCATTTGCGCGGCCGCAATTCCTGAGTGCCGCGCTGTTCACCCATGGTTGGTCCCGGCGGTGAGCGCAAGGACCCGCCCGATGTATCACCGATCCGGGATTTTTTGTTACAGGTCAGCGCAAGCCGGGACGAATCGGCGAGCGCAGCACAGCCTATAGTGCATATGACCCACCAGCATTCAGAACGTGACGGGGATGCTGTGGTAGCCCCGCAGGACGAACGTCGGCCGCCGCACCGGCTCGCCGGCGGGCTCGAGGCGAGGGAACCGGCGCAACAGAGCCAACAAAGCGAGCTGCAGCTCCATCCGGGCCAGCGGCGCGCCGAGACAGAAGTGCACGCCGGCGCCGAAACCCACGTGCGGGTTTGGCTCCCGGGCGATGTCGAATAGATCCGGATGTGAGAAGGCCGCCGGGTCTCGGTTAGCCGAGCCGAGCAGGGCCGCGATCTTCTGACCGGCGCGGATGAGCTGCCCGCCGACCTCGACGTCCTCCGTTGCGGTGCGCTCGAACAGGTGCAGCGGCGCGTCGTAGCGGATCATCTCCTCCACGGCGGCCGGCGTTAGTCCGGGCTCCGCTCGCAGCCGCGCCAGCTGGTCCGGGTGGTTGAAGAACGCGACCATGCCGTTGCCGAACGCGTTGACCGAGGCCTCGTGTCCCGCGTTGAGCAGGAGAATGGCGGAGGCAACCAGCTCGTCCTCGGAGGGCCGCTCCTGGCTCGCGGCGAGGTGGCTGACCAGGTCGTCGCGGGGCCGCGCACGCCGCTCGCGGGCGAGCCCCCGCAGGTACGCGGCGAACTCCTGGGAGGCCGCCACCGCCGCCCGCTCCACCTCCTCGCCGCCGCCGTACTCGTACATCTTGACGATCGCCTGCGACCACGGTCGCAGCAGGTGCCTGTCGCCCTCCGGCACCCCCAGCAGCTCGGCGATCACCGCCACCGGAAGCGGCTCGGCGTAGTCGGCGATCAGATCCGCCCTACCGAGGTCGGCCATCCGATCGAGCAGATCGTCGGCGAGCCGCCGGACGCGCGGGCGCAGCCGCTCGATGTGGCCGCGGGCGAAGGCCTTCGCCACCAGCCGCCGCAGCCGGGTGTGCGTGGGCGGCTCGTTCTCCATCATCTGGTTCCGGTGCAGGAGGTTGAACGGCTCGAAGCGCTGGGCCGGCTCTCGGTCCCGCCAGATCCGTCCCAGCCGTCGGTCGCGCAGCACCGCGTTCGCGTGCTCGTACGTGAACGCCAGAAACATGCCGAGCGGCTCGTGCCAGGCCACCGGGGTACGAGCCCGCAGCTCGGCGAAGATCGGGTAGGGGTCCGCCACGACGCCGCTCGCGGTCGGGTCGAACGTCGTGACGGGCACGGACATGCCGGCATGCTACGCCGCGCCCTCCCCATCAGGGCCGGGTACCGCCGCCTGCCGGCTGCGGTGCGGGTCGCGCGGGCGGCCGGCCGCCGGCCGCGGCGTCGGCGGCTTGGTGTTCGGCGAGCCCGGCGGCGGGTGGCGGCGGGATGTCCCAGATGAGCTGGGCGAGCCTCCCGTATCGGAGCGTGTTCTCCGGGTGCGTGACGACGGGGAGGTAAAGCACCGCCAGAGCCAGGGCCACCCGGTTACGCCCCGACGTGTCGAGGCCGAAGAAGCCTGGGCACACCCACCGTTTCGCCCCGCCCGCCGACCCGGACCGCCTGCGCGCGCTATCCGCTTCGATGTTCCATCCGCTCGTCGCCGCGGCCACCCCGGTGGGGCAGCGCGCGCTGCCCGCCCGTTCGCAGTCGAGGGTGAGCGGTATGCTCCACGTCGTCGCGTTCTGCTGGATGATGACCATGTCGGCGAAGATCTCGTCGATCTCCGTATCGGTGCGGTCGCCGCCGAATGCCGTGGAAACCCTCGCCCTTGCATCCGCCGGGTACTCGCCGGTCTGCCGGCGGTGCAGTCGCCACCCGTCGATGTGACTCACCGCCCGCCGGTGCAGGGACTGCGCCCAGGCCACCGCGTCGAGTGCGGTGTCGGCCTCGGCCGGTGAGCAGTGCCGCACGACATCGACCGGAATGGACCGGAGTGCCCCGGCGCGGCCGGCCAGGGTGAAGGCGAGCTCCGCGTAGCTTTCCGCGTTCGCCAAGGCCTGCTCGGTGGCCATGCGGGTGAGCAGCCGCTCCCCGGCGTACGCCCAATCGAGCGGTCGCGAGTCGGGCCCCGCGCGTTCCCGGGTCCCGCGTCCGGGAACGACGGCGTGGGCGAGCTCGTGCAGCAAGGTGAGCGTGTCGGCGTTGCGGCGGCCGGGGTTGGGGCGGCGGCAGAGCACGATCTCGTACGGCACCGGGGACTCGCCGAGCACGCTGGCCACCTCGCACGTCCCCTGCTGGCCCTGCGCCTGGAACGGCATGTGCAGGTAGAGCGACCCGCCCCCGCCCAGCTCGCGGGACATGATGCTCAGACGGCTGGCGATCAGCTGGCCGTAGTCGGTGTCGGAGGTACGGAAGAACCGCTGCAGTGCGGCGCCGGCCGCCGACGTGGCCGGACCCGTCGGATCGGCGGTCCAGGCCGTCAGCGCGGCCGCCGCGTCGTCGAGCACGACCACCGCGTCGGCCACGGTGTTACGCACCTCGCGGGCGGTCTCGGCCGCCTCGGTCACCTGCGCCGCGAGTGCCGGGGCAAGCGGCCCGAGGGTCGCGTGCCCGGAGGCGTCCGGCGCGACCCGCGACTGTGCCCCGCCGAGCGCGTCGATGACCCGTGCCGCCGCGCCCGCACCCACCAGGTTGACGTACGGCAGCCGGGCGAGCACCGCGGCGAGGTCTCGCTCGTAGGTCGCCGACGCGGCGGACTCGGCGGGGGTGAACCCTCGCCGGCCGGTGAGCATCGGCGCGCGGAAACCCGTCGCTTCCAGCCAGCGAACCAGGGTCTCCCCGTAGGCGGGTTCCTCACGCGTCCTCGTGTCGAAACGTGCTCGGTGGGCGATGTCCAGTGCCGCGTCGGCAGCCGTGCGCACCTCGCTGAGGAAGTCGGTGTAGGCGGCGCGCAGCTCACCCACCACCGGATCGTCGGCCTGCTGCGTGACGTGCTGAGCCCGGTAGACGGACTTGCCCTTGGCGAGGTAGGTCTGCACCCTCCGCTGGTTGAACTCCCCGGCCACCCGGTCCGCGTCCGCGACCGTCGGGTTACGGCCGAGCGCGACGGCCGCCCCCTGACGCACGCTTCGAAGGAAGTCACGCAGCCCACGGAGATACCGGACCGCCTCCCTGGCGACCTCCCGCTTGATCTCGACGGTAGCCGGCTGCACAGGGTCGCGCTGCAGCGTCGCGGCGGCCGGGGCGGGTGACGGGGCCTCGTCTTCCATGAGCGAGCCGACACCGGCGTTGCCGGCCGCCCGCTGTAGGTGCAGCAGGCCGCCGCGACCGAGCGCGTCCGGCCTGCCGGCGGCCAGTGCCGCCCCGAAGGCGGGGCCTGCCTCCCCGGCCACCGCTCGGATCGGCCGGCGCTGGGACGGTTCGCCGACGTGTTGACTTCCGTCGTGGTCGTGGTGTCGCATCTGAGCTCCGGCTTCACCATGCTGCGCTCGGCCACATGGAGGCAACGAGCGTGCGCGCGCCCTTTCGGGCAGCACGCGTCGCCCGAAGGGGCATCGGTATCGGTGGTTGCGAGCTGCTCCGAACGCCGCGGCCGCCTGCATCGGGTGGGAGGGCGGGCGGGACTTGACTGATCCACCCGCGTGCGCCCGCTCGTCCCCCTCCTGCTCAGCTGAAATCCGACGGATTCCAGCCACCCGGCTGTTGAGCGGCGCCAGAGAGGGGCGGCACCGGCCTGATGCCGTTGGTCGCGCTCCCGATGTCGATGACGGACTTCTGATAGCCGTTGAGCACCCCTATCGCCTGGGTGATGAACTGGTTGACGTTCCGCACGAATGCGGCAAGTATCTGAGCGACCATTTTCATTGCACTTATGTATCTCGCGTCTCGGCCGGGTAGAACCATGTCCAAGACGGCCGGAGCCGCCTCTATTACGTCGGCGGCCGTGTTCGCTATCAGGGTCAGTGCGGCGTTGTAGGTATTGGTGACATGGTCAAGCATTCCCGCTGTCACCTTCATCATCGACTGCGCCGCGTTGCCGGTCGCATCAAGCGCGCCTTCCAGGCCGCCCTCCCAGGAATTGAAGGCCTCCTCGGCCGGCCCCGTCCAACGCCCGACAAGCTCTCCCTTCTTCTCCTGAGCGTATGCAACCGCGCTTTTCAGGTGACCTTCGACCCTCATCTAGAATTCGGCGTGCTCGATTACCGCACCTCGGTTGCCGAGCATCTGACGTATCTTTTCGATGACCTCCTTTACTCCTTCGACGCCCGCCTTTTGTGCCCACTTGAGGATCTCGTCAACCTGTTCCTGTGGCCACTCGTTTGGCCTGGCTATCTGGTCAATCGATATTGGTCCCGTCGGCAATTTTGGTGGCGCTACCGGTGCGCTCATCTGTTACCTCCCGTGGTTGGTTGCGGCCGCTCGTTGCTACGAATCTGTGTAGCCGAACCTCCGCCACCACTCCGCGTCCTTGTCCTCGTAGACCTCGGCGACCTTCTTCAACGCGCTCTCCGCGTCCCGGGTCCGTTCGCCGGCTTGCCGGAATTCCGCTTGGAACTTGAGAGTCCCTTGGTTGTAAGTGTCGGGCAGCTTCGCCATCGCACCGAGCAGCCCGAGGTCGTAGGGGCGCATGCTGATCCCCTGGACCCAACCGGTGGCGTCCTCGTAAAGCTTCGCGATCTGTCCCAGTCTCTGCGCCATCTTGCGTAGAGACTCGGGGACCACGTGGTAGTCGTTGTCACCCATAAGTCGCCCCTCCGTTCGCGGCGGCGTTTGCCTTCTGCTGCGCCTCCTGGATGGCCTGCAATATCTTCGGCGCCAGACGAGCAGGCTCCGTGTATCTCACTGCCTGCCGGTCTATCTGCACGTCTACGAGGTCGCCGTATCCGTCGACAAGGACGGCGCCGAATCCTCCGTCGATAGGAACTTCCACTCGGCGATCCGCCATCTGGCGGACGGCCTCGGCGCGACGCGTTTCCTCGAATCCTGAACCCACCATGGTGTACGAATCTCCCTCCGCCAAAGGCGACACGTCTGTCCGCGACATTCCGTCGTTACTATGCGAAGAGACCGGGAAGCACGGCTCTCACCTTGTCCGAGCTCTCCGCCGTCGCCTGTGCAGTCGCTTCACATACGGCCTCGACAACCTTGTCGCCCAGCCTCTCCGGATGGGCGCGATCCATCGCCTCGGGAAACATTTCGAGGTCCTGAACCATGCCGATGCCGTCCACCGTGGCCCACACCGTCTCGTCCTCGGAGCTGGCCGTGGCGCGCTGCTCTCCCAATTGCTCGGACAGCGCGTCGAGCTGTTCCGCCTTTTCTTCCAACTCCCGCTGAATTCGTTCCAGCTCCGCCTGCGTCTCCTCGAGCGATTCGTACTCCACGCGATCCCCTCCGCTCCTGCAGTTGCCTTTCGCGAAGCCGCGCGTCGCCATGGTGGACCGATCTTCCGCTCATCTCGCTTGTCCCCCGCAGCAGTCGGTGCCGACGCGCGTCTGGCGTCCACTGGTGTGATTCCACACCACTGTGTCAGCCTGCCCCGCCAGGGGTGCGGCGTCGTTGTCCATCAGCGCACACCGCTTGACGATCCGAGCACTTCATACGCGCGGCGACGCCTCGGAGCTACCTGGCCGAGCTCCCGCCGAGCGTCGGCAACCGTTTCGTCAAGGCTGTGCGCGAACAGTCAAAGGCTGTGCGCTCGGCGACATCGACGCTCCGTACGGTCTCCGGAAGACTGGACGGGTCGGGGAATCGGCGTCGGAAAGAGGGCGCATTGTGGAGCATGACGTAGCGGGCCTGAAGGTGATCGGAGCCGGCTTCCACCGGACGGGAACGCTGTCGCTGAAGGCGGCGCTCGAGCGGCTGGGCTTCGGGCCCTGCTATCACATGTTCGAGCTGATGAGACGACCCGAGCACGCTGCCCGGTGGCAGGCCGCAGCGGACGGCGAGGCGGTCGACTGGCAGGAGATCCATGGCGGTTACCAGTCGGCGGTCGACTGGCCGACCTGCTACTTCTGGCAGGAGTTGGCAGCCACCTACCCGGAGGCCAAGGTCATCCTCACCGTCCGGGATCGCGACAGGTGGTTCGACAGCCACGCCGCCCTCATCCGAGGGATGCAGCAGCTACGGGAGGACTCGGGTCTGCTTCCAGACGAGCAAGCCGCCTTGATGGGGCAGATCATGCTGCGCGACACCTTCGCGGACAAGCTGTACGACAGGAAGCACTGCGTCGAGGTCTTCGACCGGCACTGCGAGCGCGTACGCGATGCCCTGCCTCCGGAGCGCCTGTTGGTTTTCGACGTCGGCGAAGGCTGGCGGCCGCTGTGCGCTTTTCTGGGCGTGGAGGTGCCGGATGGAGAGCCGTTCCCGCACCTGAACGAGGGGGCTTCGGTGCTCGACAACGTAAGGGATGTGCTGAGCGGCTGACTCCGGGCTCGCCGGCACGTCGCCCGCCCGGGGAGCGCCCGCTGAAAGGATCGTCACGGGTTTCGGTCGAGGCGACCGGGGCATACGGCGTCCCATGGATCTGCGTCGCCGTCCCCGTCTTCCTGACTTGTGACACGCTCGGTGGTCCGGAGTGTGCGTAGCTCGTTGACGTGGGGGGTTGCGGTCGCGGTGAGCGAATCTGCGCACTAATCCGGCCCGTAGAGTGGGCCGTGTCCCCCTACGTTCGGACGGTGAAGACGGC
>WHSR01000147.1 GCA_009379995.1 Streptosporangiales bacterium
CAACGCGCGTAATGACAGACTGGATGCCCAACGGAGTCCCTCGCCAGACAGCGATCTTGGTCGACGCAGTTCTAGCAGGGACTCCGTTGCCTGTCTCAGCCGGCTTGACGGCCGCATCCGAATCTTAACTACACGGCCTTGGGACTAGCCGCGGGACGTCTCACCAGTTGAGCGCGAACAGACGCGGTTTCGTGCAGCGTACGCCGGGTGTGATCTCGTCCGGGCGCGAGTCCCGCACCCCGCCGGGAGCGCAGGCCAGACCCACGAACAGCCCCGGCGAGCCGTCCACCCAGGACGCCATCTCGCTGAAGCCGATCATCGGCGGGCCGCGCCAGGGCACGTCTCCGCTGCCGACCTCGATGCCCCGCAGGCGGGAGACGCCGTTCTCGTCGGGGTCGGTCTCGTCGACGGTCGCGCCCGTCACGACGCCTCCCCATCCGTTGAAGACCTCCTCGTCCACATCCTCCGCGGCCACCTTGCCGGTGGTCGCCTCGCGCGCCACCAGCACGTCCTCAGACGGCGTGTGGAGGTACACGGTGGGCGGGTCGGCGGCCCGATCGATCTCCTGAACGCCCCCGTCGTCCTCCGAAGACGTCCACAGAACCTGGCCGGTCCGGCCGCGTACGGCGCCGGTACGGGTGTGCTCATCCTCGCTACCCCAGTTGTCCACAAAGAGGAGACCCGGCTCGAGGCTCTCCGTCCGCAGCACCCCGTGGCCCCGTAGCTCGGCCGGCAGGGTGAACGCCGGCAGCACGCGGCCGGAGCGCAGCTCGACCCGCTGGATCCGGCGCATCACCCCGGCGTCCGGATCGGGGTTGTCATCCGTGTACAGCACGCCGTCCAACACCGTCGCGCTGTACCAGGGGTCGAGCGTGCGCCGCCACCGGACCTCGCCGTCGGCCGGGTCGACCGCGATGACCGTACGCTCGCCGGACAGCACCACCCCGCGATCCACTACCGCCTCGACGTCTTCGGTCCCCTTCGGGGCCGGGAAGTCGCCGAGGATCCGGCCGTCCCCGCGTCGAGCACCCACACGTGCCACCGCTTCTCGTCGGGGTCGCCGACCCCCCGCGGCACCGCGACCAGGCCATCCCCGGCGACCACGGAACCGTGCGGGTGCTTCAGCCCGGGATCGTCCGACCCGACTACCGTGCGCCAGCGCACCCTCCCGGTACGCCGGTCGATCGCCCGCACCAGGTCGTCCTCCGCGTAGATGAGGGCGTTCTCGGTAGTCGTCGCGTTGGGGGAGGTGCCGTCCGGGTGCCGGCGTGCCGGGTAGGTGTAGCCCGTGCCGATCCCCTCATACAGCACGTACGCCCCGGCCAGGGGCAACGACCAGCGCAGCGCCCCGGGCGACCTGCAGTCGCGAGCGGTCTGCTCGGTGCAGGTCAACGCCCCGCCGGAGAGCACCGACCGGACTCCCCGGGGCTCGCCCGTGGCGCCCCCCGGGCCACCCGTACACGAGACGGCCATGGCGAGCAGGCAAACGACACCGCCCGCGGCGGAGAGGCGACCCACGACGCGAAACCGTATAGGGACGGCGTTCGCGGTGCGACGCTGCCTCTTCCCTCCGGCGGCAGGGTGTGGTTCGATCAAACCGAACGTGATTCGGGTCATCGGGGAGCGCGACTATGCACAGCGAACCCGCATACGGGCCCTGGACCGTGACCTGGCGGGTGCACGCGGACCCGGCCATGCTGGTGGCCGGACTGCGGGCGCTCCACCTGCAGGCCCTGGAGCCACACGCGATGCTCGGGGTCGCGCAGAACTCCGACTACCGCGAGGATCCGTGGGGTCGGCTGTTCCGTACGATCGACTACGTGGCCACGGTCACGTACGGAACCCGGGACGAGGCGGAGGCCATCGCCGCGCGGGTGCGCAGGATCCACCGCGCGCTGCGCGGCCACGATCCGTACACCGGCACCGAGTTCCGCATCGACGACCCCGAGCTGCTGCGGTGGGTGCACGTCGCGGAGATCGAGTCCTACCTCACGGTCACCCGCCGGGCGGGGTTGCGCCTGAGTAGGGCGGAGGCCGACCAGTACGTCAAGGAACAGCTGTGGACCGCCGAGCTGGTCGGCCTCGACCCGGCCGACGTCCCGGGATCGGTCGCCGAGATCATGGACTACTACGAGCGGCTCCGGCCCCGGCTCCGCGCGATCCCGGAGGCGAAGGAGGCGCTGCGCTTCACCATCCGGCCGCCGATGCCCAGGGTGGTCAGCCTCGCAACACCGGCACGGCCGGCGTGGGCGATGACCGCCTTCCTGGGGTTCGCGCTGCTGCCTCGGTGGGCGCGGCGACTGTACGGGTTCTGGAGCCCCGTGACGTTCGACGCAGCGGCGACCGCGGCGGTACGGGCGCTACGCCGATCCATGCTTACCGGCGTGCCACGGCCGCTGCGGGAGGGTCCGTACATCAGGACGGCCCGGCGCAGGCTGGACGACCGCCGAGCTCCCCGGCTGACCTCGCCCGACGCGATGCGGCGGCTGCTCGGGGGCCGCGGCAAGGACCTGACGCACGCGGGAGGGATGTGACATGGCGCGCGATGTCGGCCTGTTCGGCCCGTCGACCGTGACGTGGCGGGTGCATACCGATCCCGCCCTGTGGATCGCCGGCCTGCGGGCGCTGTACCTGCAGGCCCTCCATCCCAAGGTGATGCGGGCGGCCTGGCAGCATTCGGAGTTCTTCAACGGCGACGCGTGGTCCCGGTTCGTGCGCACTGTGAACTTCGTGGCGATCCGTACGTACGGCACGAACGAGCAGGTGGAGAGGTGGGGCGCTCGGGTACGCCGCATCCATCGACAGCTGCGGGCCGTCGACCCCGACACCGGCACCGAGTTCCGCATCGACGAACCGGAGCTGCTGCGGTGGGTGCACTGCGCGGAGATCGACTCCTACCTCTCCGTCGCCCTCCGCGCCGGGTTTCCACTGACCCCGGAGGAGGCCGACCGGTACGTGGACGAGCAGCGCCGGGCCGCGAGCATCGTCGGGCTCGACCCGGCGGACGTGCCGGGGTCGGCCGCCGAGCTCGCCGCGTACTACGAGCGGATGCGACCGGAGCTGTACGCCTCGGAGGAGGCCAAGCGGGCGCTCATGGTCTCGTTCAACCCGAAGCTGCCGCTGTGGCTCACCCCGCTCAAGCTCGCCGTACCGCCGGCCAACGTGCTCGCCTTCATGATGCTGCCCCGATGGGCGCGGCGGATGTACGGCGCCCCGGGCCTTCCCACCACCGACATCGCCGCGACGGCCGCGATCAAGGCCTTGCGGCGCGCCGCGCTGATGGTGCCGCCGCAGCTACGCGACAGCCCGGACGTACGGCGGGCGAAGCACCTGATACGCGAGGAGCAGTCGCCGCGCAACCGCCACCTGCGCGCGGTCTCCTAGCGCCCTCCGTATCGGCGGGTGTGCTCGCGGGTCACCGGGATCCGACGGTCGAAGGCGTGCGCGTGGAGGCGGCAAGAAGCGCGCGCCGCTGCCGGCGAAGCTCGTCGATGCGGTGGGTCAGCTCCTTCTCGCGTGCGAGCAGTTCGTCACGTACGGCAAGCAGCTCCTCGCGGGTGCGTCCCTTCTGTTCCAGCATTGCGGTCAGCTCCCTCGCCTGTGCGGGTCTAACCGAATAGACCGGCCGAGGCGGCGAAACTCATCGGCGGCCGGCCGAGTTCCCTTGCCGGCCGGTCAGGGGGCCAGGCCCTCCCACGGCCGGCGGGGCGGGTAGGCCGCGCTGCCCTCGGGGCAGTGCTGGGCGAAGTCGCACCAGGCACAGCCCGGCCCGACGTGGGGCGGGAACACCTCGTCGTACCGCTCGGGCGGTAGCCCGTCCCGGAAGGCGGCGTCGGCCCGGCCGCACTCACCGGCGATGTCCTCGGCCCTGCGCAGGTGCCGCAGCAGGGTCTCGTCGCTGTGCTCCCACGACGCGACCTCGCCGGAGGGCAGGTGATGCAGCTCGACCCGGCGGCAGGGGCGCCGCATCACCCGGGCGGCGGCGAGCGCGTACAGGGCGAGGGCCATCGAGGTCCGTGCGTCGTCCGGCCGGAGCAGGTGGCGCCCGGTCTTGTAGTCGACGACGACGAGCTGCTCCCCCTCGTCCTCCGCTTCGCCGCCGCTCCGCAGGTCGAGGCGGTCGACCCGGCCGGAAAGCGCGACGGCGTCGGTGCGCATGGCGACGACCCGCTCGACACCGACCGGCTCGTCGGTCGGATCCAGTTTGGCGACGTAGTTCGCCACCATGTCGCGCGCCCGCTCCCGCCACTTGGCGGACTGCTCGGGGCCCTGGAATCCCTCGTCGATCCAGCCCTGGGCCAGCAGCACGCCGGCCGCCTCCGGGGATCTCTGCTCGTACGGGAGCCGCCACCAGCCGGCGAGGGCGTTATGGATGCTCGCGCCGAGGCTGTTGTGCGCCCGCGGTGGCCCCTTGGTCGGCTGCGGCCGGTCGAGGTACGTCATGCGATAGCGGCGTGGGCATTCCACCCACAGGTTCAGCCGGTGCGGAGTACACGGGTACAGCCGCTTGGGCATCCCCTCGAAACCGAGCTGCGTCATCCGGCGATCTTGTTCCGATGAATGGTCCTTTCACCCGAACCTAGCGGATGAAGGGACCATTCATCGGCGTCAAATGCTGCGGGCAACCCAGTCATCGAAGCTGGGCTCCTCGTCGCCGATCGTCGTCTCCTCGCCGTGGCCGCTCAGCACCCGGGTCTCCGGCGGCAGGGTCAGCAGCTTCTCGCCGATCGAGTTGAGCAAGGTGGGGAAGTCCCCATGCGGTCCGTCGGCCGGCGGTGGACCGCCCTTGAGCAGGGTGTCGCCCGCGAAGACGACCTCGAGCTCCTCGCTGTACAGGCACACACCGCCTGGGGTGTGCCCCGGCGTGTGTAGCACCTCCAGCTCGATCTCGGCGACCTCGAAGATGCCGCCCTCCTCTATGTCGACGTCGGGCCCGTGGTCCGGGTACACCGCCCGCCAGAGCGCGCTGTCCCTGGCGTGCAGCGCGACGAGCGCCTCGTCGCGCTCGGCGACCTCGACCGCCGCGCTGACGTGGTCATCCAGACCGTGGGTGCAGATGACGGCGAGAACCTCGCGGTCGCCTACCGCCTCCAGGATCGCCTCCGCGTCGTGCCCGGCGTCCACCACGATGACCTCGTCGTCGTCGCCCACGATCCAGACGTTGTTCTCGACGTCACGCTCGCCTTCCTCGCCGGGCGACCTCCCGGAGGTCACCACCTGCTCGACCCGCGCCGTCACGTCGCATCATCCTCTCCATGCCGCAGCGGAGCGCCGTCCGCTCGCGCGACCAAGACCTCGTACGCCTGTACGGCAGTAGTGTCGCAGCCGAGCCTGTGTCCGGTCAGCGCGCCATGGTCATCGCTGCAGCCGGTCGGAACGAGGCCGAGCTCCCGAGCCAGCCCGCGAAGGCGTGTCCGGTCGGCCGGTTCGTGGTCGGGGTGATCGACCTCGACGCCGTCCAGGCCCGCCTCGGCGAGCCGGGCGAGGACATCGTCGCCGAGAACGTGGCCGCGCTCCGCGTACGGATGGGCGAGGACTGTGACGCCCCCGGCCCGGCGGACCAGGCGGATCGCACGATCCGGCGCGGGGCCGTAGCGGCCGACGTAGGCGCGCCCCCCGGCGGCGATCCACTCGGTCGTGAACGCGTCCGCGACGCCCGGCACCGCACCGGCCTCGACCATGGCCTGCGCGATGTGCGGGCGCCCGACGGCCGCCCGCCCGGCGATCCGCTGGACCTGCGCCCAGCTGACCGGAACCCCCAGACGCACCAAACGGTCGACCATCTCCCGCCCCCGTCGCGCCCGGTCGCCCCGGATCCTCTCCAGCTCGGCCGCGAGCTCGGGCTCGTCCGGGTCGAAGAGGTACCCGAGCAGGTGAACGCTCGACCCTTCGTCCAGGCAGGAGAGCTCGACGCCGGGTACGAGGGTGAGCCCGGGCGGGAGGGCGGCCGCTGCCTCGCGGTGACCGGCCACCGTGTCGTGATCGGTGAGGGCGAGGATGTCGAGCCCCGCCGCACGCGCCCGCCGTACCACCTCGGCGGGCGGCTCGGTCCCGTCCGAGGCGTCGCTGTGGCTGTGCAGGTCGATGCGCATGGGCACCCCACAGCTTAGGGACCGCTCATGTCGCCGCGGTCGACGGCTACTCTCCGGCCAGCTGCGGGGACAGAGCGCCGTAGGGCAGGTCGAGTTCCTGGTCGTGGTCGCGCAGGTCACGCAGGCACGTCTGTTCGAGCAGCAGCAGGCCCGCCGGCGCCGGCCAGAGCACCGCCCACAGCCAGTCGCCCATCGCCTCCCCCACGAAGACGGCACGATCCGGCCCGGCGTCGACGTTCCACAACGGGGTCGGATGGCCGCGCGCCAGCACCTTGGCGTGCGGCGTGGTCCCGACGTCGAACCCCTCGCCGGGATCCGGGCCGGGCAGGCCGGCGTAGCGCGCTCCGAGCCCGACACCGGGCTCCTCGGCGACGAGCATCATCTCGCCGGGACCACCCAGCGGCGCGGGGCCGGAGAGCGCGACCGCACAGGCCCGGCCGCCGGTGCGTGCGTCCCCCGCGTACGCGAAGCCGGTCACCAGCCAGCCGCTGGACAGCGGCCACGGCACCCACACCGGCACCCGGGCGGCCTGCAGCACGGCCTCCAGCCCCTCCCGGGAAGGCCGCTTGACCGGCTGCAGCGGCAGCACCGCCCCGTGCACGTCACACAGCCACGCGCTGGACCACACGTTGGGCTCGTGGAGCTCGCCGCCGCACCGCGGACAGGTGGGCGCTTTCATGACATAAACGACGGTCGTTTCCCTCGAGGATCACGTCAAGAGCGCTCGGCGTGTCGCCGGCTAACCTGATCGCGTGCTGGTTCGCTGCGTGGGCGCTGTGGTACGGGACCGGGACGGCCGCCTTTTGCTGATCCGCCGCGGCCATCCGCCCGGCCTCGGCCTGTGGTCCCTGCCCGGCGGGCGCACCGAGCCCGGCGAGACCGACGAGCAGGCGGTCGTTCGGGAGGTCCGGGAGGAGACCGGCTTGGACGTCGTCGTGGGCGAACTGGTCGGCTCGGTCGAGCGCGCCGGGCCGGACGGAGCGGTGTTCGACATCTACGACTACGCCGCGACGGTGGCCGGGGGCGTCCCGACCGCCGGCGACGATGCGAGCGCGGTGCGCTGGATGAGCGAGGACGAACTGCGGTCCGTTCCCACCAGCCACGGCCTGGTCGAGACGCTCACCGAGTGGGGCGTGCTGACACGTCCCCCTCCTCCTTGGTCGTGATCTTGCAGAAATTTCAAGACAGATCTTGAAATTTCTGCAAGATCACGACCAAGGAGGGGAAAACCGGAACCGCGCGCACGCCCGGACGGTGCGTGGCAGGATCGGCCTCGTGCCGCACGTCGAGTTCCGTCTGGAGAGCCGGCAGCGTCTCTATTGGCTCGTCCTCGGCGGCCTGTGGCTGGGGGTCGCGTTGCTGCGGCTGGCCGCGGGCGGTGTG
This sequence comes from Streptosporangiales bacterium, assembly GCA_009379995.1. GTDB lineage: Bacteria > Actinomycetota > Actinomycetes > Streptosporangiales > WHSR01 > WHSR01. The sequence continues at coordinate 7,476 of WHSR01000147.1, forward strand.
CTCACCGCGGTGGCCGCCCTCGTCGTCGCCGCGGCCGCGGCGACCGGGTTCTTAGTGTCCCGCCGGTTCGGCGTCGCGCTGGCCCCGCACCAGATAGTGGTACGAGGGCTGCGGAGTCGAGCGATCCGGTGGGCGGAGATCCGGGACGTCACAGCCGTAGACTTCATCAGCAGCAGACGCGTGGCCCTGCACCTGGCCGACGGCTCGGTCCTTCGCACGTGGGCTCCCCTGCACAACTGGGCGCAGCCCGACCCCGAGTTCGACGCCAAGTTCCACACCATCTACCAATGGTGGCTCGCCGCTCGAGCCGGACCGGCGCCCATGCCGCCACCCCCTTCCTCCGGTCCTCCGTCCCCGCCGCCTGATCGCATCCGTGACCAGGCCACGTACGCATCCACCCGGTACGTCGCACCGCCGTCCTGGCCGGTTCGGGGTCCGGTCCAAGGGCCGGCTCGGGCCCGGGAGCCGTACCCGATGCCCTGACGGGTCGGTACCGCCGTACCGGGACGAGGGAGGCCCCCGGCGTCACGGCAGTTCGGTCCGCCATAGGGTCGAGTACTGCTGGCGGTGGTCTGCGGTGTACCCGACGCCGACGAGCTCCTCACCGATCGGGGTGACACCTGTGATCATCTGCTCCCCCGGCCCGGACAGGCCCACCCCCTCGGGCTGCTGCCCCTCCCAGGAACGGCCGTCGGGCGAGCTCCACAGCACGACGTCCTGACCGCCGCTCGATCCGACGGCCCCGACCGCCGTGAAACCCCCCGCGGAGGGGACCACATCGGTGACGAAGCTCTCCTCCGCCCCCTGCCGCGATCCTCCGCCGCTGCCGACTCCGGGCGCGGGGGCCGGCGCCCACGTCTTGCCGCCGTCGGCGGAGACGTAGGCGAAGGTGGAGGTGGAGGTGGAGCCGGTTGACCCGCCCGGGTCCGGGGTCGCATCCGTCGGTTCGGCGGCACCCATCGCGACTATCGTGTTCCCCTTGCTCGCGACCAGGTCGAGGCCCGCGGACTCGACCCCTTTCGGCAACGGCGGCGCCCGCATCGACCACTCCGCGCCGTCCGGCGACGTCCACACCGCGGGACGGCCGTTCGTCCCCTCGGGCGCCATCGGGTCCTCGGCACCTCCGACGGCCACGAAGCCGAACGGGCCGGCGGTGACATCCGACATCCGGCGTCCCTCGGACTCCGAGCCGGTCAGGCCAGCACCCGAGGACCGCCGCCACGTCCGCAGGTCGCTGGAGTACCAAGCGACCGCCGACTCGTAGGCGTAGTCCTCCGCGGTATCCATGCCCACCACCACGTAACCGGCCGGGCCGGCGGCGGCGCCGTAGGGCATGAGCGGCGTTTCCTCCTCCTTCCGGAAGGCCTCGTCGGAACCCACTGACTGCCACGTCCGGCCGTCCTCGGATACGAGCACGAGCGGTCGGGTCGAGACGCCGCTGCGGTAGGCGCTACCCGCCGCCAGCCAGCCTCGCTCGCCGTTCGCGACGGTCGTCAGCGACTCGCGGGCGTCCGCCTCGGACTCCGCCGCGGGAACGTCCGCGCGGGCCCACCTCGCCCTGGAGTCGCTGGCCCAGATCGCTGGGTTCGCGTTCGTACTGCCCACGGCGAGCGTCGTACCGCCGGCCGTCGCGAGATCGGCCAACGAGTGGTCGGAATGGATGAGGTCCGGGACGGTTCTCAGGTTGACCCGGGCGGCGTCCCCGCCGCCGGCGGCCACGGCAAGGACGGGGTCGTCGTCGCCGCCACCCGGTTGCGAGCCGGCGACGACGGTGTTGGTGCCGGCGATCGCGAGGCCCGCCCGGGAGACGACCGATCCGGTCGCGGGAAGCGTGCCGGCCGGCCGCCAGGAGCGTCCATCCTGGCTGGTGAAAAGGGTCGACCCCTGGTCGTAACCGGCACCGAGGACTACCGCGTAACCTCCGTCGCCGGCCACGAGCTCCGACCAGCCGGACCCGGTGCCCGCGGACGGGGCGTCGATCCGGCCGAGCTCGGTCCAGCGGCGGCCGTCGGCGGAGGACAGCACGGCGGCGTAACGTTTGAGGTCGTCGCCGTACCCTCTCTTGAGGAGCAGGAACCCCTCGCCGGTCGCGGCGACGGCCCCCAGCGACGACAGGTTCTCGTCCTCCGGCACCGACACCCGCCGCCAGGTTCCGCCGCCGTCGGCGGACAGCCACGCGGCGTCCTCGGAATCGGGGAGCCTGCCGGTGACGAGGACCGAGTTGCCCCGGGCCGCGATCCGGTCGAAGGAATCCGGCACGTCCTTGTCCGGGAGGTTGAGCCGGCCGGTGCCGGTCCGCTGCCACGAGACGCCGTCGCCCGACCTCCACAGCACCGGCCGCCGGCTCGAGTAGTCGTCGCCGGGATAGGTGTAGCCCACGGCGACGAATCCGGACGCCGTCGGCGCGATGTCGCTGACACGGTCGTTATCGCCGAACGCGCGGGCGCTGGCGTCACTTTGCCGCATCCACGTCCTACCGTCGCGGCTCGTCCAGACGGCGTTGTCGTAGCCCACCCCACCCACGGCGAGCCAGCCGTTCTCGGAGGCGACGACGTACGAGGGATGCTCGTCCAGAGGGACGTCCCCACCATCGGCCGCGGTGACCGTGGCCAGTTGCCAGGTCTTGCCGGCGTCCTCGGACACCAGGAAAAGCGGGCGGGAGAAGTTGGAGCCGTACTCGACCCCCACCGCAACGACCGTCTCACCGACCGCCGCGGCGTCCAGCAGCTGCTGGTCCGAGCCGTCGCCCTTGGCGTTCGGGTCCGACGCGAAGATCTTGTTCGCGATCTGGGCGCCGTCTCCCTCCAGCAGGATGCCGCCTTCGCTGGGGCCGCCCGTCCACCACCAGTACGCACCGCCCCCGCCGGCGCCGACGACCACGATCAGCGCGGCCACCAGGCCGATCACCAGCCATACCCGGCCACGCCCGCGCGGGCCGCCGGGTGGCGGCGCCGCCGGCGGTCCGTAGCCGGGCCACGGCTGGCCAGGAGGGTACGGCATGGGCGGCTGGCCGGGCAAGGGCGGACCGG
>WHSR01000151.1 GCA_009379995.1 Streptosporangiales bacterium
GCATCAGTTTCGTATCGCGATGTTGCCGGGGCGTCCGCGGGTGTCGCTAGGTGAGCATCTGGAGTTGATCGAGGCGATCTGTGCGCGGGATGCGGTGGCGGCCGAGGAGGCGGCCCGCCGGCATCTGCACAGCGTCATCGAGGCATTGACGTCCGGCGACCAGGTCCCGGCGGGCCTCGGCGCCGCCCTGTGACCGTTTGGCACGAGGACGCCGCCGACGTGCTCGTCGAGGCCGGCGTCACCGTCGCCGCCTACGTTCCGGACAAACGGCTGAGCGGGTTGTTGGATGGCCTCGCGTGCCGGAACGTGGTGATGCGTTCCCTGCCGCGCGAGGAGGAGTGCATCGCCTACGCCTGCGGCCAGCGAATCGGCGGCGGCCGTCCGGTCGTGCTGATGCAGTGCTCAGGCGTCGGCAACTGCCTCAACGCCTACGGGGCGTTCGCGATCCCGTACCGGATCGGAATCCCGGTCATCATGTCGATGCGCGGCGTCCTGGGCGAACGGAACCCGTCGCAGGTGCCCATGGGGAAAGCGGCTGTGCGGCTGCTCGAGACCATCGGAGTGCAGTGCATCTCGCTGCGGCGTCACGACCAGGCCGGCGAGTTCGTCCGCGGCGTGCTCGACCTCGCCTTCGGGGCGCAGGAGAACGCGGTCCTGGTGGTGGAGCCGGAACTCGGAGGCGGCCGTGAGGATGGCTGACGCCGTACGAGCCGTGGTGGAGACCTTGCCCGAGGCGGTATGCGTGTCGGCGCTGGGCACGGCAACCTCGGCGCTGCGGCTGGTGAGCGACGACGCGCCGCACCTGTACTTCGGGGGAGCGATGGGGTGCGCCCTGCCCGGCGCGCTCGGGCTCGCGGAGGCCAGGCCGGAAAGCCAGATTGTCGCGATCCTCGGCGACGGTGACCTGCTGATGGGCGCGACCGCCCTGTGGTCCTTCGCCGCGTACCGGCCGCCGAACCTACGAGTAGTGGTGCTGGCGGACGGGTACTACTCGATCACCGGCGGCCAACAGCTGGCGGTCACGCTCAATGCGGCGTCGGTGGCCGATGCGCTCGGCGGGATCGGCACCGGGCGGGCCGAGTCCGCCGGGGAACTGGCGAAGGCGCTGTCCGAGATCGGGCCGCCCTGTCTGATCGAGGCGGTCATCGACGAACGGACCTGGCCCGGTCCGTCGCCGTTCGTCGACCCGATGACCGTACGGGCGCGGCTGGCGAGCAGGCTCTTTGACGAGGACCACGGGATGGGTTGACGTGCCCGAGCAGCTCGACCTGATTGCGGCGCTCACCCTCACCGCCGTGGTCTTGGTCGTGGCCTCGCTCGCCGCCGGGGTGGTGGAACGGGCGCCGCTGTCGTTCCCGATCATCTTCTTGGTGTTGGGCTTCGCGCTGGGACCCTGGGGTGCCGGGCTGCTCAACGTCGACGCGGAGGGCCCGGCCCTGGAGACCATCGGCGTGGTCACCCTCTCGCTGGTGTTGTTCCTCGATGCCGTGCACCTGGAGACCGAGGAGCTGCGCCGGGAGTGGCGGGTGCCCGCCCTGGTGCTGGGTCCGGGTACCGCGCTGGTCATCGGGCTGACCACCGTCGCCGGGATGCTGCTGCTCGACCTCGACGTGGTCACCGCGCTGCTGCTGGGTACCGTGCTCGCGTCCACCGACCCGGTGGTGTTGCGCGACGTGCTGCGCGACACCCGAATCCCCAAACCAGTTCGCCGCACGCTCAGCGTGGAGGCCGGCACCAACGACCTGGTGGTGCTGCCCACGCTGTTGGTGCTCCTGGCGATCAAGACAGCCGACCCGGGCGGCACAAATTGGCCGCTGGTGCTCACCGAGATGTTCGTGCTCGGCCCGGCCGTGGGGTTCGCCATCGGCGGCGCCGGAGCGAAGCTGATGGGCCGCGCCGACGCGCGGTTCGGGGTGCGCGAGGAGTACCAGTCGCTGTACGGGGTCGGGCTGGTTCTGCTCTCCTACGTCGCCGGGGAGGCCGTCGGCGGGGACGGCTTCCTCGCGGCCTTCGCCGCCGGCTTCGCGGTGGCGGTCCTCAACACGGACCTGTGCAGCTGTTTTCTGGACTTCGGCCAGGTGGTCAGCGAGATGGCGATGCTCGCCGCGTTCGTGTTCTTCGGCGCGGCGCTGTCGGGGGCGTTCACGCAGATCTCGCTGTTGCCCGCGGTCATGCTGGCGCTACTCGTCCTGCTCGCCATCCGGCCGGCCTCGATCGGGCTGGTGCTGACCGCGCACCGCCGGAACCTGAGCTGGCCCGCCCGGGCGTTCATCGCCTGGTTCGGGCCCCGTGGACTGGCGTCGTTGCTGTTCGCCCTGCTGGTACTCAGGGAGGGCGGCGGCGACGTGCGGCTGCTCGCCGTCGTGGGCGTGGTGGTCACCGCGTCGGTCCTCGTACACGGCGTGACAGCTACCCCGCTCACCGGCGCCTACGCCGGCTACATCGCCCGGCACACCACCCACGAGGAACGGGCAAGATCCGCCTCGGGGCTGTTCACGAGCGACGACCCCGCCGTCGTCCCGCGGGTGAGCGCCGACGAGCTGACCCGGCAGCTCGCCGGCCCGAGCCCGCCCACCGTGCTCGACGTACGCACCCGATCGGCCCTGGCGGCCGACCCCGACGGCATCCCCGGCAGTACGCACGTTCTGCCCGACGAGGTCCGCGACTGGGGCGCCCGTCAACTCCACCACCATCCCGTGGTGCTCTACTGCACTTGACCCGGCGAGGAGACCAGCGCCCGGGCGGCGCTGCAGCTGAGGGCGAAGGGCTTCGACGTCGCCGTCCTGGAGGGCGGGCTGAACGCCTGGCGGGATCGACCCCTCCCTCTCCCTCCTTGGCGAGGGCGATGTTCTTGTCGATCTGGTTCTGCGCCTCGTCCAGCGGGAACTCCTTGAAGCGGTCGATCTGGTCCAGGGGAGGCAGGCTGGCGGGCGGCTTGGCCCCCTTGACCGCCGAGTACAGGTTGTTCGCCGCGAGCACGCCCGTGCCCTCGGGTGTCAGCTCCCAGGTGATGAGCAGCTTGGCCGCGTTGGGATGGGGGGCGTTCTTCAGCACGGCGGAGTAGGTGGGCCCGAGGTAGTTGCCGTCGCTCTGCGGAAAGACGATGCCGATCGGTGCGCCCTTCGCCTTCGCCTGGGCCGCGGCGAGGTAGCTGTCCGGCCAGCCGATCCACTTGCTCCCCGTCACGACCGAGGACTCGAAGACGGCGGCGCTCGGGGACAGTTGCGGCTTCTGCGCGGCGAACCTCTCGACGTAGTCTCGGGTGAACCGGCCGTCGTAGATCATGTGGGCGAAGACGTCCACACCCGGCCCGCTGATGGTGGGGTCGGCCATCACGATCTTGCCCTTGTACTTCGGGTCCAGCAGGTCCTCCCAGCCCTTGGGTGCCTGCGCGGGCGGGATCCGCTGGGTGTTGTAGATGATCGTGAACGGGCTGAGGGTGTCAGCGATGAACGTCTTCTCGGGCCCGACGTACGTCGGATCGACCGGTCCGGCGTTGACGGGGCTCCACTTTTCGAAGTAGCCGCGCTCGTAGAAGAGGAGCGTGGTGGTGCTGCCGGTGGCGCTGATGTCCCCGATGTGCTTGCCGGACGCCACCTCCTGGTTGATACGCGCCACGAGCTGGGGGCCGAACATCTCCTGGCCGACGATCTTGATCTCCGGGAAGCGCTGGGTGAAGGTGTCGAAGACCGGCTTCTTCGCCTCCGCCGTTGCCCCGTAGAGGACGATTTCCCGTTCCCCGTTCGCCCGTGCGTTCTCGTAGAGCTCCTGGATCGCCTGCGCGACATCCTCGCCGCCGAAGGCGGCAGTCGTGTCCTCGCTGAGCTTGGGGCGTGCGCCGGCTGCGGGGCTGCGGCCGCTGCCGCCGCCGCATCCGGTCGCCGCCAGGCCCGCCGTAACGCCCGTCGCCAGCAGGAAGCTTCTTCTGGACAACCTGGCCACGATGGTTCCTATCTCGTGAGAGTGAGTGAGTCGGGGTCAGCGACGCCGCTCGGCTGCGACGTACGCTCGAACACGGCCGTCCGCCGTGGGTCGATCTCGATCCGCATCTCGCTGCCCTCGGCGAACTGCAGATCGTCCTTCTGCGGATCACCCGGATCACCCGGATCACCCGGATCGGCGCGGTCACGCACGATGAGCCGGTGGCCGTCGACGTCGACCGCGTACTCGACGTCCTCGCCGAGGTACATCCGGGCGACGACGGCTCCCGTGATCGCGCGCCGCCCGTTGGCACCGCCGCCCTTGCCGCCAACCGGGCTGCCATCCGGGTACGCCGGGGACAGCCCGCTGCTGCGTACGGCGAGCCAGACGGCCGCGCCGACCTCCAGCGGGGGCTCGGTACGCGCCGGGGCGGCGATCACCGGGCCGGCGTCGCCGCGCTTGGCGGGCGTTCCGATCTTGAGCTCGATGTCGTACCAACCGTCCCGAACGCCGACGACCCTCCCGTCGAAGACGTTGTCGAAGCCCAGGAAGTCGGCGACGAAGCGGGTCCGCGGCCGCACATAGATCTCCTGCGGCCGGCCCGTCTGGTGGGCCCGGCCCTCGGACATCACCACTATCCGGTCGGACAGGGTGAGCGCCTCCACCTGGTCGTGGGTGACGTAGACGGAGGTCGCCTGGATACGGGTGCGCAACGAGCGCAGCTCGGTCCGCATGTTGGCGCGCAACCGGGCGTCCAGGTTGGACAGGGGTTCGTCGAACAGCAGGACACGGGGACGGGCGACGAGCGCCCGGGCCAGCGCTACCCGCTGCTGCTGCCCGCCGGAGAGCATGGTCGCGGGCCGTCCGGCGTAGTCGGCCAGGCCCACGGTGCCCAGAGCCTCCATCACCGACGGCCGCACCTCGCGCCGGGGCACCCTGCGCATCCGCAGCGGGTAGGCGACGTTGGCGAACACCGACATGTGCGGCCACAGCGCGTAGCTCTGGAACACCATCCCGACGTCACGTTTCTCGGGCGGTACGAAGATGCCCTTCTCGGCCGAGACGACCGTGCGACCGTCGATCACGATCTCCCCGGCGTCCGGCTTCTCCAGACCGGCGATGCAGCGCAGCGTCGTCGTCTTTCCACACCCGCTCGGCCCGAGCAGGGTGACGAACTCCGCGGACTCCACATCGAGGTCGAGGTCCTCGACCGCGGTCACCGGGCCGTACCGTTTGGTCAGGCCCTTGATGACGATCTCGCCCACGCTGTCCTCACCTCTTTTCGGCGGATGGCCATGCTGACGATCGAGATGATGATCCCGCCCGCGGCGATGACGCCGAGCAGGATGCAGAAGAGCGCCGCCGCCTCGGCCAGGCTGCTGTTGCTGTAGAGCTCGTAGATCATCAGCGGTACCGTGCGGTTGTTCGGGGACGACATCAGGATCGGGACGTCCAGGTTGCCGGCCGCCAGCACGCCCGTGACGAACCAGGACAGCAGGAAGGTCGGCAGCACCAGCCGCAGGACGATGTCGAGGAACGTACGCACCGAGCCGGCCCCGGCGACCCGGGCGGACTCCTCCAGCTCGGCGCCGAGCTGCGCGATGGAGCCCTCACCGAGCCGTGCCGCGATCGGCGTCACCAGCACGATGAGCGCGATGGCGACGATCCAGACGGTGGCGTAGAGGCTCCGTAGCCCCGGAACCGACAGGTAGGCCCACACCATCGCCAGGCCGAGGGTCACGCCCGGCACACCCCACAGCAGCCAGGTGAAGCCCATGGGCGCCCGGGCCAGTGGGGTTCGGTGGGCTCGGGCGACGTACGCCGCGGCGAAGGCGAAGCCGCTCGCCACCAGGCCGCTGAGCACGCCGACGACGATGGTCCGCTGGAACGCGGAGAAACTCGCGGGGTCGTACCAGACGGTCTGGTAGTTGGCGAGGGTCCACCTGCCGTACACCCCGAAGTACGGCTGCAGCGAGCCGACCACGAGCTGCGCCAGCGGCAGAATCAGCGCCAGCGCGCCGAATGCCAGGATGGCGGCCGCGCAGGGGTACTTACGCCAGCCGATGTCGGCCGGATCGGCGCGGTACGACTTGCCGACCACCGTCGCGAAGCTCCGGCCGGACAGCACCCGGCGCTGCACCAGTACGAGAACCACGACGATGGCGATGAGCAGCAGGCCGAGCGCGTTCGCCTGGGCGTACTTGGCCGGCGTCGAGTTGGCGATGTAGTTGTAGATCTCGGTCGGGAACACCCGGATGCCGGCCGGCAGCCCCAGGACCAGGGGCATGTCCAGCATGCCGATGCCTACCACGAAGCCGAGGATCATCGGGCCGGTCAGGGCCGGCCCGAGACTGGGCACACTCACCCGCACGAGGGTCCGCAGACGCCCGGCGCCGGACATCAGGGACGCCTCCTCGAGGGCCCTGTCGATCGCCATGACCGGGCCGAGCAGCAGCAGGTACGCCGCGGCCGTCGCCTTCATCGCCGAGGTCCCGATCAGCCCGTACCACGACTGGACGTTGATGATGGCGCCTCCGCCGCCCAGCGCCATCCATGCCTTGTTGATCATTCCCGCGGGGTCGTTGGCGAGCATGCTCCAGCTCAGCGCGAAGAACAGCGGCGGGATCGCGAAGACGAGGACCATCATCGGCGTGACCAGCCGGCGCAGCGGCGTCGTCGTACGGGCCACCACCCAGGCGAAGAACAGACCCGCCGACGTGGCGATGATCAGGACGGAGGTCGAAAGGACCACCGAGTTGCGCAGGGTGGGCCACATGGTCGGCGAGGTGTAGGCGTCGACGAAGCCCCGCACCGACCACGAACCCGGCAGGCCGGGGGCCGCGGTACGGAACGCCCCGACGACGAACATGACCACCGGAAAGAGGAACAGGAACGCGGCGACCAGCACGAGCGCCACGACCATCGGATTGGGCGCCCGGCCGGACCAGCCCCGCGTCGCGGTCGCGGAGCGCGCAGGGGGCGCTGCCGAGGGTGCTGCCGAGGGCGAGGCGGTGGTCATGGGTTCATGTCCCCCGAGTGGTGCCGTAGTGCCGTGGCGCCTGGTGCCGTACGCGTCACCGCCAGGTGGCGAACCCCATGGCGCTGCCGGTTCCTGCCTCCGATCGGTAACACGGGACGTAGTCGATCACCTCGAACCGCAGCCCGCTGCCCAGGAGGGCGCCGGCGACGACGAACCAGTTGCGCATCTCCGAGGTGCCCGACTGCAGCCGTTCGTCGGGGATCGAGCGGACGTAGTCCAGGTCCTCGTTCTCCAGCGCCTTGAGGAATGCGTCATCGAAGTCCTCTTCGATGACGAAGTGGGTGAGCCCGCCGGAGGCGAGCACGGCGACGCGCCGGCCCTCGGGGAAGCCCTCGATGGCCTCCCGCAGCGCGGCGCCGAAGGCGACGCACCGTGCCGCGCTGGGCTGGTTGGGCGGGTAGAAGCTGTTCAGGAAGATCGGGATGACCGGGATCCGCCGGCGCAGGACCGTCTGGAAGATGAATCCGTAGCCGTGCGGTACCGCGTGGTTGCCGTGCGTCCCGGCCGGCAGCTCCTCGGAGATGGCCAGGTCGAAGCGGTCCCGTACGGCGTCGACGATGTGCCGGGCCAGATCGCTGGCGCACGACCAGCTGACCGGCTCCGGCGGGGTGAACCCCTTGTGTGCGACGGCGATGCTGGGTGGCAGGTGTGCGACCTCCTCGTCGCTCATCGGCTGGTGCTCCACCTGGTCGCCGATGTAGATGCCGAGGCTGGGCTGCAGGTCGCGGCCGAACATCTCCCGCTGATCGTCTGTCACGATCACCAGGACGTCGGGGGCCACGTCCTCGACGGCCGCGCCCATGGCGGCTATCGCGTCCATGCATCGGGCGTACCGCTCCCGCCGCACCTCCGGCTCGATCTGGGCGGCGAACGCCTCCGGACCGCCACGTTCCGCCAGAAGCTGCTGGAAGGAGTACGTCCGACCGCGGTACCACAGCTGATCGTTCCGCCGGTCCACGTCGGCCCGCATCCCCCACTTGTCCGGGGGCGTGCTCAACATGGGGCCGTGCGACGATCCGACACCCATCACGATCTCTGCCATGACCGCCTCTACCTCGTGTGACCCGATGCGTGACATTCGCACGACCGATGGATGACAATATATTGAGCAATCATCTGATGGTCTATAGGCTCGCGGAGTGGCAGTGGCTATGGCAGTAGACAGTGGTTCCATGCTGGTAACCGACGCGGCTGGCGAGGTCGCGTGACGGGCGGGCCGGCGGTCGTACGCCACATCGTCCGCGCGGACAGCGCTCTGGTCGAGGAGCTCAGCAAGGCCGGTGCGGCCACCGTGCACGAGGCGGCGTGGCGGACCGGTCTGCTGGCGCCCAACCTTCGGCCCATCTACCCGGGCGCCCGGGTAGCAGGCACGGCGGTCACCGTCCTGTGTCCGGCCGGCGACAACTTGATGATCCATCTGGCCATCGAGTTGTGCCGACCCGGGGACGTGCTGGTGGTCGCGCTCGCCTCGGAGTGCACCGACGGTCTGGTAGGCGAGCTCATCGCCACCTCGCTGCGGGCCCACGGCGTCCGTGGCGTCGTCGTCGACGCCGGGGTGCGCGACGTGGCCGAGCTGCGCAGGATGGACTTCCCGGTGTGGTCCCGCGCCGTCTCCGCCCAGGGCACGACGAAGAGGGCGGCCGGATGGGTGAACGTCCCGGTCGTGTGCGGAGGCCAGCTCGTCCAGCCCGGCGCGGTAGTCGTCGCGGACGACGACGGGGTGGTGTGCGTTCCCGCCGAGCTGGCGCCCGAGGTGGCCAAGCGCTGCCGGGCCCGCGTCGAGCGCGAGCACGCGATGCGGGAACGGCTCGTCGGCGGCGAGCTCAGCGCGGACATCAACGACCTGCGGGCTGTCGCCCGTGAGCTGGGGGTCGAGTACGTCGACGGCTCCGGCCCCGACGACTAGGGGTTTGTCCCGTGCACCCCCCCTTGGCCGTGATCTTGCAGAAATTTCAAGACCGGTCTTGAAATTTCTGCAAGATCACGGCCAGAGAGGGACTGTTGGAAGGAGAGGCTGCAGTGATCATCGACGTACACGGCCACGTGACCGCGCCCATGGGTCTTTACGCCTACAAGGCGGAGTTGCTGGCGTCCCGGGGGAGCCACGGCCGGGGGCGCCTGTCCTTCACCGACGACCAGATCCGGGAGGCGCTGCAGGCGCCGCTGAAGCCGCTCGGCGGGATGTCCCATCTCGACCAACTCGACGAGGTCGGTATCGACCTGCAGCTGACCTCGCCGCGGCCGTTCCAGTCGATGCACAGCGAGGATCCACCGACCATCGTCGAGTGGTTCTGCGAGGCCACCAACGACGTCATCGCCCAGGTCTGCTCGGTCATGCCCGACCGGTTCCGCGGTGTCGCCGGCCTGCCGCAAAGCCCGGACCGCGACCCGGCCCAGTGGACCAAGGAGCTCCGCCGCTGCGTCCAGGAGCTCGGCTTCGTCGGATGCCTGCTCAACCCCGACCCGTACGAGGGGACGAAGGTGCCGCCCGCCCTCGGCGACCGGTACTGGTACCCCGTCTACGAAGCCCTTTGCGAGCTCGACGTCCCGGCCATGATCCACTCCGCCGGCTGCCGGGCGCCCGCCCGGGAAAGCTACAGCGTCCACTTCGTCGCCGAGGAGACCATCGCCATCATCAGCCTGCTGTCCAGCGATGTCTTCCGGGACTTCCCGACGCTCAAGATCATCGTGCCGCACGGCGGCGGCGCCGTGCCGTACCAGGTCGGACGTTTTCAGTCCACTGCGGAACGGCAGGGCGCCAGCCCCTTCCTCGACCGGCTGCGCCAGCTCTGGTTCGACTGCACCCTCTACACCCAGGACGCGGTGGAGCTTCTCATCAGGGCGGTCGGCGCCGACCGGGTGCTCCTCGGCACCGAGAAGCCCGGCGTCGGATCGGCCAAGGACCCGACGACCGGGCGCTGGTACGACGACGTACCCGGCCATCTGCGGGCCATCTCCTGGCTCGGCGACGAGGACCGGGACAAGATCCTGACCGGTAACGCACAGGCGCTGTTCCGGCTCTAGGAGCCTGCTGAATTGGGCCGGTTCCCGGGGCGATAGCAGGTGGGGCTGCTGTCCGGTGGTGTCCGGCCGGCCGGGCCTTTGGCGGGACCGGCTGTGCTGGCCCGCCGGTGCGGTTGCCACCCGCCGGCTGGC
>WHSR01000155.1 GCA_009379995.1 Streptosporangiales bacterium
CGCGAGCTGACCGCCGCCATCGGCGCGTTCATCGACGGCTGGAACAACCACCCACGGCCCTTCACCTGGACCAAACACGCCGACGAGATCCTCGCCAGCATCCGCCGCGCGAAGACTAAAACCAACGTTCTTACAGACCAGTAGCGCTCGCCGCGTCGTCGAGATGCACCCACGAGAAGTAGCCGGCGCCACCCCCGATGATCGGGAGCCTGCGCTTGCGCACGAGCTCGATCTGATCCTCGATGCCGCCGCCGGGACCGTAGAACCCGCCGTATCGCAGTGCCGCGCCGCCGGCCTTGACGACCACGTCCTCGATGTGGTGGATCGGCTCCACCATGATGCGGAACTTCGCCGGCAGCTGCTCGGGCGGCAGCGGCTCCTCCTCGGTCACCAATCCGGCCTCGCGGTTTGCGGGCCAGTTGGCGAGGCTCTGGGCAACGACGTGGGATACGCCGGTCGCCTCGGCGGCGGCCAGCAGGTGGTCCGTCCCCTCGGTGCGCAGCCGGTTCGCGAGGGCGCCGAACCGTTCGGGGTGCCTGAAGTCGGGCTTGCCGGCGTGCGCGAGGGAGAGTCCCGTCATCTGGTGCACGATCGCGTCCGGCCGGGCCGCGGCCACCGCCTCACCGACCGACATCGCATCCAGCCCGTCCATCACGACGCCCTCTGCGCCCAGCTGCTTCAGCATGCCCAGCTTGGCCGCGCTCGTCGTCGTCGCCGTCACCTGGTGGCCCCGGGCGACGAGCTGCGGCACCAGCCGCCGCCCCATGGCCCCGGTCCCGCCTGCCACGAACACCCGCATGACCATCACCTTCCTGATTCCAGAGTCTGTCTCTGAGACCCGAGACGAGACAGCCCGGCCGTCTGGTGACATGGGAAGGACTAACCAGTTGCCCTCTTTGGGCGCCGCGGGATCCAGCGCGGGACCGTCCGCGAGTACTCCACGTACGTCTCGCCGAAGGTCCGGCGGAGCTTCGGCTCCTCGTAGCCGATCACCAGCAGGTGAAAGAAGATCGCCGCCGCGGCCGCGTACTCCAGGAGCAACAGCGACAGGAACAACCAGGCCTCGCCCAGGACGACGAGGAGCGCCGCGAGGTATATGGGGTTGCGCACCCAGCGGTACGGACCGATGGCGACGAGCCGCTGCGGCGGGTCCCACGGCCCCGGTGTCCCCCTGCCGGCGACCGCGAACACACGGACGCACGCGAGGTAAAGGACCACGCCGGCCGCGATGACCAAGGCCGCGTACCACGCCCTCGGAGCGGGTGTGGCGCCGCTGCGGGTCAGCAGCAGCAGCCAAGGGACCAGGACGCCCCCCGAACCCGGCACGACGACGGTGAACAGGAGGTTGCGCAGAGCGAGGCTCACGTGGGTCACCTCCCGGTGGCCACGTCGGCTGGGTCTGGTTCGCTACTGCTGTGACGGAACGCGACGAGGGAGTGTGACAGCGTGGCGGCCCGGCCCTACGTTGAGGCCGCCAAGCGGCGGATGGGCTTCGTGACCACGCTCAACGGGGTGATGGCCGAATCCCCCGAGCTGCTCGCCGGCTACAACGCGCTCGCGGAACTGTTCGGCAAGTCGTCTCTGTCCAAAGAAGCCAAACAGGTCGTGTTGATCACCGCAAGCGTCGAGAACAACTGCGGGTACTGTGTGGCCGGCCACTCCACGCTCGCGTTGCGCGCCGGCCGCCCCCTGGCCGACGCCAGGTTGGAGGCCGCACGCCGACTCACCCAGACCATGGTCACCAAACAGGGCTGGGCGGACGACACCGAGATCGACGCCTTCCTGAACGCCGGTTACACCCGCCGCAACGTCCTCGACGTCATCCTCGGGGTCGGCATGAAGACGCTGTCGAACTACACCAACCATGTCGCGCACACCCCGCTGGACCCCGCGTGGCAGGACCAGCAATGGAGTCGAACATGAGTTCGACTCAGGGGGATTCGGTCGCGAGCGCGCTCGCGAGCCGGGCAATCAGGTAGGGCCGATGCTCGCGAGGATCGCCCGCCCGAGCTCCTTGGGCCGGGTGAACTGCGGCCAGTGGCCCGTGGGCAGGTCGATGTAGTCGACGTCGCGGATCTTCGCGAGTTCCTGCGCGTCCGGATGCCCCTGCTCCATCCACTCCCGGAGCATCGCGCTCGGGAATTCGCACGCGATGACGGTGACGGGCACGTCGTAGCGACGCTCGTCAAAGAGCTGCTGCGGGTCGCTCGTGACGTGGGCGGGCGACGGGATCGCACGCTCGCGGAAGGCCGCACGCAGCTCGTCGTCGAGGTCGACGAGGTCTTCCTCCTCGAAGAGCGACCAATCCTGCAGCGGAACCTCGCCGTTCTCGACCGGCAACTGGTCGTTGATCACCCCGCCCTCGCCGAGGGGTTCGCTGTCGACGTAGACCACGCGGGCGACACGGTCGGGCCGCGCGTCGACCGCGGCATGGGCGATCGCGCCGCCACCGGAGTGTCCGACGAGCACGACCTTGCCGTCGGCCGGGTCGAAGGAGTCGATTACCTCGACGACCGCGTCGACGTGGTCGCGCAGGGTGATCTCGGAGCGGTCGGCGTCTTTCGACTCCATGCCAGGCAGCGTAAGCGCGTGCGTGCGGTGCCCCGCCTGCTCGAGGGCGGGAACGACCTCGTCCCACGACGAGCCGTCGAGCCAGAGACCGGGAATCAAGACCAAGTCCATGGCCCGAGGGTAGGCCACCGACACCAACGGACTTAGGGGCACCGCTGAATGTACATCCAGCGGTCACCTGGGGCTGACAAGCGTCCGGCCCTTCCAGGCGCCGCCGCGGCCGCGCCGGTGACGCCGGGCGGAGTCGACGGTCATCGCGAGGTACAGCACCGCGACGGCGGGCAGCGTCGGCGCCCGCGCCGGGGACAGCCGGTACAGCAGCAGCATCGGCACGTACGTCGCCGACATGATCCCCCACGCGGCGAGCCCCAGCCCTGCCGACCAGACGGCCGCGCCATCCGCGCCGACCGCGCCGAGCGCGACGCCGACCAGGCCGGCGGCTGACGCGACGGGCGGCACGGCGTAGAGCAGGAGCAACCCCACCACGGTTCCGGCGAGCAGCGCCGGCGAGTGCCCGAGCTGGGTGTAGGCGGAGCGCGCCACCATCCCCCAGACGTCGGCGAGGCGCGGGTAGGCACGGCGGCTCACGACCGACGTGCTCAGCCCGAGCCAGGTACGGCGGCCGCCGGCGCGCTTGATGAGACGGCCGAGTGCTACGTCGTCGATGAGCGCCCCCCGGATGCGGTCGAGGCCGCCCGCGGCCTCGAGGGCCCGGCGTCGCACCAGCACACAGCCGCCGGCAGCGGCCGCGGTGCGGGCGCCCGGACGGTTCACCCGGCGGAACGGGTAGAGCTTGGCGAAGAAGTACACGAACGCCGGGATCAGCGCGCGCTCCGCGGCCGTCTCCGCGCGCAGCAGCGCCATCTGGGACACCAGGTCGCGACGGTCGTCCTCGGCTGCCCGCACCAGCGCGGCGAGCGTGCCGGGCGCGTGCGCGATGTCGGCGTCGGTGAACAAGAGATAGTCGGACCCGCCCGGGGCGGCGAGCCCGCGTCCGAGCGCCCACAGCTTGCCCGTCCATCCCGGCGGAGGGTCGCTTCCGCGTACCACGGCGGGACGGCGCTCCGCCGTACCGGCGAGCCGGCGGGCCACCTCGCCGGTGCCGTCCTCGCTGGCGTCGTCGACCAGGACGACGCGGAACTCCCCCGGGTAATCCTGGCCGAGCAGCGTCGGCAACGTGGCCGGCAGTACCTCCGCCTCGTTGCGGGCAGGTACGACCGCCACGACGCTGGGCCACGGACCGGGGGCGGACCCGGGAACGGCAGCGGCCGGCGGGAGCCGCTGGTCGGTCCGCCAGAAGCCACCGTGCGCGGCGAGCAGGTAGCACCAGGCCAGCAGGGCGACGGCGGCGAGCCCGGCGAGGATGTGCACGCTCGCAGCCTGCCACGTGTCGCCGGGTCGGCGGGGTCGGCGGGTCGACGACGGAGCCACGGGTCGTTTCCGGCGGCCCTGCGAGACTGGACCCATGGATCTTCGCGTCGCGAGGGGGCTGTGGGATCCGGAGCCGGGCTGGCTGGACACCGCGAGCTACGGGCTGCCGCCGCGGCCGGCCTGGGAGGAGCTACAGGCGGCACTGGACGTCTGGCGGCACGGCCGTACGAACTGGCACGGCTGGGACGAGTCCACCCACCGCGCCCGGCGGGCGTTCGCGCACCTCGTTCACGCCCAGGCCGACGACGTGGCGGTGGGCAGCACGGTCTCCGGCCTGCTGTCGGTCGTCGCCGCTGCGCTGCCCGCGGGGGCCCGGGTGGTGGTGCCGGAGATCGAGTTCACCTCGAACCTGTTTCCCTGGCTCGTGCACGAGGACCGCGGGGTCACCGTGGCGCCGGTGCCGCCGGACGCGCTGGCCGACGCGGTGGACGAACGCACCACCCTGGTGGCCTTCAGCCTCGTCCAGTCGGCGACCGGGCGGATCGCACCGTACGACGAGGTGATCGCGGCCGCCCGTGCCCACGGCGCGCTGGTGTGCGTCGACGCCACCCAGGCGTGCGGCTGGCTGCCGTTCGACGCGACCCGGGTCGACGTGTTCGTCTGCGCCGCGTACAAGTGGCTGATGGCACCGCGCGGGGTGGCCTTCTGCTACATCCACCCGGACGTCCGGGACCGGCTGCGCCCGCTGCAGGCCGGCTGGTACGCCGGCGAGCACGTGCACGAGTCGTACTACGGCCCGCCGTTGCGGCTGGCCGCATCCGCCCGGCGGTTCGACGTCTCCCCCGCCTGGTTCTGCTTCGTCGGCGCGGCACCGGCCCTGGAGCTTCTCGGGCAGGTGGGTGTCGAGGCGGTGGGCGAGCACAACGTGGCTCTCGCCAATCGGTTCCGGGCCGGCCTCGGGCTGGAGCCAGGGGCCAGCGCGATCGTCAACGTGGACGTGCCGGGAGCCCAGGAACGGCTACGCGCCGCCGGGGTACGGGCGTCGGTCCGCGCGGGGCGGGTCCGTGCGTCCTTCCACCTCTAC
Organism: Streptosporangiales bacterium; assembly: GCA_009379995.1. Taxonomy (GTDB): domain Bacteria; phylum Actinomycetota; class Actinomycetes; order Streptosporangiales; family WHSR01; genus WHSR01. The sequence goes on from WHSR01000155.1 coordinate 5,027, forward strand.
ACGACCGAGCGCGACGTCGATCTCGCGCTGGAGGCGCTCAGCGGGCGTTCGCCCTGATGTCGTTGACGATCTTTTGCAGCTCGCCCTTGGTCTTCTTCGGGCCGAACGCGTACGCGAGAACCTGCGAGTTCAGCCGGCTGCTGCCGGCGGCGTGCCAGAAATGGCTCATCGCGAGGTTGTAAAACTGGGTTCCCTTCTGCACGTCGTTCCACTCGGCGTAGGTGGTGGTGGCGTCCGAGCGCTTCCAGTCCCCGTCGACGTCGAGCCGACCCCGCAGCCGCTTCTGTTGCTTGCGGTCGCACGGCGCCGCGCATGGGCTCACCTGGACCAGCAGGCCGGGGCCGTCGTCTCCCTGCCACTTCTCGTCGACGCAGACCCACCGGACGTCTGGTGGCTTGGCGCGGCTGCTCCGCATGCATCCCCAGTCTCCGGGCACGCGGAAGGAGAAGCCCAGCCCGTTCAGGTCGTCCATGGTGAAGGTGTCCTCACCCGGCTTCCAGGTCTCCCCAACGACCTTGGGACCGCTGGTCCGTACCGGCGCCGCCGTCGGGCTGGCGCTGCCCGTCTGGCCGGGTGTCGGGGTCGGGGTCGGGGTCGGGGTGGCCGGCGTCTGCCCGGGCGAGGTTCCCCCGGGCGTCGGGCGCGGCGGCTCGGGCGACTCCCGGGACATCAGCAGGAGCGAGAACCCGGAAACGCTCAGGACCAGGACGAGCACGCCCGCCAAGACCCCGAAGACGAGCACGCCGGGACGAACGCCGTCGCCGGCGGGCCGCGGCATGGCGGGCAGCGGCGGCGCGGGCACGGCCGGCTCGGCGGCGTCGGCCCAGTGGGGCTCGAACTCCGGGCCCCGCCCGTCCCCGACCATCGCCGTGGAGGCTGCGTCCGTCATGGCCACCGGGTCGAGGAAGCGCTCCGCTCCCGCCTCCTGAGGGAGGTAGGCGGTGGCGACCCACGGGGCGGGCCCCTCCGCATCGGCGGCCAGCACCGGGGGGCCCTCGCGGTCCACACCCAAGCCGCTGGTGATGGCGGCGCGGAAGCGGTCCCGGGCGGCCGGATCGGCCGCGGCTCCGCGGGTCAGCACCGCCACGCTGACGTCGCGGCCCTGCGCGTCGCTGCCCAGGTAGGTGACTCCCGCGGACCCTTCCGCCAGCCTGCCGCGGAGGCGGAAAGGGCCCAGCGTTGGCGGATCGCCGGACTGGAGCGGCGTCGTCATGGTGCGTGCTGTCCCCGTTTCACAGCCTTTGGCAGGGCGGCGCCTTCCGGATGTCCACGCCACCCCTCGCGGACGCTCGTCCATGAAAGCACACCGGCAAGAAGACGGGCTCGGGATGCGCGGTCTGGTGCTGGTTTGGTGGAATAGCGTCAGCCGCACGGAGTGCGCAGAGATTGGGTGCGCGGGGAGAACATGACGATCACCGCCCGGGACACCGGGAGCGAGGCCGCACTGCTGCAGCAGGCGCTCACCGAGGTCAAGCACGTCATCGTGGGCCAGGAGCACATGGTGGAGCGCATGCTGGTCGCGCTGGTGGCGCGCGGCCACTGCCTGCTCGAGGGGGTGCCCGGCGTCGCGAAGAGCCTCGCGGTGGGCACGCTCGCCACGGTGGTCGGCGGAAGCTTCGTACGGATCCAGTTCACGCCGGACCTCGTGCCCTCCGACATCGTCGGTACCCGTATCTACAAACCGTCCAGCGAGCAGTTCGACATCGAACTGGGCCCGGTTTTCGCCAACTTCGTCCTGGCCGACGAGGTCAACCGGGCTCCGGCGAAGGTGCAGTCGGCGCTGCTGGAGGTCATGGCGGAGAAGCAGGTATCGCTGGCCGGCCGGACACACCGGCTGCCGAAGCCGTTCGTGGTGGTCGCCACCCAGAATCCGATCGAGTCCGAGGGCGTCTACCCGCTACCCGAGGCGCAGCGCGACCGGTTCCTCATGAAGATCAACGTGGTGTACCCGGAGGCCCACGAGGAGCTCCAGATCCTGCAGCGGATGAGCGTCGACCCGCCGTCCCCGCAGCGGGTCCTCGACCCGGACAAGCTGGTGAGCCTGCAGCGCGCGGCCGAGCAGGTGTCGGTTCACCAGCTCATCGCCGACTACATCGTCCGTCTCGTGCTCGCCACCCGGCGGCCCGCGGAGTACGGCGTTCCGGAGTTCACCCAGCTTATCGAGATCGGCGCGAGCCCCCGGGCCACCCTCGGGCTGGTGACCTCCGCACGCGCCCTCGCGCTGGTGCGGGGCCGTGACTTCGTGCTCCCCGAGGACGTCCGGGACGTCGCGCGCGACGTCATGGCGCACCGGATCGTGTTGACCTTCGACGCGTTGGCCGACGGCGTCGACCCGGCCCATGTGGTGGACCGCATCCTCGCGGTCGTGCCGCCGCCGCGGGTCGTCTGGCGCCAGGCGTACGGTCACTGGGGCGGTCGGTAAGCACGATGAGGCTGCGACGACGTACCGGGAAGGTCGCCGAGCTCGCTCCGGAGAACATGCTGCGGCGGCTGGAGCTGAAGGTGGTCCGTCGGCTGGAGGGCCTGCTGCACGGCGACCACCTGGGCCTGCTCCCGGGGCCGGGCAGCGAGCTCGCGGAGGCGCGGGTCTATCTGCCCGGCGAGGACGACGTCCGGCACATGGACTGGGCGGTGACGGCCCGCACCACCATCCCGCACGTCCGCGACCTGGTCGCCGACCGGGAGCTGGAGACGTGGGCGCTGGTCGATCTCTCGGCGAGCATGGATTTCGGCACCGCACGGATGGAAAAGCGCGACCTCGCGGTGGCCGCGCTGGCCGCCATCGGCTTCCTCACCGCCCGCATCGGCGACCGCTTCGGGGCGTACATCCTGGAGCACGGCACCACCCGGCGATGGCCGGCGCGCTCCGGGCGAGCCGCTCTGTACGGGCTGCTGCACTCGCTGGCGAACGTACCCCGCACCCCCGCCGAGGCGCCCGACCCGATCCTCGCCGGCGCGGTGAGCAGCCTGTCCCGCAGCCAGCCCAAGCGCGGCCTGCGGGTGATCGTGTCGGACTTCCTGGACCTCGAACTGGATCCGGGGGCGGTACGGGACTGGGAGCGGCCCATGCGCCAGCTCGCCACGCGCCACCAGGTCTTGGCCGTCGAGATCGTCGACCCGCGGGAGCTGGAGCTCCCGGACGTCGGGCTGGTCACCGTCGTCGACCCGGAGACGGGTGAAGCCCAGGACGTCTACCCCACCAAACGGGTACGCGAGCGGTACGCGGCCGCGGCGCGGGCACAGCGCGAGGGCACCCGCCGGGCACTGCGGCGCTGCGGCGCCCAGCACCTCGTGCTGCGCACCGACCGGGACTGGGTGGACGACATCGCGCGGTGGGTGCTCCAGCAGCGCCGGGTGGCGCACCGGCTGGGCCGACCGGTGGGAGGGGTCAGCGCATGACCTTCCTGGCGCCGACACGGCTGTGGCTGCTCCTCCTCGTCCTCGCACTCGTCGTCGCCTACCTGGTGCTCCAAGGCCGCCGCAAGCGGTACGCGATGCGCTTCACCAACCTCTCCCTGCTCAACCAGGTGGCACCGCGGCGGCCGGGCTGGCGCCGGCACGTCTCGGCGGTTTTGCTCCTGGTCACACTCGTGCTGCTGGTGTCGGGGTTCGCCCGCCCGGCCACCAAGGTGAAGGTGCCGCGAGAGCGCGCGACCATCATGGTCGCCCTCGACGTCTCGGGCTCCATGGCGGCCGGGGACGTACCGCCCAGCCGGTTCGAGGCGGAGCGGTCGGCGGCGAAGAAGTTCGTCCAGGACCTTCCGGAGCGGTTCAACGTCGGTCTGGTGTCGTTCTCGCACGTCACCAGCGTGGTCTCCTCGCCGACCAAGGACCACCCGGCCGTGGTCACCTCGATCGACGGGTTGAAGGCCGAGGGCGGAACAGCGATCGCCGACGCGATCTTCACCTGCCTGCAGTCCATCCGCGGCTTCGACGCCCGGGCCAGAACCGATCCGCCCCCGGCCCGCATCGTGCTGTTGTCCGACGGCGAGGACCAGGACAGCCGCCGCACCGTAGAGGACGCGGTCCAGGCCGCCAGACAGGCCAAGGTGCAGGTGTTCACCATCGCGTTCGGCACACCGTACGGCACGATCACCCAGACGCCGAGCCCGGGCGCCCGTCCCGTAACTCAGCCCGTTCGGGTGGACAGGCAGTCCCTTCGCGACCTCGCCGAGAGCACCGGCGGCCAGGCGTACGACGCCGAATCCCTCCAGGAGCTCAGCAACGTCTACCGGGACATCGGCAGCTCGCTCGGCCATCGGTGGACCAACCGGGAGATCACCACACGCTTCGTCGGCTGGGCGCTGCTGTTCGCCCTCGGCGCCGCCGGCGTCGGCATCTGGTGGTCGCCCCGCATCCCCTAGTGTCGTGACGTATGTTTTTCTTTAGTTTTTGTTTCTTGTGCGCGATAATGGTGTATGCCGAATCGCGTACGGGTGCTGACGGTGTCGGATAGCGACCGGGTGGAGCTGGAGCGGCGGGCCAGGGATCGGGGGGCCC
>WHSR01000134.1 GCA_009379995.1 Streptosporangiales bacterium
CCAGCTCAGCCCAGCGAGCCACTGACCAAAGCGAACCCCAACCCCTAGATACACGCCGTCACAACAGCCAACGGCACGTTCCCGCACGTCAACCCGCGAACTCGCGGACTATCCCACTACATCAGCTGCGGAACCCCGGATACACCCTTGACTGATTTCTGCAAGCGATTGTAGAAAGCGCTTACCCACCTGTCTCACCACCGCCGAGCGGAGCGCCCATGACCGTCGAGACGGCTCGGTCGACCCGGGACAGCCAGAAAGGGGCACCGGCGACGGAGCAGGCGACGCCTCCGTCCGCCGATGGCCGCCGACCCGGCCATCGCGACAGACGAGAAGCGCTCGCCGCCTACCTGTTCCTCGCGCCCTGGTTCCTGGGCCTGATCTTCATCACGGCCGGGCCGATTCTGGCCTCGCTGTACCTCTCGTTCACCGACTACAGCCTGCTCGCGCCCCCGGAATGGATAGGCCTGGACAACTACCGGGACATGCTCGCCGATCCCCGCTTCATCCGGGCCGTCAAGGTGACCTTCATCTACGTGTTCGTGTCGGTGCCGCTGCAGCTGGCGTTCGCCCTGCTGCTCGCCCTGCTCCTGGACAGGGGCGTGCGCGGGCTGCCGATCTACCGCTCGGTGTACTACCTGCCCTCGCTGCTGGGGTCGAGCGTGGCCGTCGCCATCCTGTGGAGGCAGATCTTCGGCACGGAGGGCCTGGTCAACCAGGTGCTCTCCCTCGTCGGCGTGCAGGGGACCGGGTGGGTCGCGCATCCGGACTACGCCCTGGGCACGCTCATCACGCTGAACGTGTGGACGTTCGGCGCGCCCATGATCATCTTCCTGGCCGGACTGCGGCAGATTCCGCGGATGTACTACGAGGCCGCCGCGGTCGACGGCGCCGGCCCGCTGACGAGGTTCCTCCGGATCACCATCCCGCTGCTCACGCCGATCATCTTCTTCAACCTCGTACTGCAGATGATCAACTCGTTCCAGACATTCACCCAGGCGTACGTGGTCAGCAACGGCACCGGCGGACCGGCCGACTCGACCCTCTTCTACACGCTTTACCTGTACATGCGTGGATTCGAATCGTTCGACATGGGCTACGCGTCGGCGATGGCGTGGTTCCTCCTGATGATCATCGCTGGCCTTACCGCGGCAAACTTCCTCGCCTCCAGGTACTGGGTGTTCTATTCCGATGAATAAGACGACGGTTACCCACGCACGTGCGAGAGCCAATCGGCCGCGCCGGCTGCTGATTCATCTTGGCCTGATCGGTTTCGGGCTCGTCATGCTCTATCCGCTGCTGTGGATGCTGTCGAGCTCGTTCAAGCCGGCCGACCTCATCTTCGCCGACCCCAGCCTGCTGCCACGCAGGATCATCTTCGACAACTACATCCGCGGCTGGAACGCCCTCGAGCGCCCGTTCAGCCACTACTTCCTGAACTCGGCGATCGTGACGGCGGGCGCGGTGATCGGCAACCTTACGGCCTGCTCGCTGGCCGCGTACGCCTTCGCGCGCCTGCGGTTCCCGCTGCGGAGACTGTGGTTCGCGATCATGCTGGGCTCGATCATGCTGCCGCTGCACGCGGTGATCGTGCCGCAGTACGTCCTGTTCTCCAACCTGGGCTGGGTCAACACCTTCTACCCGCTGATCGTGCCGAAGTTCCTGGCGACCGACGCGTTCTTCATCTTTCTGATGGTGCAGTTCATCCGCAGCCTGCCCCGGGAGCTGGACGACGCCGCCGCCATCGACGGATGCGGATACTTCCGCACGTTCTGGCGGATCATCATTCCGCTGTGCATGCCGGCGCTGGCGACCACGGCGATCTTCACGTTCATCTGGACCTGGAACGACTTCTTCAGCCAGTTGATATTTCTCACCAACCCGGACACGTACACGGCGCCGATTGCGCTGCGCGCGTTCCTGGATTCGACCGGACGGTCCTCGTGGGGCGCGCTGTTCGCGATGTCGATGCTGTCCCTCGGACCGATCTTCGGGTTCTTTCTCGCCGGCCAGAAATATCTGGTCCGCGGCATCGCCACCACAGGACTGAGATAAAGATAAAGGAGGAGCGTCGTGCACAGAAACAGACTGCGCGCGGCCGCGTTTATCGTGCTGCCCGCGTTGGTAGCCGGGCTCGTGGGTGCCTGCGGTTCGGGCGGCGGCGAGTCCGAGGGCGGCAAGGTGAAGCTGCGTTTCGCCTGGTGGGGAAGCGACACCCGGCACGAGCTCACCCAGAAGGTGATCAAGCGCTTCGAGCAGAGCCACCCCAACATCGACATCGAGGGGGAGTTCAACACCTGGGAGGGCTACTGGGACAAGCTGGGCACCCAGGTAGCCGGTAACGACGCACCGGACGTCATCCAGATGGACTGGGACTACCTGCGCGACTACGCCGACCGTGGTGCGCTGCTCGACCTGTCCGGCGTCGAGACGGGAGACATCGCCCCGCAGGTGGTAAGCACGGGCGAGGTCGAGGGCACGCTGTACGCGCTGCCCGCCGGGATCAACGCGTACACGATGGTGGCCGACCCCGAAGCCTTCGACGAGGCGGGGGCGAAGATGCCCGACGACGAGACGTGGACCTGGGAGGACTACCAGCGGATCGCCGCCCAGCTCACCAAGGACTCCCCGAAGGGCGTCTACGGCGCCGAGGAAAAGGGCTACAACGAGACCAGCCTGCAGATCTTCGCCCGCCAGCGCGGCGAGGACCTGTACACACAGGACGGGAAGCTTGGCGTCTCCCCGCAAATCGTACGCGACTGGTGGCAGATATCCCTGGACATGCTGGCGTCCGGCGGCACACCGTCGGCGTCGACGTCCTCCGAGGTGTACACGCTCGGGCCGGAGCAGTCGCTGCTCGCCAAGCGCAAGGCGGCCATGGGGTTCTGGTGGAGCAACCAACTCACCGCGCTGAACGAGGCATCCGGCCGCCAGCTCGAGCTGCTGCGCTATCCCGGCGAGAGCGCCGGCCAGCCGGGGATGTACTTCAAGTCGTCCCAGTTCTTCTCCGTCTCGGCGAGGACCGAGCACCCCGAGGAGGCCAAGCAGTTCGTCAACTGGCTGGTGAACGACCGGGCCGCGGTGGAGATCCTGCTCAGCGAGCGTGGCCTGCCGCCGAACACCAAGCTGCTCCAGCAGGTACAGGACAAGCTGCCCGAGGTCGACGCCCAGGTGGCCGACTTCATGGCGGACATCGCCGACGAGGTGGGCGAGCCCCCGATGGCGCCACCGGCCGGCGCCGACGAGGTCGAGGCGATAGTCCAGCGGCTGAACGACGAGGTGCTGTTCAAGCGGGTGAATACGAACGAGGCGGCTTCGCGGCTCGCCCAGGAGATCGATTCGGCCATCGAGCCGTAGCGGATTGGAGGACACGCTGATCAACGGGCAGATCACCGAACCACGCCGGTACGCGTTCGTGGGCACCGGCCACCGGGCCGAGCTGTACTTCACCGCGTTGCTGCAGACCCACACCGATGTTGGCAGTCCCGTCGCGCTGTGCGACGTGAACGGCACCCGGATGGGCTACTACAACGAGCTGTGGAGCACGGCGAGGCCCGGGGCCGAGCCGCTTCCCACGTACCACGCGAGCGAGTTCGATCTGTTGCTGGAGCGGGAGCGTCCGGACGCCGTCGTCGTGACGACCATCGACGCGACCCATCACCATTACGTCTGCTCCGCCCTGGATCGCGGCGTCCACGTCGTGGTGGAGAAGCCGCTGACCACCGACGCGGCGGGATGCCGGGCGATCGCGGCGGCGGCCGAGCGCAGCGACGCCGAGCTGGTGGTGACGTTCAACTACCGGTACGCACCCCGAAACTCCAAGGTCAAGGAGCTGCTCGCCGAGCGGGTGATCGGCGAGGTCACCTCGGTGCACTTCGAGTGGCTGCTGGACACCGTGCACGGAGCCGACTATTTCCGCCGGTGGCATCGGGACAAGTCCCGGTCCGGAGGGCTGCTGGTACACAAGTCCAGCCACCACTTCGACCTCGTCAACTGGTGGCTCGACGCGGTGCCGGACACGGTTTTCGCGTTTGGTCACCTGCGCTTCTACGGGCGGGAGAACGCCGGGGCGCGCGGTCTCGGCCCGCGTCACCATCGCAGCCACGGCGCCGCGGAAGCGACGTCCGACCCGTTCGCGATCGACCTCGCGGCCAGCCACCGGCTGCGGCGGCTCTACCTGGACGCCGAGCACGAGGACGGGTACCTGCGGGACCTCGACGTGTTCGGCGAAGGCATCACGATCGAGGACAACATGGCCCTGCTCGTCAGGTATGCGGACCGGGCACTGCTGACGTACTCGCTCAACGCGCACGCGCCCTGGGAGGGCTACCGGGTGGCGTTCAACGGCACGGCCGGCAGGCTGGAGCTCGACGTGTGCGAGCGCTCGTGGGTACGTCCCGCGGGAACGGAGGGCGTCGTCGGCCGCGGCGCCGTCGGCGGGCGCCCGGTCATCGACCCGACCGCGGGGGGCGCGGACGGTTCGGACGGCGGCCCGGGAGGGGCCGCACCGGACGAGGAGCGCGCGCCCCGCCGGCCGGGCACCCGGCTGATCCTGCAGCGCCACTGGGAACCCGCCCGGCGGATACACGGAGCCGAGGGGGAAGGTGGGCACGGCGGGCACGGCGGCGGCGACGCCCTGCTGCTGGACGACGTCTTCCGCCGCACCGCCGCCGACCCGCTCGGCCGGCGGGCCGGATACCTCGACGGCATCCGCAGCGTGCTGGTGGGCGCGGCCGCCAACCGGTCGATCGCGACCGGCGAGCCGGTGCGCCTCGCCGACTTCGGCCTCCCGCTCGGCGCGGAGGTCGGGTAGCTCTTCGACGCGAAACCAAAGGAGCTGATCATGTACAAGAGGCTCGCCGTTGCGGGCGCCGCGTCCGTACTGGCGTTAGGCACGCTCGCGGCCCCGGCGTACGCCCGATCTTCCCCGGACGACCATGCCTTCCACGTGTCCACCGGCAGCAGCTTGTCGACGCCCTCGCGGCCGACGCGGGCGAGGGTGTCTCGAAGACCATCTACGTGCGAGGGACGATCCGCGGGAACGTCGACGCCGACAACAGGCCGCTGAGCTGCGACGACTACGCGGATCCCGGCTACAGCCTGGATGCGTACCTGGAGCAGTACGACCCGGACACCTGGGGGAACGAGGAGCCCTCCGGGCCGCTGGAGGAGGCCCGCGTGCGGTCCCAACAGAACCAGGAGGAGCGGGTCCGGGTCAGCGTGGGGTCCAACACGAGGATCGTCGGCCTCGGCGACGACGCTCGGCTGCTGGGCGTCAACCTGGTCCTGGAGGACGTGGACAACGTCGCCGTCCGCAACATCACCTTCGAGGACGCCTACGACTGCTTCCCCGCCTGGGATCCCGGCGACGACGGCGGGAGCTGGAACTCCGAGTACGACAACCTCTCGCTGCGCGGGGCCACGCACGTCCGGGTGGACCACAACACCTTCAGCGACGGCGACAACCCGGACAGCGAGCTGCCTGTGTACTTCGGCGCCCGCTACCAGGTGCACGACGGGCTCCTGGACATCACCAACGGATCCGACTTCGTCACGGCCTCCTTCAACGTGTTCCGGGACCACGACAAGACGTTGCTGATCGGAAGCACCGACGACCCGGCCGAGGACCGCGGGCACCTGCGGGTGACGCTGCACCACAACCTGTTCGACAACGTCTTGCAGCGCGCCCCTCGGGTGCGGTTCGGTCGGGTGCACGTCTACAACAACCACTACGTGGTGCCCGCCGGGCAGGGGTACTCCTACAGCTGGGGCGTCGGCGTGGAGTCGGCGATCTACGCCGAGAACAACTACTTCGACCTCGGCGAGGGCATCTCGGCGGCGGACATCGCCTACGACTGGCGGGGTACCGCCCTGTTCGACACCGGGACCCTGGTGAACGGCCGCCCGGTCGACGTCGTGGCCGCCTACAACGCCGAGCACGACCCGGACTTCGGCCGGGACGTCGGCTGGGAGCCGTCGCACCGGGGCGTCCATCCCACCCGGGTAGTTCCGGCGGTGGTCGCCGCCAAGGCGGGCCCCGGGTAACCATCCCTCGTCGTGATCTTGCAGAGATTCAACCCGCGGGTTTGAATTTCTGCAAGATCACGACCTACGAGCCGGACCGGTGGAGTCGCGTACGACGAGGGCCACGTCGAGCGTCGCCGTCGCGTTGCTGGCGTCAGGGTCCCCGGCGAGCTGGAGCAGCATGTCGACGGCGAGCCTGCCGGCGGCGGCGGTCGGCATGGCGAGCGTCGTCAGTTTCGGGCGGGTGTGCCGGCTGGGTGAGATGTCGTCCACGCCGACGACGCTCACGTCCTCGGGCACCCGTACGCCGAGCTCGCCGAGGCGTTCGGCCAGGCCGAGCGCCATCAGGTCGTTGTAGCACGTCACGCCGGTGGCCCCAGTCCGCACGACCTCCTCGGCCGCGGCCGCGCCGCCGTTCTCGGTGGGATGGTGGGGGCCGAGGACCTCGAGGGTCAGGCCCATGGCCCGGGCGCTCGCGGCGGCGGCCCGCCGCATCTCCCGATTCGTCCACGCGCCCGGCGGACCGCCCGCGAACGCCAGCCGGGTATGACCGAGCCTGGCCAGATGCTCGATCACCTGCCTGGTTCCCCCGCGCATGTCCATCAGCACCGCGGGCAGCCCCTCGACGCGCCGGTTGACGAGGACCAGCGTGACGCTCCGCGCCAGCTGCTCGATGAGGCGGTTGCCGACCCGCGGGCTGGCCAGCACCACCCCGTCGACCTGCTTGGCCAGCGCGTGTACCAGCTCCTCCTCGACGGCCGGATCCTCGTCGGTGTCGGCGACGAACACGTGGTAGTCGCGTTCCCGAGCGTGCGCCTGGGCCGCCTTGATCAGCGGAGGGAAGTACGGGTTGGCGATGTTGGCCACGATGAGGCCGATGTTGTACGTGCGCCCGGTGGTAAGGGCCCGGGCGGCTCGGTTCGGCCGGTAGCCCAGCCGGGCCGCCGCGGCGAGCACCCGACCTCGCGTCGCCTCGTTCACCAGGTGCGGTGCCGAGAACGACCGCGACACTGTGGAGATGTGTACGCCGGTGACCTGCGCGACGTCCCGGATGGTTGCCGCCAACTCAGCCTCCTTCGTCCGCGCCGATCCCGTTGCCGTCGGCACTTCGATTGTGGTCGACAGTTACTGCAAGCGCTTGTCATTCGCCCATGGGCACGGGGAGGATCGCGATATGAGGCTGTCCGTCGTGACCGACGAGATCAGCAGGGATCTCGAGACGGCGCTGGAGTTGGCCTGCGAATGGGGTGTCGACGGCGTCGAGCTGCGGCACATCGGAGAGGGGCGTTGGCCCGCCGTACCGGAGCCCACGGCGGCCCGGGTGCCCGAGCTGATCCGGGACCACGCCCTGCCCGTCGCGGCGATCTCGCCCGGCCTGTTCAAGATCGAGACACCGAGACCGGGCGACGCCGAGGCGCTCGCGCGGCAGCACCTGACGGAGCTGTTGCCGCGTAGCATCGCGCCGGCGCAGGACCTCGGGGCCGACGTGATCGTCTGCTTCAGCTTCCTACGTGGCGCCGCCGAGCGGCCCGGACCGGCCCCAGAGCTGGTCATCGACGTGCTGCGGGACGCCGCCCGGCAGGTCCGGGATGCCGGCCTTACCCTCGCCGTGGAGGTCGAGTACGGCTGCTGGGGCGACGTCGCCGAGCGGACCGCGGAGATCGTCGCCCGGGTCGGCGACACTGCCCTCGGCATCAACTGGGACCCGGCCAACGCCTACCGGTCCGGTGAGGACCGGCCGTTCCCCGACGGCTACCGTGCGGTCCGGGAGCTGGTCCGGCACGTGCACTACAAGCAGGCGTCCGTCCTGGCCGACGGCCGGCGGGGCTGGGCGCTGGACGGTGTGATCGACTGGCCGGGGCAGCTCGCCGCGCTCGCCGCCGACGACTACCAGGGATGGGTGTCCGCCGAGCCGCATCTGCGGCCGAAGGTGCGGTCCACGAAGACGACCATCGAGCGGATGCGGCGGCACATCCCGGCGTGACTCGGCCCGAACGGAAGGCACAGTCGGCCATGACAGCGTCCAGCGAGTAGCGGGAACGTTAGGCTTGTCCGTGTTCCCGCCGCCTACCAGTGCTTACGCAGGTAGGACATCACTATGAGGAACACTGCGCCGGCCCCGCCGCGAACAGGAGCAGCGCACCCAGGCGGACGGTGCCGGACCACGACGTCAACGCGGCCTGCACCGTCCGCCACACCACCTCAGGCCACCCCAATGGGTGCCTCCTCCCCTCCCGCCGAATCGAGCGGGACAATGAAAAAGCGCCCCTGCGCAGACCCAAGGACAGGCCCTCCCCAGCCGAGCCAAAACCAAGATCCACACATGGGCGCCCTTTTGCGCTCCAGTGACGGTATTGAGTTGTGAGCGCTTTCCTTTTTGATCACCCGAGCTGGGGTCGGGTGATCATCCTTTCTGCTGCCTCTGTGGGATATCCAGGCCGGCGCCATCGGCCATGGCGGATACGCGTTGTAGTATCCAACGCCCGGTGCCTGTATATGGCCCGTTCCATGCGCCCTGCGGTCACCGACGACATGACCATGGTCCCAACCACTCACATCGACCGCCCAGACGACCCTAGGGCGCATCGGCGGGCAGCAGCGTGAAGGCATCGCCCCACAGCGGACGGATGATCCGATAATCCCGTTCGTCCAGGCTCAACAGGTAGCTGGTCCGAAACCGAGCCGCCAGCACGACGTTCGCAGCGTCGGCGATGCCGAGGTTGCGGTCCGCATAGCGTTCTATCAGCGAAATCGCCGACGCGATCTCCGTGGTCGTCAGCTCCGCCATCTCGTACGCCCCGGCCTGGACGTCGCCGAGCATGCCAACCTCGGCCTCGACGCTGACTTTGGTCCGCAGCAGGTAGTCGAGTTCGGTCAGGACGTAGGAACTCATCACCAGCGGACCGGCGACCTTGTCCAGGGCGGCAACCGTCTGCTGGTGCCCCGGCTGCTTGGCGTTGTAGGCGGCGTAGAGGCCGCTCGTGTCACAGACGATCAACGCTCGCCGAACCCCTCGGCGAGGGCTCGGTCCATCTGCTCGACGGTCAGCGGTTCCCCGCGATATCTGCCGAAGCGAGGCTTTGGACGATCGTCGACCCCGAGCATCCGGGCGATAGCCGCTCGGATCAGCTCGGCTTCGGACATATGGGTGCGGACTGCCTCGCGTCCCAACGCCGCCTTCAGATCATCGGGCAGGTAGACGGTGGTTTTGACCATGACCTCAGGATACCCTATGTGCCATACGTACTACGGCTGCCGTAGGTTTGTCCGGGTGGACGACGAGCATGACCGGTCGGCGGAGATCGACACCCTGATCGGCCAGCTGACCGAGTAGTACGTCTTCCCCGATGTGGCCGAACAGGTTTGCCAGACACTTCGTCGGCAGCTCACCGACCGGCGCGTACCGTCACCTAGCCGACGACAAGGCCTTTGCCCAGGTGGTCACCGAGGACCTGCAGTCGGCCAACGGGGACAAGCACCTGCGCCTGCGATACAGCGTGGACGAGGTTCCCGAGCAGCAGGGGCCAAGGCTGCGCCAGGACGACAGCTACCGGCGGGAGGCCGAGCTGGCCGGTCACGGGTTCGCGAGGGTCGAGCGCCTGGCCGGGAACGTCGGCCTGCTGGAGATTCGGCGCCTGGCCCTGCTGTGTAGCTACCTGGTCGACGAGCCGACACACCTCAACGACATCTACTCGCGTCCCGACGACAGCACCACCCAGTTTTGGACGTCCTCGTTCGTACCCGGACGCAAATTCGGTGGCCGCAAGCCGATCTACGTTTTGACCAGTGCCGACACCTTCTCCGGGGCGGAGGAACTGAGTTACGACCTCCAGCAACTGGGGCGCGCCACGCTGGTCGGCGAGACCACCAAGGGTGGCGCGCATCCCACTGATCGGCACCGGGTGGGCGACCACCTCGTCTCCGTGGTGCCGTCCGGACGGTCCATCAACCCGATCTCGGGCACGAACTGGGAGACCGTGGGTGTCCAGCCGGACATCGCCGTCGACGCCGAGCGAGCGTTCGAAACCGCCTACAGACTCGCGCTGGAACACGTGCTCGGTATCGGCGTGGAGGGTACACGTCGCGAGGTCGCGGAGCAGGCCCGGCGAGCCCTCACCGAGCTCGCCAGGTGAAACCGCGACGGGGGACCGGTCCCCGGCGCGGCATGGCAGGCTTCGTGGGCAGATAGGCCGTCCTGTTGGCCCGCACGAGACGGAGAGCCATGGCCATCGAGTCGTTCTCCCCGCACCGCCTCGTTCTCACGGCGCTCGTACCCGTCGTGGCGCTGCTGATCACCGGATGCGGAGGCGACGGGGCCGACACTGTCGACACGGCCGATAAGGCCGACAGGTCCGCCAAGACCTCGTCTCCATCGTCGAGACCGTCATCCACGCCGAGTCCCAGCGGGGAGCCACGCGGACCGAGGTCAGCCCGGAAGGTGGCTGGTTCCCGAGCTTCGGCTCCTCCAAAGGCCTGCAAGTCCTCACCATCAAGAAGAACGGGGAGATCACCACGTCGCGCAGCGGCGAGTCAGGCTTCGCCGTCTGCAGCGGAGAACTCACCGGTAAGGGCCCCCGCTTCAAAGTGAAGATCAAGTGCTTCAGCCTGAAGGAAATCAAGCCCGGCCCGGTCAAGTCCGACGTGTTCAAGGGGACCACCGTGGCCTACAGATCCAGGCTCGAGCATCCGGGCAAGGATGCCCTCCTCATCAAGTGGAAGAACGGTGCGACCGACCAGTTCTTGAGGACGGAATAGCTGAGAAAGGGCGGCCGGGTTCAGAGGCCGGCGAAGGGGCCGGTCGCGTGCACCGCATGCCCGTCGACCAGGGTCAGCTCGGACCGCAGCCCCGGCAGCGCGTCGTCGTCGACGGTGAAGTAGTCGTCGGACAGCACCGCCAGGTCGGCGGCCATGCTCTCGTCGAGGCGGCCTCGCTCGTGCTCCTCGAGCGAGAACCACGCGCTGCCGACGGTGTAGGCGTCCAGGGCCCGCACCCGGTCCAGCCGCTGCTCCGGCACCCGCCGCGGGCCGCCGTCGAGCGTCTTCCCGGTGACCAACCACCACAGCGATACCCAGGGATTAGGCGAGGCGACCCTCGTCGCGTCGGTGCCGGCGCCGAGCGGTATGCCCCGGTCGAGGATGTCGCGCAGCGGCGGCCCGTGCCGCACGGCCCCGTCTCCCCAGGCGCGCGCCGAGTCCGCGGCCCGATACACCAGGCGGTCCTGGACGGCGATGCCGCAGCCGAGGGCCCGTACGCGGTCGAGGTTGGCCGCCGAGATCGGCTCGGCGTGCGCGAGCGACCACCGCAGGTCGGCGATCGGGTGCTCCCGGGCGACCCGATCCCACACGTCGAGAACGGCGGACGCCGTCTCGTCGAGTACCGCGTGCATGTGCAGCGGCCAGCCGCGCACCGCGACCTCGCGTACGACCCGCTCGAGCTCCCGCAGGCTCGCGTCGTCCGCTGGGAACCCCGTCAGGCCCTCGAGATCGTGGCAGCCGAAGACGATGATCTCGCCGATCCCGACGTACCGAAGCCACCCGTCGCCGAACCCCTGCCTGGCGTGCCGCATCCACCCGGTGAGCTCCTCGCACTCCCGGTCGCGGGTCTGCGCCCCGACGTACAGGCGGGTGCGCAGGGTCGTCCCCCCGGCGCGCCACAGGGCGAACAGCGGCTCGTAGTTCTCCGGCGGCAGCCCGAGGCCACCGACGTCGACGGCCCCGGTCAGCCCGAGACCGTTGAGCTCCCGCATGAGGTCGCGAATCCCGCCTACCTGATCGCCCGGATGCGTGCTCGGCATGCGCGACAGGCAGTGGTTGAACGCGCCCATACCGCGGACGATCCCGGTCGGCTCGCCGGTCGCGGGGTCGCGGGCGAAGGTTCCGCCGGGCGGGTCCTCGGCGCCCGGGACGATGCCGCACCCCAGCATGCCGGCATCGTTGAGCACCGCCTCCTCGTAGAGAAGCTGCACGTAGACCGGGTTCTTCGGGAACCGCTCGGTCAGCTCCTCGCGCGTCGGCATCCGCAGCTCGGCGAACTGCCCGGGGTGCCATCCCCCGACGACACGCAGCCACGAGCCGGGTGGGCGCCGGTCCGCCTCCGACCGGAGCAGAGAAAGCGCCTCGTCCAGCGACGGCACCTCGTCCCAGCGGATCTCGTCCCGCCAGGTGAGGCCGGCGCGCACCAGGTGGAGGTGAGAGTCGATCAGCCCGGGTACGACGGTGCGTCCCTCCACGTCCACCACGACTGTGGCAGAACCCGCCAGCCGCTCCACCTCGCGCTCGCTGCCCACCGCGACGATGCGCCCCTCGGTCACCGCCAGCGCCTCGTCGAACGTCGGGGCCCCGTCCTCGCCTCCCCGGTACACGGCACCACCGCGCAGTACGAGATCGGCCGGCCTCTGCGCCGGGTCGGAGCCGAGGCGACGGCCCGTCACATCTCGCCGACCTGTCGCTTCAGAGCGCAAGGTACGCCTCCCTGATACGCGGGCTGGCGAGCAGCTCCTCGCGGCTGCCCCGCTCGGTGATCGTCCCCTGTTCGAGAACGTATCCCCGCGCGGCGATCTCCAGGGTCTTGGCCACGTTCTGCTCCACGAGCAGAACGCCGACCCCGCGCCCGCCGATCCGTTCGATGAAGCCGAACATGGTCTCGACGAGGAGCGGGGAAAGCCCCAGCGACGGCTCGTCCATCAGCAGGAACCGCGGTCGGGCCACCAGGGCGCGCCCGATGGCGACCATCTGCTGCTCCCCGCCGCTGAGCGTGCCGGCTCGCTGTGCCCTGCGCTCCTCGAGGACCGGGAACAGGCCGTAGACGTGCTCAAGCCCTTCCTTCAGGTACGCCTTGGCCTCCGGCGCGTACGCACCGATCTCCAGGTTCTCCCGGACCGTCAGCCGCGGGAAGAGCCGGCGGCCCTCGGGAACGACGGCGATGCCGGCCGTGCAGACGCGGTGCGGCGGCGTCCGGGTGACGTCGACCCCGTTCACCCGTACCCAGCCCGCCGTTGGCGGCAACATGCCCGCGACGCTCCTCACCAGCGTGCTCTTGCCCGCCCCGTTGGGTCCGAGAAGCGCAACGATCTCGCCCTCGTCGACGGACAGCGACACCCCCGCGAGTACCCGGGCGTCCCCGTACGCGGCCTCGAGCTCGGAGATCTCAAGCATGTCCGTGCCCCAGATAGGCACCGACCACCTGCTCGTCTTCGAGGCAGTCCCGGGGCAGGCCCCGGGCGATGACCTCTCCGAAGTTCAGCACAGTCAGGTGATCGCAGAGGTCGAGGATCACCCGCATGATGTGCTCGACCACGACGATGCTGATGCCCAGCTCCCTGACCCGGCGGACGAGTTCGATGCCGTCCACCAGTTCCCGGGGGTTGAGGCCGGTCAGCACCTCGTCCAGAAACACGACGTATGGCCGGCAGGCGAGGGCGCGCGCCAGTTCGAGGAGCTTCCGCTGGTGCAGGGTGAGGGAACCGACGTCCTGTTCGGCGACCGAGGCGAGACCCACGAACTCGACCCACCGCCTCGCCTCGGCCAGGGTGTTTCGCGGCCGGCCCGTCGCGTTCCCGAAGTAGCACGCCGCCTGGACGTTCCGCAGCACGTCGAGTGTGGCGAACGGGCGGGGGATCTGGTACGTCCGGGCGAGGCCGAGCTCAGCGACGCGGTGCGCCTCCAGATGCTCGATGCTACGGCCGGCGAGGGTGATCCGGCCGGAGTCGAGCGGGAGGTAACCGCTGAGCACGTTGATCAAGGTCGACTTCCCGGAGCCGTTCGGGCCGACGACGCCGTGGGTCTCACCCTCGTGTAGATCGAGGTCGACGCCGCGGAGGGCCCGCAGCCCGCCGAACGTCTTCGTGACACCGCGGCAGCTACTAATTAGTTCATAAGTAGGTCGACTTTGGTGGTGTGATCTGGCAAGATCTGTGTATGCGCGACAACGACGGCCGGAAACTGGATCACCGGACGCTTGAGGTGTTGCGGGTACGCGCGGTCGAGCGGGTCCAGGCGGG
>WHSR01000077.1 GCA_009379995.1 Streptosporangiales bacterium
CGCCCTGGAACAGGACCTCCGTGAGTGGACCACGACCTGGAACGACAACCCCAGGCCCTTCACCTGGACCAAGACCGCCGACGAGATCCTCGAACGACTCGCCTCATATCTTCAACGGATCCCCGGCGCAGGACACTAGCCGGGCGTATCAGCGGTTGGTGGGGAAACCCAGGTTCACACCACCGTGGCTGGGGTCCAGCCAGCGCGCGGTGACCACCTTGCCCCGGGTATAGAAGTGCACCCCCTCGGTGCCGTGCACGTGGGTGTCCCCGAACAGGGAGGACTTCCACCCCCCGAACGAGTAGTAGGCCATCGGCACCGGGATCGGGACGTTGATCCCGACCATGCCGATCTCGATCTCGTTCTGGAAGCGGCGGGCCGCTCCCCCGTCGTTGGTGAAGACCGCCACCCCGTTGCCGTACGGGCTCGCGTTGACGCACTCGACGGCGGCCTCGTACGACGGCGCGCGCAGCACCGACAACACCGGCCCGAAGATCTCGTCGCGGTACACGCTCATCTGCGGCGTCACGTGGTCGAAGACCGAGGGGCCGAGCCAGAAGCCCTCGGCGGGTCCGCCGATCGGGTGCCCGCGGCCGTCCACCACCAGCCGGGCGCCCTCCCGAACGCCGGCGTCCAGGTACGAGGCGACCTTGTCCCGATGCGGGCCGGTCACCAGGGGTCCCATCTGCGAGCTGTCGTCGAAGCCCGGACCGACCTTGAGCTCGGCCGTCCGCTCCTTGATCTTCTCGACCAGGGCGTCACCGATCGGATCGACGGCCACCACGGCGGAGATCGCCATGCACCGCTCCCCGGCCGACCCGAATCCGGCGCTCACCGCGGCGTCCGCGGCGAGGTCCAGGTCCGCGTCCGGCAGGACGACCATGTGGTTCTTGGCCCCGCCGAGCGCCTGTACCCGCTTGCCGTGCCCGGTGCCGTTCTCATAGACGTACCTGGCGATCGGGGTGGAGCCGACGAAGCTCACCGCACGTACGGCGGGATGCTCCAGCAGCCGGTCGACAGTCACCTTGTCGCCGTGCACCACGTTGAACACACCGTCCGGCAGCCCGGCCTCCGCCCATAGCTCGGCGAGCAGAATCGACGCGGACGGATCCTTCTCCGACGGCTTGAGCACGAAGGTGTTCCCGCATGCGATCGCGACCGGGAACATCCACATCGGCACCATGGCCGGGAAGTTGAACGGGGTGATGCCGACGCACACGCCGAGGGGCTGGCGGATCGAGTACGAGTCCACCCGGGTCGAGACGTTCTCCGAGAAGCCGCCCTTGAGCAGATGCGGGATGCCGCAGGCGAACTCCACGACCTCCAGGCCCCGGGCGACCTCGCCGGCCGCGTCCGCCTGCACCTTGCCGTGCTCGGCGCTGATGAGCCGGGCGAGCTCCGCCTGCCGGGCGTTAACCAGCTCCCGGAAGGCGAAGAGGACCTGCGTCCGCCTCGCCAGGGAGGCGTCCCGCCATTCGGGGTAGGCGCGGGAGGCCGCCGCCACCGCCTCGTCGACCTCGGCGGCCGACGCGAAGTCGACGAACCCGGCGACCTCGCCGGTCACCGGGTCGTACACCTCGCCGCGGCGACCTTCGGGCGGGGTGACGCCCGCCCATGGCTTGCCGCCGATCCAGTGGGTGATCCGCTCGTTGGTGCTCATTTCCAGCCCTCCAGCGCGTCCGCACGGGCGAAGGCCTCGGTAAGGATCTCCAGGCCCTCGTCCGCCTCCTCTGCCGTCAGGGTAAGCGGCGGGGCGATCCGCAGCGCGTTGCCGTACATCCCGCCCTTGCCGATGAGCAGGCCGCCCCGCTTGGCCTCCTCCAGGATCACCCCGGCGGCCGGTGGGTTCGGCTCGGTCCCGCCGGGCCGCACCAGCTCGACCCCGACAATCAGCCCCTTGCCGCGCACGTCGCCGACGATGTCGTACTTGTCACCCAGCCGGCGTATTCCGTCGATCAGCCGCCGCCCCACGGTCAGGGCGTTGCGCTGCAGGTTGTGGGAGAGCACGTAGTCCAGCGTGGCGACACCGGCCCGGGTGGACAGCGGGTTGCCGCCGAACGTCGATATCGAGTTGGCCGGCAGCTTGTCCATGAGCTCGGCGCGGCCCACCACCCCGCCGATGGTGAGGCCGTTGCCCAGGCCCTTGGCGAACGTCATGAAGTCCGGGGTCACCCCGTGCGCCTGGATACCCCAGAAGTGCTCCCCGGTCCGTCCCCAGCCTGTCTGCACCTCGTCGCTGATGAAGTGGATGCCGTAGTCGTCCAGGACCTCCTTGACGGCGGCGAAGTACCCGTCCGGCGGGATGACAAAGCCGCCCACCCCCTGGATCGGCTCGGCGATGAACGCCGCGACGTCGCCGGAGGTCTCCGCCGCGATGACCTCGCGCAGCTCGTCGGCGGCAGCCCGGATGAAGTCGGCGTCCGACAGTCCGCGGTACGGACCGCGCAGCCGGTCGCCGCCCCGCAGGTAACGGACGTTGAGCGGGGTGAACGCCGAGGCCGACCAGCCGCGGATGCCGGTGATCCCCATCGCGCCGAACGAACGGCCGTGGTAGCTACCCCGCAGCGCGATCACCTGGTGAGACCGCCGGGCGGTGCAGGCGTGCAGCAGCGCCGCCTCGTTCGCCTCGGTGCCCGAGGTGGTGAAGAACACCCTGGCGTTCGGGATGCCGGACAGCTCGGCGATCCGCTCGGCCAGATCCACCTGGGAGCGGATCAGGTACAGCGTCGAGGTGTGCACGATCCCGCTGTCCAGCTGGGCCTTGAGGGCCTCGCGCACCTCGGGTACCCCGTAGCCGATCATGTTGGTCAGGATGCCGCCGAAGAAGTCCAGGTAGCTGCGGCCCTCGGCGTCGGTGACCCGGCGACCCTCGCCGCCGACCAGCTCGATCGGCTCGTCGTAGTACAGGGTCAACCAGCTCGGTATCACGGCGCGATGGCGGTCGATCAACTGACGCGCGTCAAGGTTGGTCATGACATCGAGTGTCCCCCGCTTGGCAACCCGGTCGCCACGTTGGGCAACTATTCGTTGAGGGTATACACCGGCTATTCACTGAATGTATAGTTGCGCCGTGTCGACCGTCCATGTCCTCCTCGGCCTGCTCGCGAGCCGTCCACGGCACGGCTACGAGCTGAAGCGCGAGCACGATACCCGGTTCCCTGCCGCCAAGCCGCTGCCGTACGGCCAGGTCTACGCCACGCTGGGCCGGCTGGAGCGGGACGGCCTCGTTCTGGTGGACGGCACCGAGCAGGACTCCGGGCCGGAGCGGACTCGTTACGCGATCACCGAGCGAGGCGCGCACGCGCTGGGTCGGTGGCTGGCTCAGGTCGAGGAGCCGGCTCCCTACCTGGGCGGCACGATGCAGACCAAGATCGTCCTTGCGCTGCTCACCCGCCGGTCGGCCGAGCCGTACCTCCGGGCCCAGCGCGAGGCGCACCTGACGCGGATGCGGGAGCTGACCGCGCGCAAGAGCGATCCGGGGGCGCCGATGGCGGACGTGCTGGCCGCCGACTACGCGATCCTGCACCTCGACGCCGATCTGCGGTGGATGGAGACGACCATGAACAGACTCAACGACCTGAGGGCGGAGGTAGGCGCGTGAGCGCGCAGGACCAACCGCTGATCGAGGCCCGGACCATCGAGAAGGCCTTCCGGGCCACCCAGGCCCTCCGCGGGGTGTCCGTCGCGATCGGGCCCGGCGAGGTCGTCGCGATCACCGGGCCCAGCGGCTCCGGCAAGTCCACTCTGCTGCACTGCCTGGCCGGCATCCTGCGGCCCGACTCCGGCGAGGTCCGCTACGCCGGCCGCCGCATCGACACGCTCGACGAGACCGAGCGCACCCTGCTGCGTCGCGAGCATTTCGGGATCCTCTTCCAGTTCGGCGGGCTCGTCCCGGAACTCGCCGCCGCGGAGAACGTCGCGCTGCCGCTTCTGCTCGCTCGGCACGGCCGGGAGGAATCGATGACCGCAGCGCGGTCGTGGCTGGAACGGCTCGGCGTCGCAGAATGCGCGGGGCTGCGTCCCGGCGAGATGTCCGCCGGGCAGCTCCAGCGCGTCGCTGTCGCCCGGGCCCTGGTCACCCGGCCACGCGTGCTCTTCGCCGACGAGCCGACCGGGGCGCTCGACACGGTATCCGGCGAGGAGGTGCTGGCCCTGCTGCTCTACGCCGCACGCGAGCAGGGGTCGACGCTTGTCCTCGTCACCCACGACAACCAGATCGCCGCGTACGCCGACGGGGAGATCTTCCTCCGCGACGGCCGGGCCGCGAGCGAGGAGGGGGCGCGCTCGGGGGTGAGGCCGTGACCACGGGCCTCGTCGGCACCGCACGGCTGATCGTCCGGGGCAGCGCGCGGCCGGACCGCACGCGGGTACGGCTGATGACGGCCGGCGCGGCGCTCGCCACGTTTTTCCTCCTCGCCGCGGCCAACGTGGTAGCGGTTCGGGGCGAACACTCGGCCCGGTACTTCAACCTGGTGGCCGAGCCCGGTCTGCGGGGCGGCACGGCGTTCGCGCTTGCCCTGCTCGTGCTGCCGGTCGCCGGATTTCTGTACCAGAGCAGCCGGCTCGCCGCGGCCACCCGGGACCGGCGGCTCGCGGCGCTGCGGCTCGCCGGCGCGACACCGCGACAGGTACGCCTGCTCGGCGCGTACGAGTCCACGCTTGCTTCGGCCGTCGGCGCGGTCGTGGGCCTCGCCGGGTACCTGCTGCTCCAGATGCTGGGGCGGGCCGTGCTGCCGGAAGATCGTCCCATCGTCCCGGTGGACGTCGGGCTGCCACCGCCGCTCGCCGGAGCCGCTGTCGCGCTGGTCGTCGCCGCCGGGACAATCTCGGGTCTGCTGGCTGGCAGGCACGTCATCACCTCGCCCCTGGGGGTCGCCAGACGCGCGCAGTCCCCACGCCCGCGGGCGTGGGGACTTGCTCCTCGTGCCCGTCGGGGTGTGGGCCATAGGCGGCCCGTCCGCGCCGCTCGTGCCGGACTCGGATCTGGCGGCGATCGTCGTCCTGTTCGGCGGGGCCGGGCTCGTCGTCGCCGGGCTCACGCTGTCGGCGAGTTGGGTCGTGTGGCGAACCGGCCGAGCCGCGGGCGGGCGGGCCCGCACCGCCGAGTCGCTGCTCGCCGCACGGACAATCGAGGCCGACCCGCGGGCCTGGGGGCGGGCGCTGGCCGTGGTCGGGCTCGTCGTGCTGGTCGGCAGCGGGGCCGGCTGGATGGAGGTGGCAGTATTCGAGCTCGGGCGCCTCAACGAGGTCTTCTTTGTGGTGAGCTTTCTCCTCGTCGACCTCGCGCTGGCCTTCGGGATGGTGGTCGCGGCCGCCGCGCTCGTCGTCCACCGGGCGGAGTCGCTGCTGGAGCGTCGGCGCGCTCTCGCGGCGCTGGCCGCGGCCGGACTGCCGTACCCGGCGTTGCGCCGGGCGGTCACCAAGGAGGCGCTGCTCGCCGCGGCCCCGGTGTGCGTGCTGGCCGCCACCATCGGCGTCCTGCACCAGCCGTCGGGACTGGCGGGCACCGGAATCGCCGTGGCGTGGGTGCTCGCCCGGGCCGCGCTCCTCGCGGGGTTCGGCGTCCTCGCCACGGTGCTCGCCGCGCGGGCGACCGGACCGCTGCTGCGCCGGGCGGCGTCGGTGGAGGAGCTGCGCTACGAGTGAGTCGCCGGGCTGGCGAGGCTCTCAGGCCGAACAAAGCTCGTCGGCGGTGTGCTCCTTGGCCATTTCGATTTCCTCCGCCGAGAACCCGAATGGTTCGAGCAGCTTGAGAAGACGACCGCTATCCTGCAGACGTCGCAGCCCCTCGTTGAACTCCTCCACGAGATCGGCGTCCTCTCGACGGAAGGCATACCCACCACAACCTTGCGCCTTTTCCCCGTCGAGGACCGGGACGAAACCCTCGGTGACCTCGATGGGGGCATCGACATAAGCGTGCCGATATGTCCAGTTGAGCCCAGTTCTCGTCAAAGAGATGGCATCCACCCCATCGTCGACCAGCCCTCGAAACAGTGCGGTTATGGTCGGGAATGCCGTCACCTGACCGTCAGGGACCCCCGCCTCCCTCGCGTAGAACACCTCGACCGATTCACGCAGAACACCCAGCCTGATGTCGCCGTTGGCGGCGACATCGTCATATGTCGAGACGCTGAAGGGGTTTCCCTCCGCGACGGCGAACGCGGTCGTCCCGCAGTAGTCGGGATTGGAGAACGCCACCGCCTCACAACGCTCGGCCTTGATGAACATCCCCGCCGCGATCACGTCGAACTGGCCGGCGTCGAGACTGGGGATCAAAGAGTCCCAGCCGACCTGCACCCCCTCCAGCTCCGCGATACCAAGCTCGGAGAAGACCGCGCCAGCGACGGTGGGAGCCTGCCCGGTGAGGTCGCCATTGGCGTCTTTGAAACTATACGGCACCTCGTCGGCGAATCCGACGCTGACGACTCCGGCCCTGCGGATCCGATCCAGCGCGCCACCACCATCACTGGCGCCGTCACCGTTCCCACTGCCGCTGTCGTCGCCACAGGCGAAGAAAAGGGCAGGACCGCCGAGGAGCACGGTCGATGTCGCACCCGCCCGCCGGACGAAGTCACGACGTGTCCAGGGCGCATCGGTCACGGTTCCACTCCTTTGGTACGACCTTGACGCTGCTGTCTTCCTTCGGTGGCGTCCCTACGGGCCCATGGGCGCGTCTCCCACCTTGATAGCCGCAGGACTATCAGGGTGGGAGAGGGTCAGACGAAGAAGGGCCTCGGGCTAGGGGCGCACCCCTTCGAGATCAAGGCCCTCTGTAGTGGACGCGCACGACGTACTGGAGGCCCAGGCTAATGACAGACGCATAAACAACGTGCACCTGATGGGCATCCCATCCTCTGCTAACCGCGGCAGCAGTGGCATTATCACCATAAGGCCCCACGTCACAGACATTGGCGTCAGGAACATGCTGCCACGTGCACTCGTTATAGGAATCACTCGGATGTGCAGGCACCGCCGCCTGTGGGTTCTGGGCGGCCACCGCCGGTGGGCCCACCATGAGCGTCGTCACGGCGAGCGGCACCGATGCGATGATTGCCCCGAGTCGAGGACGCCTCATCTTTCACCCTCCTTTCGCAGATCGAGTCGATTCCGTGCAAACTAATATGCATATGACGACAGGCATGCCTCCTGCTTCCAGCCTGTGGTCAGCGTTCATTACTCGCGGCTAGCCGGCAAGGGTTATGGATGGGTCCGGATTCATTCGGACGACGCCGGATGGGGTGGGATGTGAAATCGCTCGGCTGCCAGCGGGCCCGCGGGGTGAGCCGACACGCTCACCCGCCTCGGCCACACCCACGACGCCCACGACGCCTGGCAACACGCCCTGACCATCCTCACCGAGCTCGACCACGCCGACGCCGACCAGGTCCGCGCCAGACTCCACCAGCTCGGCCACTCGCCGGCCGCGGCCCAGACGCAATGAGGCTGGTATGCGTCAGCGTTCGTTGGCCGCGAGCTGGCCGCAGGCGCCGTCGATCTCCCGGCCACGGGTGTCACGGACGGTGACCGGAACGCGGTGACGCTCCAGCCGGCGGACGAACTCCCGCTGGTCCTCCGGCCGCGACGCGGTCCAGGCCGATCCCGGCGTGGGGTTCAGCGGGATGAGGTTGACGTGGACGAGGTTTCCGCCGAGGTGGCGGCGCAGCAGCCGGCCGAGCAGGTCGGCGCGGTGCGCCTGGTCGTTGACGTCCCTGATGAGCGCGTACTCGACGGAGACCCGCCGCCCGGTCGTCTTCGCGTACGACCGTGCCGCCTCCAGCACCTCGGCGACCTTCCACCGGGTGTTGATCGGCACGAGCGTGTCGCGAAGCTCGTCGTCGGGGGCATGCAGCGACACCGCGAGCGTCACCGACAGGCCCTCGTCGGCGAGCCGGCGCATCGCCGGAACGAGCCCGACCGTCGACACCGTGACGCCGCGCTGCGACATGCCGAGGCCGTTCGGCCCCGGGTCGGTGAGCCGGCGTACCGCGCCGAGGACAGCCCGGTAGTTCGCCAGCGGCTCGCCCATGCCCATGAACACCACGTTGCTGACGCGCGTCCCTTGTCGGGCCAGCGCCCGGGCACCCGCCACGACCTGCTCGACGATCTCCGCGGCCGACAGGTTGCGGGTGAGCCCGGCCTGGCCGGTCGCGCAGAACGGGCAGCCCATGCCGCAGCCGGCCTGCGACGACACGCACATCGTCACCCGGTCCGGGTAGCGCATGAGCACCGATTCGATGAGCGTGCCATCAGCGGCCCGCCACAGCATCTTGCGGGTCGTCCCGCGGTCGCAGGACACCTCCCGGACCAGGCTGAGCAGCCTGGGAAGCAGCGCCCCCACCAGACGTTCCCGGGACGGCGCCGGAAGGTCGGTCATGTCCGCCGGGTCGTCGGTGAGCCGGGTGAAGTAGTGCCGGGCGAGTTGGTCCGCCCGGTACGGCTTCTCGCCCATCGCGGCGACGGCGTCCCGTCGCTCGTCGGGCGCGAGGTCGGCGAGGTGCCGCGGCGGTTTCGTACCCCGCGGCGCGGCGAGGGTCAGTTCGGCGGACATGGCGCTCTCCAGCCTATTCGGACGCCCCGGCCATGACGCCCACGGGCGTGATCTGGCTTGAAATAGGCCGCTAGCTGTGTGTGACCGGGTGTGCTGGTGTGTGACCTGATGACCAGCGAGGATATGGGTGGTAACCCACCCACCTGCCGGGACACCAAGATCACCCCGACGTCGATCAGGTCGGCCGGCCCTGTTCCCACTTCCAGGACGCGGCACAGCCGCCGGGGCAGCTTGCAGAAACGTTCGAGCCGGCCCGAGTTGAATTTCTGCAAGATCACGGCCAAGGGAGGGCGGCGGGTCACGGAGTCGGCGGTACGAACAGGGTGAGGAGGAACCACACGACCGGCGCGGTGGCGAGCAGCGAGTCGAGGCGATCCATCATCCCGCCGTGCTCGGGGATCAGCGAACCCATGTCCTTGACGCCCAGATCCCGCTTGAGCATCGACTCGCCGAGGTCACCGAGGGTGGCCGAAAACGCAACGGCCCCACCCATCACGAGTCCCTGCCACAGCTCCCCGCCGAACAGCCACCAGACCAGGCCCGCCCCCGCCGCCATGCAGGCGAGGACCGAGCCGACAAACCCCTCCCACGTCTTCTTGGGGCTCACCGTCGGCGCCATCGAGTGCCTGCCGAGTAGGACGCCAACGAAGTAGCCACCGGTGTCGCTGCAGACGACCAGCACGAAGAAGGTCACCACCCGTTCCCGGCCGTCGCCCGGGGCCAGCAGGAGAACCGCGAAGCTGGCGAGAAACGGGGCGTACACCGCGACGAAGACGCCCGCACTGACGTCCCGGACGTACCCGTCGGCGCCCTCGGGAAGCCGCCAGACGATCACAGCGAGCGCGGTCAGCGCGAGGGCCACGATCAGTGCCTCCGGACCACGCAGGTAGGCACCGACGATCATGGCAACGGCACCGACCATGACGGGCACGATGGGCAGGCGCACCTCGCGGCCGTCCTCCTCGGCGTCGTCCCCGCGGCCACGCAGCGCCGACGAGAGCTCCCAGATCGCTACGCCGATAGCGACGACGACCAGCCCGACGAAGATGTGCTTGATGGTGTACAGCGATCCCAGGATGAGCCCGCCGAGACCCAGCCCGACTGCGATGGCGATCGGCACATTGCGCCCGGACCGCTCGTCTGAGCGCGATCGCCTCCTGCCCGAGCGCCTCCCCTGCGGCCCCCGGACTTCGTCCTGCGCCAACCCCTAGACCTCGAGGAGTTCTGATTCTTTGTGCTTGAGCAGCTCGTCGATCTGGCCCACGTGCCGGTGGGTCAGGTCGTCGAGCTCGCGCTCGGCACGACGAACCTCGTCCTCTCCCGCCTCGCCGTTCTTGACGATCTTTTCCAGAGCGTCCTTGCTGTGCCGGCGGACGTTGCGCACCGCAATCCTGCCGTCCTCGGCCTTGTTCCGGGCGACCTTGACGTACTCCTTGCGGCGCTCCTCGGACAGCTCCGGGAAGACGATCCGGACGATGTTTCCGTCGTTGCTGGGGTTGACGCCGAGGTCGCTGTCCCGGATCGCCTTCTCGACTCCACCGAGGGACGACTTGTCGTACGGGCTGATGACCACCATGCGTGGTTCAGGGCTGTGGAACGACGCCAACTGGTTCAGCGGCGTCATCGCGCCGTAGTAGTCCACCAATATCCGGTTGAACATCGCCGGGTGGGCTCGGCCGGTGCGGATGGTGGCCAGCTCCTCCCTGGTCACCGAGACCGCCTTATCCATCTTGTCCTCGGCATCGAGGAGGGTATCGTCAATCACTGCGGCTCCTGCTGTGGTCCGGTGGCTGTGCCTGCGTCCTGTTGTGCCCTTCGGGTGGTTCCCCCGGTACGAGGGATGGGCCTCGCCGGCCCTCGCCGCTACTCACCGGTCGGACACACGAGCGTGCCGATTTTCTCACCCCGGACGGCACGGAGGATATTGCCCTTGCCCAGAAGGTCGAAGACGACGATGGGCAAACCGTTGTCCATACACAGGCTCACCGCAGTCGCATCCATCACCTTGAGCCCGCGAGTGAGCGCCTCGTTGTAGTCGAGCCTGTCGAACTTTACCGCGTCCGGGTTCGTTTGCGGGTCCGCGTCGTAGACCCCGTCGACGCGAGTGCCCTTGAGCAGCGCCTGAGCGCTGATCTCCAGCGCTCGCTGGGCGGCACAGGTATCGGTGGAGAAGAACGGTGCACCGAGCCCGGCTCCGAAGATGACGACGCGTCCCTTCTCCAGGTGACGGATCGCACGGCGAGGTATGTACGGCTCGGCCACCTGACCCATCGTGATGGCCGTCTGCACCCGGGTGTCTATTCCGTGCCGCTCCAGGAAGTCCTGCAGGGCCAGGCAGTTGATGACGGTGCCGAGCATTCCCATGTAGTCGGCCCGGGCCCGGTCCATGCCACGAGCGGACAGGACGGCGCCACGGAACATGTTGCCGCCACCAACGACGACGGCGACCTGCACCTTCTCCTGCACCGCCTCGGCGATGGCCACCGCGAGGTTGTCCACCACCGTCGGGTCGATCCCCAGCGGATCACCTCCGGCGAGGACCTGGCCCGAAAGCTTGAGGACCACCCGCCGCCAGGCGGACTCCGCCGGCGCTGTCGGGGTCATCGCAGCCCCTCTGGCGGCGGAGCTCTCGGTCTCCTGCACGGCGGCGCCTCCTGCCTCTCGCGGGCCGGGTCTCCGGGCCGACTATGTCCTCCGGCACACACACCCGGAGGAAGGTGCCTTCGCTAAGCCTGGCCCACCCTGTACCGGACGAAACGTCGCACCGTGACGTCCGTATTCTCCAGGACCTTGCGCACCGTCTGCTTGGGGTCCCGGACCCACGGCTGCTCGAACAGGACCAGATCCTTGAAGAAGGCGCTCACCCGGCCATCGACGATCTTGGGGATGGCCTGCTCGGGCTTGCCCTCGTCCCGTGCTATCTGCTCGGCGATGCGCCGCTCGTTCTCCACCGTCTCCGCGGGGACCTCCTCGCGGGTCAGGTAGGCCGGCGCCGCGGCGGCGATGTGCTGCGCGAGCTGCTTGCCGGTCTCTTCATCGGCACCGCCCAGCTCGACGAGCACCCCGATCGCCGGTGGCAGGTCCGGACTGGTCTTGTGCAGGTAGGAGGCCACGCTCCCGGCGTCGAACAGGGCGAACCGCCGGATCTCGAGCTTCTCGCCGAGCGTCGCGCTCGCCTCTTCGAGGAGGTTCTGCACGGTCTTTCCGCCGTCCGCGGCGCTCTCCACCAGGGACGGTACGTCGGTGGGCCGCGTCGTGGCGTCGTGCTCGGCGAGCTGGGCGGCGAGCTCCTGGAACCGCTCGTTCTTGGCGACGAAGTCGGTCTCGCAGTTCAGCTCGAGCAACACGCCGAGCGTCCCGTCCACCAGGTGGGCGGCTACCAGGCCGTTCGACGCGGTACGCTCCGCCCGCTTGTGGACGCTCCGGGCGCCCTTGAGGCGCAGGATCTCGACCGCCTTGTCGAAGTCGCCCTCGGCCTCGGTCAGCGCGTTCTTGCAGTCCATCATGCCGGCGGCGGTGAGCTCACGGAGCCGCTTGACATCGGCAGCTGTGAAGTTCGCCATCTTTTCGGTCTCTTCTCGTCGTCGAGGTTCTCGCTGTGCGTTTGTGGCGTCTGGTTGTGAGGTTCGGGTAGGTAGCTCAGGCCCGATCGGCCCCGGCCTGGCTGGGCTCGCCGACGTCCTCGGCCTCGGCCGGCTCACCCGAGACCTGTTCACCCGAGGCCGGCTCACCCGAGGCCGGCTCACCCGAGGCCGGCTCACCCGAGGCCGGCTCACCCGAGGCCGGCTCACCCGAGGCCGGCTCACCCGAGGAGGCGGCTTCCGGGCCGGGTGCGCCCTCGGGGTCGCTCTCCGGGCCCGCGGTGTCGCCGGGCGCGGGGGAACCGCCCTCTTCCCCGGACCTACCCTCCAGCAGCTCGCGCTCCCACTCGGCGAGCGGTTCTTCGGCTCCGAGCTCGCCGCTGGGCTTCTCCTCGCCGCCCGTGGCGGCGCCGGCACGCGCGATGAGGCCCTCGGCGACGCCGTCGGCTATCACCCGGGTAAGCAGGCTGACGCTGCGGATGGCGTCGTCGTTTCCGGGGATGGGGTAGTCGACCTCGTCGGGATCGCAGTTGGTGTCGAGGATCGCGACGACCGGGATACCGAGCTTGCGCGCCTCGTTGACCGCGATGTGTTCCTTCTTCGTGTCGACGATCCACACGGCGCTCGGGACCCGCTGCATGTCCCGGATACCGCCGAGGGTGCGCTCGAGCTTCTCCTTCTCCCGCCTGAGCGCGAGCAGCTCCTTCTTGGTCATTCCCGACGCCGCCACGTCGGTGAAGTCGACCTCCTCGAGCTCCTTCAGCCGCTGCAGCCGCCGGTAGACGGTGGAGAAGTTGGTCAACATGCCGCCCAGCCAACGCTGGTTGACGTACGGCATGCCGACCCGGCGGGCCTGCTCGATGATGGCCTCTTGGCCCTGCTTCTTGGTGCCGACGAACAGCACGGTGCCACCGTGGGCGACCGTCTCCTTGATGAACTCGTAGGCACGGTCGATGTAGGACAGCGACCTCTGCAGGTCGATGATGTAGATGCCGTTGCGTTCGGTGAAGATGTAGCGCCGCATCTTGGGGTTCCAGCGGCGGGTCTGGTGGCCGAAGTGAACCCCGCTCTCCAGCAGCTGCTTCATCGTGACGACTGCGGCCATCCCGCGGTCCTCCTCCTTGCGCGCCCCTTCGGGCGCGGTCTCGGTTCCACGACGGCCGGTCGACCGCCGTGCCTGACGCCCGAAGCGCGCCCTAACCGAGGGATAGGTCGCCTACATGGCACCCGGCCCCACGGACCGAGGGACGCGCCCCCGCCTCATTCGGCGGCAGGCGGGCGTGCGAATTTGGTCACGCGCGACGCGGACCACGATGCAGTGTACGGGAGGACCGCCGTGCGGCGGGAATCGCGTGACAACGCCATGGCCCGATCCCTTATCCACAGGAGCTCAACCTCCGCCGGGTTGTACACAGCCCGGGTCGCCTCCGCCGACGCCGCGCCCCGTGCAGGTCCAGTCTGCTGCCATGCGTGGTTTCTCCTTACTGGCGGCGTACGCGCTGGTTTGCTCGTTGGTGCTCGTCGCCCCCTCCCCGCGCCCGGCCGTCGCGGACGCCACGGATACCGCGGATACCGCGGACGAGACGGCGTGGCGCTTCCCGCTCCCGGGTTCCCCGCGGGTGCTGCGAAGGTTCGATCCCCCCGCGACGCCGTGGGGAAGCGGACACCGCGGGGAAGCGGACACCGCGGGGTCGACCTCGCCGCCCGTCCCGGCCAGGCAGTGCTCGCCGCCGGATCAGGCCGGATCGGCTACGCCGGACCTATCGGCGGGCGCGGGGTCGTCACGGTCGTGCACGGATCGCTGCGGACGACGTACCTCCCGGTGAAGGCGTCGGTTCAGGCGGGTCAACCGGTCGATGCCGGCGACGTGATCGGGGTCGTCGAAGACCGCTGGCCGCACTGCGCCCCGCACTCCTGCCTGCACTGGGGCCTGCTGCGTGGCTCGGAGTACCTGGACCCGATCGTCTTCGTGAGCGGGCGCGAGGTCCGCCTGCTGCCGTTCTGGGACGACCCCGCTCCGCCCGCCGCGCCCGCTATGCCGCCGGGTAGCCCGTCCGGCGGGGAGAGTCAGCGGCGCTCCCAGTCGGCCGATTCCT
Source organism: Streptosporangiales bacterium (assembly GCA_009379995.1). Lineage (GTDB taxonomy): Bacteria > Actinomycetota > Actinomycetes > Streptosporangiales > WHSR01 > WHSR01. The sequence goes on from WHSR01000077.1 coordinate 14,226, forward strand.
CCGAGGATCGGAGGGAGCACGAGCAGACCGGGCTCTCGCTGGCCCGTTCCGCGGTCGTGGGCGGAGGATCGGCCGGCGTCACCGCGCTGGCGCTGGCCCTGGGCGCCCTGGCCGCGCGGCGGCGAGCGCGCCGTACCGCGCCGTTACCCGCCGGGGTGATCGACCTGGTACGAGAGCGGGAGCGACGCAGGCGACACACGGGTACCTGCTGTGACCGTCCCCCCTCCTGACACCGGTGGTGCCGCCCCGGCGAACCGATTGCCGCTAGGCGCGGGGATGAGCCTGCCGGTAGGTGCTCTTCAGCCGGTCGACGGACACGTGGGTGTAGAGCTGGGTGGTGGCGAGGGACGAGTGCCCCAGGATCTCCTGCACGCTCCGCAGGTCCGCCCCTCCCTCCAGCAGGTGGGTGGCGGCGCTGTGCCGCAGGCCGTGCGGCCCGAGGTCGGGCGCGTCGGGGACCCGGCCCAGATGCTCGTGAACCAGCCGGCGCACGCTCCGCGGATTCAGCCGACCGCCCCGCTCACCGACGAACAGCGCCGGCCCGCTGCGCTCCTTCACCAGCCGGGGCCGTCCCACGCGGACCCACTCGTGGACGGCCCCGGCCGCCGGGACGCCCATCGGAACCGTCCGTTCTCGGCCCCCCTTTCCGAGTACCCGGACCACCCGCCGCTCTTGATCCACGTCGTCGACGTCGAGGCCGCACAGCTCGCCCACCCGCACGCCGGTCGCGTACAGCAGCTCGAGTACCGCCCGGTCGCGGAGGCCGCGCGGCGACCCGTCGTCGGTGAGCGGGTCCAGGACCGCAGCGGCCTGGTCCTGCCGGAGCACGCTGGGCAGCGTCCGCCGGTGCCTCGAGGTGCCGAGCAGTTCGCCCGGGTCCGAGGACAGCCACCCGCGTCGATGCGCGTAGCTGGTGAACACCCGCGCGGCGGCCGATCGCCGGGCCAGCGTCGACCGTGACCGTCCGGTGCTGCGCAGCCGGGCCAGCCAGCTGCGCAGCACGCCGATGTCCAATCGGACCAGCTCGGTGAGCCCCATCCGGTGCGCGTGGTCGAGAAGGCTGGCGATGTCCCCCACGTACGCACGCACGGTGTGCGACGACAGCGCACGCTCGGACCGCAGGTGCCGCTCGAAATCATCGAGTGCCCTCGCGAAGTCCTCGGGCAACCGCTCGGCGTCTTCGGCTGAGGCACCGGGGCCGCTCACGGTGTCCTCGCTGGTCGGCTCGCGTGCGTCGGTCACCCAGCCACGGTGCGAGACACCTAACCCGCCGTCAAGGACCGTTCCCGGAATGTCGTATCCCGGTGTGGATCCGATCAAGCCGCCGCTCTGGCACGCCACCCCTTGGCGCAGCGTTCGACGAAACCGCCCGCGGCGAGCGCGCCGAGGCTGCGCATGACGGTGTCCAGGTCCATACCGGCATGGACGGCGATGGCGGCGGGGCCCGCACCGCCGCGGGCCGGCACGGCCTCGAGGACGTCCCGTTCGGTCACGCCGAGCGCGTCCCGGGGAAGGACCGGACCACGGCGCTCCGGCGCCGCGTCGTCGCCGATGGCACCCACCCGGTCCACCACCTCCCGGGCGTCGGTGACGCACAGCGCGCCCCACTCCCGCAGCAGCAGGTGGCAGCCGACCGAGAGCCTCGAGGTCACCGGGCCCGGCACGGCCATCAGGGCGCGTCCGAGGCCGTACGCGTGCCGCGCGGTGCTCAGCGCGCCGCTGCGTGCCGCGCGGTGCTCAGCGCGCCGCTGCGTGCCGCGGCCTCGACCACCACCGTGCCGCGGGTCAACGCGGCGATCACCCGGTTCCGTACCAGGAAGCCGTTGCGGGTGGGCAGCGCACCGGGCGGCCACTCGCTGACCAGGAGGCCGCCCCGCAGAACCTCCCCGAACAGGCTCTCGTGACCGCGGGGATAGGACACGTCCACGCCGCAGGCCAGCACGACCACCGTGGGCCCGCCGGCGGCAAGGGCCGCTCGGTGCGCCGTACCGTCGATTCCGTACGCGCCCCCGCTGAGCACCGTAAAGCCACGCTCGGCAAGCCCGGTGACCAATTCGGCGACGACGTGCGCGCCGTAGGCCGTCGCGGCCCGCGCCCCAACGACGGATACCGACCGGACGCACAGGAACCGCAGGTCGGCCTCGCCCCGCACCCACAGGGCGTACGGCCGCGCGTCGCCCAGGTCGTCGAGCTGGGTCGGCCACTCGGGGTCGCCGGGGCAGACCATCCGGCCACCTAGCCGCTCGCAGACATCGAGGTCACGCTCGGGGTCCACCGACGGCAGCCGGGCCCGCCAGCGCCGCAGGCTCTCGGCGGGCACCGGCGGCCCCGAGGCCGCGGACGCACCGTCGCCTCCGGCCGGAGTCGCCGCGGCGCCGGACCGGACGAGCTCCATCACGCCGACGGCTCCGAGCTCGCGGACGAGCCTGCCCAGCACACCGTCGCCGGGCCCCGCGATCCGGACAAGAGCCGCCCGCGCCGCACGTTCCTGCGCAGAGACCGTCACCACGTCGCCCCTCTCCACAGCCCGAACGCGTACTCGACCTCCCCGGCACCGGGACGACGCCGGTCGGCCAGATCGGCGACTGTCCAGGCGACCCGCAGGATCCGGTCCAGGCCCCGGGCACTGACCTGCCCCCGCTCCAGAGCCGCGGCCCGCTCGGCGCCTCGCTCGGGCGCGAGGCGGGTGCGGAGCTCCCGCCCGGGGACCTCGGCGTTGGTGCGCCAGGGTGTGCCGGCGAGTCGTTGGGCCGCCCGCTGCCGGGCCCGCGCCACCCGGTCGGCGACGACGGCGCTCGGCTCGACGAACTGCCGGTCGCTGAGCATCTCGGCGCGGGAGACCGGCAGCATCTCCACTTTGAGATCGATCCGGTCCAGCAGCGGCCCGGACAGCCGGCCCAGGTATCGGCGGCGGTCGAGGGAGCTGCAGGTACAGTCCCCGCCGTCGCCGACAAAACGCGCGCACGGACACGGGTTGGCGGCGAGCACCAGGGTGAACCGCGCGGGGAAGCGCGCGGTGACCGCTGCCCGCGCGATCACCACCTCACCGGATTCCAGCGGCTGGCGCAGCGCGTCCAGGACCCCGCGGCTGAACTCGGGGGCCTCGTCCAGGAACAGCACCCCCCGGTGGGCCAGGGAGACGGCCCCGGGCCGGACCAGCCCGCTGCCCCCGCCGACCATCGCCGCCTTGGACGCGGTGTGGTGGGGCCCGCAAAACGGAGGCTCGGTGATCAGCGGGCAGTCCGGCGGCAGCGTGCCAGCCACCGAATGGATCGCCGTCACCTCGAGCGCCGCGGCGGCGTCGAGGGCCGGGAGCATGGTGGGAAGCCGCTCGGCGAGCATCGTCTTGCCCGAGCCGGGCGGGCCCAGCAGCCACAGGTGATGCCCGCCCGCGGCGCAGATCTCCAGGGCACGCCGGGCCGCCGCCTGCCCGAGCACGTCGGACAGGTCGAGATGGCGCAGCCGCCCGCCAGCGCCGCCGGCCGGGTCACCGACGGTGGGGATCCTCGCGGCCACGTCATCGTCCCCGGCGTCATCCCCGTCCCCGATGCCGTCGGCTGGGTCGGGCTCCCCGCGCAGCCGAGCCAGCAGGTGGGACAGCGACGCCACGCCGACGGCGGTGACGCCGGGGACCAAAGCCGCCTCGGCCAGGTTGACCCGCGGCACCACCACCTCGGTCATCCCGGCCTCGGCGGCGGCCAGCACCGCGGGCAGCACGCCGGGGACGGGACGCACCCGGCCGTCCAGGCCGAGCTCGCCGATGAACACCAGCTTGTCGACCGCGCCCCGGGGAACTGCGCCGTCCGCGGCCAGCACCGCGCTGGCGACGGCCAGATCGAAGCCACTGCCACGCTTCGGCAGCGCGGCCGGGAAGAGACCCACCGTGATGCGCCGCTGCGGCCAGTTCTGTCCGCTGTTGGCGACGGCCGCGCGAACCCGGGCACGGGCCTCGTTCAGCGCCGCGTCGGGCAACCCCACCAGGTACAGACCCGGTAACCCGTACGACCCGATGTCGGCTTCCACCCGCACTACATGCCCCTGAACACCCACCAGGGCCACCGCGCGGGTGCGGGCGAGCGCCATCAGCACACCGCCCGCAGGTGTTCGATCCGGGTGTTCTCACCCGGAATGGCGACCACCCCGACGACGTCGAACCTGATGTCGGAGTAGCCGGCCGGGTGCGCGGCCAGCCATAGCGCCGCCAGCCGGCGCAGCCGCCTCGCCTTCGCCACGGTGACGGCCTCCACCGGCGCTCCGAAGCCGAGCCCGGAGCGGGTCTTCACCTCGCAGACGACGAGAACGCCGCCGTCGCGGGCGACGATGTCCAGCTCACCCTCGGCGCAGCTCCAGTTGCGGTCCAGGATCTCGAACCCGAGCCCCACCAGGTAGCGGGCCGCGGCGTCCTCGCCGTGGCTGCCCAAAAGGTCCTTCCCACGCATCGGTGACCACCTCCCGAACCGAGGGTGCCGCGAGGTCGCGGACGATGTCGGATCGAGAGGGCCGGCTGTGGAGAACCCGTTTACGGGACAGAGCTGTGGAAACTACGGCCGGGTGTCGACCTCCCCGTCCGGCTTGCCGGGCGGGGCATGTGCGACGTCCCGGACCCGCCTGACCTTCCCCTCCTCGGCGTCGGCCCGTACCGCGTGCACCTCAGGGAGCATCGAGCCGGGACGTTCACCCGGCGTCGGCACCGGATCGGCGGGTACGGTCGCGGCCGGGCGCTGCTCGGTCTCCTGCAGCTCGGACGACCGAGACCCCCCGGAGTGCTCGACCTCCTGCGAAGCGGCGGCTTGGGCGCCCTCGTCATGGGCCACGGCGTCCCGGCGACGTTCCTCGTCGCGCGGGCGACCGGTCCGGGCGCGGGGCTCTTCCGGCACGCTGACCTCCTCTCCACGCGCGGTGGGCAGATGGGTTTCCTACCCAGCGAGGAGGCGGGCTATCCGAGCCGGCTACCCCGGTGCCCGCTACCCGGGCAGGCCAGGGCGGCCCTCCGGCAGATCCAGCTCGGCCTTGGTCAGCTCCTCGATGTTGACGTCCTTGAAGGTGACGACCCGAACGCTCTTGACGAAGCGGGCCGGACGGTACATGTCCCACACCCAGGCGTCCTGCATGGTGACTTCGAAGAACACCTCGCCGTTGTCGGCGGTCCGGACCTGCAGATCCACCGAGTTGGTGAGATAGAAACGCCGCTCGGTCTCCACCACGTGGGAGAACAACCCCACCACATCTCGGTACTCGCGGTAGAGCTGGAGCTCCATTTCGGTCTCGTACTTCTCGAGGTCCTCCGCGCTCACGGCTGCCCTCGCCCCTCCATGCTCATCGGTGTATCCATGATCGTGCTTTCCCCATCAAGCGGCCAGACGCTGGGCCCCTCCTCGTCCTCGTCGTCGAACCGCTCCTCACCGCCTTGGACCAGCCCATTGTCGCCCTGCACGGCACGCGCCACGTTGATGTAGGAAAGGCGATGCTCCGGGCATGGTCCTCGCTCGTTCAGCGCCACGGCGTGCTGCGGGGTGACGTACCCCTTGTGCGAGGCGAAGTCGTAGTCCGGGTACCGGTCGTGCAGCTCGACCATCATCCGGTCCCGGGTGACCTTGGCGACGACCGAGGCCGCCGCGACACACGCCGCCACCTGGTCGCCCTTCCAGATCGCCAGACCCGGCCTGACCAGACCGCCGACCGAGAAGCCGTCGGTGAGCACATAGTTGGGCTCCACCGCAAGCTGGGCCAGCACGCGACGCATCCCTCGGATGTTGCTGACGTGCAGCCCGACCCGGTCGACCTCCTCCGCCGGTACCGCGATCACGCTCCAGGCAAGCGCGCGGTCGACGATCTCAGCGTAGACCTGCTCCCGCATCGCCGGAGACAGAAGCTTGGAGTCGGCGAGCTCCGGCACCTGACCGCGACGTCCCTGCGGCAGGATGACCGCGGCCACGACCAGCGGGCCGGCGCACGCACCGCGCCCGGCCTCGTCCGCCCCGGCCACCGGGCCGAGCCCGCAGCGGACGAGCGCGCGCTCGTAACCGTACAGTCCCGCGTCGCGACGCAGGATGGAGGGCCGTGGTCGCATCACCCGCACCACCCCTACCGCGGACATCGGTACGCCCCGTGGTTCGGACGTACCGTCGGACATGCCTCGGCGTGGCTGCGCCGACGGCGCAGTCGACCCAGGGCCATCGCCACCGGCACCGCACAGGCGAACCCGAGCGCGTCCGGGGCCAGCGCCGCCGCTCCCGCCGCCAGGGACGGTTGTTCGAACGTCTCCGGGCTCGGCAGCGCGCCGGCACGGGACGCCGGCCAGACGATGACGAACGCACGGCCGATCACCTTGTCGGCGGGCACCGTGCCGCCGCCCTGCTCGCTGACGTGGGCCCGCGAGTCGGCGGACACCGAGCGGTGATCGCCCATTACCCACAGCCGACCGTCCGGCACAGTGACGTCGAACTCCTGCTCGGACGGGTCGTCCAGCTCTCCCTCGGTGTTCCGGTACAGATAGTCCTGCTCCTCCAGGGGCACGTTGTTGACGGTGACGCGACCCTGCGAGTCACAGCAGGCGACGTGGTCGCCGGGGACCCCGATCACCCGCTTGATGAAGTCCTTCTCCCCCGGCGGCGCGACCCCGAAGGCGCTGCCCACGGACCGGAGGACCCGCTGTACCGGGTTGCTGGGCTCCTCGTACGGCACCTCGGGGGTGAACGAGTCGAGCCCGTTGAAGACGACGATGTCGCCCCGCTGGATGGGGCCGAAGCGGTAGACGACCTTGTTGACCAGGACCCGGTCGCCCACCATGAGCGTGTTCTCCATCGACTGGGACGGGATGTAGAACGCCTGGACGAGGAAGGCCTTGATGATCAAGGCGAGAGCCAGCGCCGCGACGACCAGAACCGGCAGTTCCTTGAAGAAGGACCCGATGCCCTCCTCCCGTCGTTCGGGCTTGTGGCGATGCCGTCCCGGCCTCCGGTGCCTACCGCCCTCCATGACCTCCCCGCGTCGCGCCTGAGCCGAGTCGGCAGTGGCCGGTTCGTCGGTCCCTGCCGCGCGGGGTCGTCCCGCGACCTCCCCGCGTTGTGACCCGTTCCGCACGGCGGTGCGGCCGCGCCGGCCCTCGTCGTAGGTCATCGAGATGAGCTTAACCGGAGCAGGTGAGAAAGGCAGGACCCTCGAGCGGAGCCGACGGGGGCTCCCCGGCGGGTCACCGCCGGGCCGGACCTTCCCGCTTCTCCCGAACCCTCGCGGCTTTGCCGCGCCGGCTGCGCAGGTAGTAGAGCTTGGCCCGACGCACGTCGCCACGGGTAACGACCTCGATCCGGTCGATGACCGGGCTGTGAACTGGGAACGTGCGCTCGACACCGACACCGAAGCTCAACTTGCGCGCGGTGAACGTCTCCCGCAGTCCGCTCCCCTGGCGGCGGATGACGGTGCCCTGGAAGACCTGGATCCGTGAGCGGTTGCCCTCGACGACGCGGACGTGGACCTTGAGTGTGTCGCCTGGACGGAAACTAGGCACGTCCGTCCGCATCGATGCCTTGTCAAGCTCCTGCAAAAGGGTATGCATGGCCGCGTTCCTCAGTCCGGGGTGCGCGACACACACTGCGGTGCGGTCCGCGCGATCTGTCGGAAATCCACCGACCGAAGGTCGCTGGGCAGCCGCCGAGAGGCGGCAACAGCCGTCTAGTCTGCCACATCCCCGCCGGTGACGAAAAACCCAGCCTCCCGCAGGACCTCGCGGTCGCGTGCGTCGAGGCGCGCCGGGTCGAGGCGCGCGATGAGTTCGGGGCGATGCCTCGCCGTTCGCCATAGCGCCTGGTCCCGCCGCCAGCGGGCAATCGCGGCGTGGTTGCCGGAGAGCAGGACGTCGGGGACCGTACGCCCACGCCACGTCGCCGGCTTCGTATAGAGGGGCCCCTCGAGCAGGGCCTCCATCGCGCCGGGGGCGAAGGAATCGTCGGCCAGCGACCCCGCGTTCCCGACGACGCCGGGTACCAGGCGGACCGTCGCATCGACGATGACGAGCGCCGCCGCCTCCCCGCCGGCGAGAACGTAGTCCCCCACGCTCACCTCGTCCACGCGCATCCGTGTCGCGGCCTCCTCGACGACCCGCACGTCGATCCCCTCGTAGCGGCCGCACGCGAAGACAAGCCATGGCTCCTCGGCGTAGGAGACCGCCGTGGCCTGCGTGAACGGCCGCCCGCTGGGGGTGGGCACCACAACTACCGGCGCCGAAGTCCCAGGCGGAACCACGGCGTCGAAGGCGGCACCCCACGGCTCCGGCTTCATCACCATCCCCGGGCCTCCGCCATAGGGCGCGTCGTCGACCGTACGATGCGCGTCGTACGTCCAGTCCCGCAGGTCATGGACCCGCGTGTCGATGAGGCCCCGGCCGCGCGCCTTGCCCAGAAGCGAGACCTGGAGCGCCGCGAAGTACTCGGGGAAGATGGTGATGATGTCGATCCGCATCTCAGCACTCTCGTGGTCGAGCCCCTACTGATCCAGGAGGCCCGGTGGTGGGTCGATCACCAGCCGGCCGGCCGCGAGATCCACCTTCGGGACGATGGCCGCGACAAACGGCACCAACGTCTCGACGTCGGCGCTCCGTACCACCAGGATGTCCTGGCCGTGGTGGAGAACGTCGACGACGACGCCCACAGGCACACCGTCGGTCGTTTCGACGGTGAGTTCGACGAGCTCGTGGTCATAGAACTCGTCGGGATCCTCGATCGCCGGCAGATCGGCGGAGTCGACGAGCAGTTGGGTGCCGCCCATCGCCTCCGCTGCCGAACGGTCGGTCACCCCGGCGAACGTGACCAGGAGCCGGCCCGAGTGCCACCGGGTCCGCTCGACGGTCAGCGGCCCAACCCCGGGCCGCGAGGTGGCCAGCACCGAGCCGGGGGCGAAACGGGCGGCCGGGTCGTCGGTCAGTACCTCGACGAGCAACTCGCCGCGGATTCCGTGCGGACGGCCAACCCGGCCTACCACCAGTTCCACACGACACCCGCTCCGCCTCAGCGCACCTCGTCCGTATCGAGCAGGTCGACGCGGACGTGACGGCCACCCGCGAGCGCACCGATCACGGTTCGGATCGCCCTGGCGGTGCGGCCGCCACGCCCGATGACCTTGCCGAGGTCGTCGGCGTGCACCCGGACCTGGAGGACGCGGCCGTTGCGGATGCGGCGGGTGGTGATACGGACCTCGTCGGGATGCTCGACGATGCCCTTGACTAGGTGCTCGAGGGCCTCCTCGAGCACCTAGGCCTCATCCTTGGTGGACTGGGCCTCGGCCGGCTCCTCTGCGGCCGCCTCGGCCGGCTCCTCTGCGGCCGCCTCGGCCTTCTCCTCCGCCTTCTTGCCGCCGGTCTTCTTCCCGCCCGACGTCTTCTCCTCGGAGGCCTTCCCTTCGGAAGCCTTCTTCTCGGGGGTCTTCTTCTCGGACGTCCTCGCGGACGCCTTGCCCTCGGAACTCTTGTCCGACGCCTTCTCGGAGGTCTTCTTCTCGGGGGTCTTCTTCTCGGGGGTCTTCTTCTCGGGGGTCTTCTTCTCGGAGGACTTCTTCTCGGAGGACTTGTCCGCCGAGGTGTCCGTGGAGGTGTCGGTAGAGTCCGCGCCCTTGGTGTCGGCGGTCGCCTCGGTCTTCGGCTCCGCCTTCTTCCGGCCCCTGGCCTTCGCCGTGGTGGCACCCTCCTTGGGCCCCTCGGAGGCCTCCTTGGCGGCGGCCTCGAACGCGGCGAGCTTGTCGGGTCTCGGCTCGGCCACCTTCATCGGCGGCGGTGCGGGCTCCCCCTTGAACCGCTGCCAGTCACCGGTGATCTTGAGTAGGGCGAGAACCGGATCGGTGGGCTGGGCGCCGACGCCCAGCCAGTACTGGACGCGCTCGGAGTTCACCTCGATGAAGGAAGGCTCCTCCTTCGGGTGATACTTGCCGATCTCCTCGATCGCACGACCCTCGCGCTTGATGCGAGCGTCGGCGACGATTATGCGGTAGTACGGCGCCCGGATCTTGCCCAGGCGCTTGAGCTTGATCTTTACTGCCACGGGTGTGGTGCTCTCCAGACATCGCGAAGGTGGGTGAGCGGACCTCGCACGGGTGGGGGCCGGCGGAACCGCTCGGGTAGGGCACGGCTGGCCGGGGCGAGAGGGACCCAAGCAAGCCACGAATCAGAGCGACATTGTGCCAGAGGATAGCGCATTCCTGGTGATCGACTCCTCGGCCGGCGCCAGGGGACGTACGATCTTCAGAACATCCCCAACCCGTCGGCTCTCAGGAAGTGAGTCATGCCAACGCTCGCCTCACGGACCGTGACACACGGCCGGAACGCGGCAGGCGCCCGGGCGCTGCTTCGCGCGACGGGCGTTGCGCGTACCGACTTCGGCAAGCCGATCATCGCGGTCGCCAACAGCTACACCCAGTTCGTACCGGGGCATGTCCACCTCCGGGAGGTGGCGGACGTCGTCGCCGAAGCGATCACCGAGGCCGGCGCGGTCCCGCGGGAGTTCAACACGATAGCTGTCGACGACGGGATCGCGATGGGCCACGGCGGCATGCTGTACTCGCTGCCCAGCCGCGAACTGATCGCCGACGCGGTGGAGTACATGGTGAACGCGCACTGCGCGGACGCGCTGGTGTGCATCTCCAACTGCGACAAGATCACCCCGGGCATGCTCATCGCCGCGATGCGGCTCAACGTGCCCACCGTGTTCGTCTCCGGCGGCCCCATGGAGGCGGGCAAGGTGGTGGCCGACGACGGTGTGGCGCGACGCAAGCTGGATCTGATCGACTCGTTCGTCGCCTCGGCCGACGCCGCGGTCTCCGACGCCGAGCTGTCCCAGATCGAGGACTCGGCCTGTCCGACCTGCGGTTCGTGCGCCGGGATGTTCACCGCCAACTCGATGAACTGCCTGACCGAGGCGATCGGCCTCGCGCTGCCCGGCAACGGGACCACCCTCGCCACCCACGCCGCCCGGCGCGAGCTCTTCACCCGTGCCGGGCGCACGGTGGTGGATCTGGCCAGGCGCTACTACGAGCACGACGACGAGTCGGCACTGCCCCGCTCGATCGCGAACCGGGACGCGTTCGAGAACGCGATGGCGCTCGATGTCGCCATGGGTGGTTCGACGAACACGATCCTGCACCTGCTGGCCGCCGCGCACGAGGCCCGCGTCGGCTTCGGGCTCAAGGACATCGACGAGGTGTCCCGGCGCGTGCCCTGCCTCTGCAAGGTGGCGCCGAACACCGACAAGTACCACATCGAAGACGTACACCGAGCCGGCGGCATCCCAGCGATCCTCGGCGAGCTGGACCGGGCCGGGCTGCTCAACCGCGCGGTCGGCACCGTGCACTCCGCTTCGCTGACCGAGTACCTGGCCGGCTGGGACATCGCCTCGCCGGATGTCACCGCCGACGCGGTCGAGCTGTTCCACGCCGCACCCGGCGGTGTGCGTACCACCAAGCCGTACTCCCAGACCGCGCGCTGGGACTGTCTGGATCAGGACCGGGAGTCGGGCTGCATCCGCGACGCCGCGCACGCCTACACACCTGACGGGGGCCTCGCGGTGCTGTACGGGAACCTCGCCGCGGACGGCGCCATCGTGAAGACCGCCGGGGTGGAGGAGTCGCTGTGGAGGTTCTCCGGGCCGGCGCGGGTGCTGGAGAGCCAAGAGGAGGCCGTCGAGGCGATCCTCGCCGACCGGGTACGCCCCGGCGACGTCGTGGTCATCCGGTACGAGGGCCCGAAGGGCGGGCCGGGCATGCAGGAGATGCTGTCACCGACCAGCTACCTCAAGGGCAGAGGGCTGGGGAAGTCCTGCGCCCTCATCACCGACGGGCGGTTCTCCGGCGGCACCAGCGGTCTGTCGATCGGACACATCTCTCCCGAAGCGGCGGCCGGCGGAACTATCGCGTTGGTCGAGGACGGCGACCGGATCGAGATCGACATACCGGGTCGGGAGATTCGGCTGGATGTCCCGGACGAGGAGTTGCAGGCCCGTCGCGGCCGGCTGCTGACCGAGCTGGGCGGCCACCGTCCGCGGAGCAGGCAGCGGCCGGTGAGCGCCGCGCTGCAGGCGTACGCGGCCCTGGCCACCTCGGCGTCCACCGGCGCCGCCCGCGACATCACCCAGGTGATGCCCGGCTAGGACGGGTCCGTCTCCTGGGGATGCTTTGTCGGCGGCGTGCGGCAGAGTGTGCGGCATGTCACGAGAGTTCAGCTTGGCCGAGTTCGGGAACGCCAGTCCCGAGCTCGCCGAGGCGGGACGCCGGCTGTTGTACCAGTTCGGCGTCGGTCTGGCGTTTCTGGGGACCGTACGGCCCGACGGCGGTCCCCGTCTCCATCCGATTTGCCCGCTCTTGTCCGGCGAGGAATTGCTGGCCTTCATCCACCCCTCGCCGAAGCGGGATGATCTGGGTCGCGACGGCCGCTACGCCATGCACTCGTTTCCGTGCCCGGAGAACGAAGACGCCTTCTATGTCAGCGGACACGCCGTGCCGGTCACCGACGACGCGCGCCGGCGGGCCGCGGCCGCCCAGTTCCTGAGCGAGCGAGGGCTGACCAGTGCTCCCGAGGGCTTCGAGACCGAGAGGCTGTACGAGTTCTTCGTCGAGCGGTGTCTGTGGACCGTGACCAGCGGCCACGGTGACTGGGACCCGCGTCACAACGTCTGGCGCGCGGAGTAAAGGGGTGCGCTATGCCGCGTTTTCCGGGAGGTAGGGCGCCCACTGCGGATCCCCATCGTGATGTACCGCACCGATGAGCCGCCAGTGGGCGCCCCGTGGAGCCACCGGGGCGACGCGCAGCATCCACCCCAACTCCTCCAAGAGCCTGTCGGCCTTGTCGATGTTGCATGCCATGCAGGAGGCGACGCAGTTCTCCCAGGTGTGGGTGCCACCCCGGCTTCGCGGGACGATGTGGTCGATCGTCTCCGCCCGGCGTCCGCAGTACGCGCACCTGTGGTTGTCCCGCCGCATGAGCGCGGCGCGGGTGAGCGGCACCCGCGCCCGGAACGGAACCCTGACGAAGCGGCGGAGCCGGATCACCGAGGGCACGGCGAGAACGACCGACGCCGACCGCAATACGGCCCCGGAGATGTCGTCGTGGACGATCTCCGCCTTCTCCCGGAGTACCAAGACGACGGCGCGACGTAGAGGAAGCGTGGTCAGCGGCTCGTACGATGCGTTGAGCAGCAAGACCTGGCGCATCATGCGGCCCCTCGCACGTGAGCCCCAGTCGTCCCTGCACCGGGCGCGGGCGGATGCCCGCGCGTGGTATGCACCACCGGCGCTTCCGTCACGTGCGACCTCCATGACCGGCCCCGAACGACCAGTACAAGTGTGTCGCTAAAGCGAGGTATCTCGCCACCCCATACTTTGACATTGGATGCTAAATACATGAAATCCAGGGATCGCGGGAGGGGTCGATGCTCAAGGTCACGGACGCCGAAGAGGTGCGTTGGATCCGGTTCGACCGGCCGGAGAAGCTCAACGCGCTCACGCTCGACGACATCAGGCAGGGCCTCGATCTGGTGGCGCATGCTCCGCGGCACACCCGTGCGATCGTGTTCCGGGGAGCCGGTGACCGCTCCTTCAGCTCGGGCGTGGACGTGGAACAGTTCCGGGGGCTCACCCCGGAGGGCGCCCGGGAGTTCATCAGCGAGCTCAAGCGGTTCCTCGACGCGGTGCGTACGGCCCCGTACATCACCGTCTGCGCGGTCAACGGCTACTGCCTAGGCGCGGCGATGGAGCTCGCGATGGCCACCGACCTGCGGATAGCCGCCGAAACGGCGTCCTTCGGCATGCCGGAGATCGCGGTCGGCATCCCGTCGGTTCTGGACTCCGCGCTGCTCCAGCAGCACATCGGGCTGACCCGCGCCAAGGAGGTGCTGCTCACCGGCTGGCGCTACCCCGCCGCCGAGTTGGACAGGTGGGGATTCCTCAACGCGGTGGCACCCGGGGACGAGCTGGACGCCACCGTGCGGCGCTTCCTGGACGGGACGGCGCGGCACTCGACGGCGGCGGTCGCGGCGCAGAAGCGGCTGTTCGAGACCTGGCAGAACGAGCCCCTCGGCACGTCCCTGGAGGTGAGCGTCGACGAGTTCGCCGGCGTCTTCGCCGAACCGGAGACCGCCGAGGCCGTCGAGTCCTACCGCGCCCGCAGGTAGCTAGTCGCCGAGATCTATGTTGCGGGGGTCGATTTGTCCGGTTCGGTGCCCCACAACATAGATCTCGGCGCTCGCGGTCGTCAGAGGGTCACGGGCAGCGAGGCCAGGCGCCAGGTGCCTCCATCGTGGGCGCGCGCCACTGCGCGCAACCTCGTACTCTTCGTTCAGTACGTAGCGAATGGACTTATCAAGGTGGGCGGTGGCCCCGATGCCTGCAGCGAAGATGTCCCCGGGTGAGGCGGAGTTCGTCGACCGGGTCGGCCTGTTCATGGAGCAGCTCGGTGCGCCGCGGACGATGGGGCGGATCTGGGGCTGGCTGATGATCTGCGACCCGCCGCAGCAATCACTGACCGAGCTGGCGGCGACGCTCGGGGTGAGCAAGGCGTCGGTCAGCACCGTCATCCGCCCGATGCAGGAAGGCGGTCTGGTCGAGCGGATCCCGACCGCAACCCGCCAGCACCACTACCGCCTCACGCCCGGCGGCTTCACCCAGGTCATGCGGGTCCAGTTGGCGCGCATGAGGACCGGGGTCGGGGTTGCCGAGTTCGGACTGTCGGTGGTCGGGGAGGACCGCCTGGAGCAGCGGGCGCACCTTGAGGACCTCCGCGACTTCTGCGAGTTCTCCGCGGGCGACGCCGGCGACGAGCTGATGCGGCGGTGGCAGGAGTACCGCGCGAAGAAAAGGAGTGAACGGTGACCACGGGGAAGGTCGACTTCACCAGGGTGAAATGGTGGTCGATGGAGTGGACGATGATCGTCACACTGTACCTGCGCGCCTACGAGAGCCGTTCCCAGCACTCGATCCTCGACGACCACTTCGCGGCCGAGGCGGTAGACCGGATCGACTACGACTTCGCCCGGATGAAAAGGTACCTCCGGCCGTCGAGCAACCAGTTCATCGTGGTGCTGCGCGCCAAACAGTTCGACGTGTGGGCCGCCGACTTCCTCGTCCGACACCCGGACGCCGTCGTGCTGCACCTGGCCTGCGGGCTGGACAGCCGCGCGCTCCGGCTCCACCCACCAGCCGGAGTCGACTGGTTCGACCTGGACCTCCCCGGCGTCATCGAGCTACGCCGCCAGCTCTACCCAGAGCGCGACCACTACCGGATGATCGGCGCGTCGGTGACCGACGCGGACTGGCTGGACGAGCTCCCCGCGGACCGGCCGGCGCTGGTGATCGCCGAGGGGCTGCTGATGTACCTCGACGAGCGCGACGTCCGGCAACTGCTCCAGCGGCTGACCGATCATTTCAGCGGCGGCGAGCTGCTGTTCGACGGAATGGTTCCGTGGGTCGTCAAGCTGATGAAGATCTTCCGCTGGGGCATCCGCGACGGGCGGCAACTCGAGCAGTGGAACCCGCGGCTGAAGTACCTGGAGGAGACCTCCCCCACGGCACACTTCGCCGAGATCCCGGTACCGAGCATGCGCATGGTGTACCGGATATGCAACGCGATCCCCGCCACCAGGAACTACAACCGGCAGTTCCGCTTCAGGTTCTAGTGTCCTGCGCCGGGGATCCGTTGAAGATATGAGGCGAGTCGTTCGAGGATCTCGTCGGCGGTCTTGGTCCAGGTGAAGGGCCTGGGGTTGTCGTTCCAGGTCGTGGTCCACTCACGGAGGTCCTGTTCCAGGGCGC
>WHSR01000149.1 GCA_009379995.1 Streptosporangiales bacterium
AAGCCCAGGCAGATACGGAAAACAGCGAACAAGCGTGTATCTAGGCCGAACAGCGATTCCCACCAGCTGCCAGCCCGCCGACCTGCATCTTCACCCTCGATCGCGGCCCAGCACCCCGATTAGCTGCGGAACCCCGGTCGTAGAACATCCGGGAAAACAGCTCGAGGCCGCCGCCGGCGGTAGTCGCGTCGGTGATCGCGAGCCCGCCCTTCCACTTGGGATCGAGCAGGTCGTCCCAGCCCTTCGGCGCCTGCGCCGGGGGCACCGAACTTGTGTTGTAGATGACGCCGCGCACGTCGCTGGTGAAACCGATGATCGTGTTATCCGAGTTGACCAGGTACGGATCGGTGATGTCCTTGGCCATGAACGGCTTGTAGGAAACGAAACGGTCCTGGCTCGCCAGCTCGAGCATGCTGGTGTTTCCGGTGGCGGCGACGTCCGCGACGTGCTGGCCCGACGCGGCCTCCTGGTTCACGCGTGTCTGCAGGCCGGCGCCGAAGGTGGTGAGTCCCCTGGCCCGGATTCCCGGGAACCGCTTGGAGAACGCCGCGAAGACCGGGCGGAAGTTCTCCGCGAGCGGGCCGTAGAAGACGACCGTGTTTTCACCTGACTCCCGCGCCTGGTCGTAGAGCTGCTTAAACTGCTTGACCGCCTCGGGTCCGCCGAGCGCGCCGGCATCGTCCTGGTCGATGCTCCCGGAGGCGGCCGGGCCGATCCCGCCGCAGGCAGCGGCGGAGAGCGCGAGGACGCTCGCCACGGCGGCCACGCCCATGGTCCGCCGCCGGCGGGCGGCCCTCGGGCCCCTGACGCCAAGGTGCGTTCGCAAATGCCTCATGAATGACTCCCGACCTTGATAGCCCCTGCTTCCTCCGTCCGGCGCGGGCGCAGCGCACGCCGGACAAACCGCAGGGCGAGCCGTGCCAGACCCCAGGCCGTGATCCCGATCGCAACCACCGCGAGGATCATGCACAGCAGGGTGGCCGCCTGGGCTGGCTCTCCCGCCTGTGTGTAGAGGTTGTAGACCAACACCGGCACCGTCTCGTTCGACGGCGACGACATGAGGATCGGGACGTCGAGGTTCCCGGCCGCCAGCACCCCGGTGACGAACCACGCCGCCAGGAAGCTCGGGGTGATGAGCCGGGCGACGATGCCGACCACGGTACGGGCCGCGGAGGCGCCACAGACTCGGGCGGACTCCTCCAGCTCGGGCCCGATCTGGGCGATGGATCCCGCCGTTGCCCGGCCGGCGATGGGGCTCACGTACACGATCAGGGCGATCATGACCATCCATACGGTCGCGTAGAGCTGCCTCACCACCGGAACCGACAGATAGGCCCAGGTCACGCTGAGCGCCAGGATGACCCCGGGCAGCGCCACGACCAGCCAGACGGCCATCTCCGGAATGCTCCTCAGCCGCGACCGTGAGCGTCGTGCGACGTAGGAGATGGTGACCGCCAGCGCCGTCGCGAAGAACCCGCCGAGGACGCCCACCAGGATCGTATTGAGCAGGGCCTGGAACACGAACGGATCGCTCAGCAGGGTCTGGTAGTTGGCGAGCGTGAACCTCCCGTACACCCCGAAGACCGGCTGCAGCGAGCCCAGGACGAGCTGGACCAGCGGCAGCACCAGGGCGAGCACGCCGTACCCGACGATGGCGCCGGCGCACACCCAGCGCCACTTGCCGATGTCCCAGCGGTCCTGGCTGTAGGACCTCCCGGTCACCGTGGTGAACTCCCGGCCGCCCAGCAGCCGCCGCTGCGCGAGCACCAGCGAAACGACAAGGGCGATGAGCAGCAGGGAAAGAGCGCTGGCCTGATCGTACCGGGCAGGCGTGGTGCTCAGGATGTAGCCGTAAATCTCTGTGGAAAAGACGTAGATTCCCGCCGGCACACCCAAAACGAGTGCGACGTCGAGTAGCCCCAGCCCGATGACGAAACCCAAGATGGCCAGGCCGCTGAGGGCCGGCAGCAGCACCGGGATGTTGATCCGGAAGAACGTCTTGAGCCGGCCCGCCCCGGAGATCATCGAGGCCTCCTCCAGCGACCGGCTCATGGCGAACACCGGGCCGAGCAGGAGCAGATACATCACCGAGGTGACCCGCAGCGCGGTGACTCCGATCAGGCCGCCCCAGGAGTACACGTCCAAGAACGAGGCGCCGGACCCGGTGGCGGCGCGCAGCCCCTTGTTGATGATGCCGGCGGGGTCGTTGGCGAGCATCCCCCAGCTGATCGCGAAGAACAGCGAGGGGATGGCGAAGATCAACAGCATCATCGGGGTGACCAGGCCCCGCAGCGGTGCGTTCGTCCTGGCTACCACCCAGGCGAAAAAGAACCCGGCAAGAATTCCCAGTACCTGGACCGAGGTCGACAGGACCACCGAGTTCTTCAACGTCTCGTAGGTGGCCGGGTTGGTGTAGACGCTCGTCACCGCGTCGGGCGACCACGAACCCGGCAGCCCGGGCGGCGACGTACGGAAGGCCCCGAGCACCAGCATGACGACCGGCCAGGCGAAGAGGAACACGATGAACACGGTGAGCACTGGCACGAAGAGCGCCGACGGGGAAAGACTGTGCAGCCCACGTCTTACCGGCGAGTCCGCTGCCATGTGCATGGTCGAGAACCTCTACCCCCAACGTTACGGGCGCCCGACAGACTGTCTCGCGTCTCCCGGCGGAGGCTACGGGAATAGCCTATAGAGATCACGGCCAAAGGGGGCGCGGTCGAGGGGTGCGTGCGCTAGCCGCCGGGTGCCGGATCCCCGGCGACCAGGGCGAAGCGGGGCGTAACCCCGAAGACCCGCTCCCAGGGCGGCAGTGTGGTGAGGGTGGCCCATTCGACGTCGCGGAGCCGGTACAGCCTGCCCTGCCCCCACGCGCTCTCCGCGACCAGCGCCGCGACGCTCTCGGGTGAGGTCCCGGTCCCGAGCGGAAGAGCATTACGCCACTGCGGGTCGTACTCGGCGTGGTGATCGCCGGGGCGGTCGAGCAGACGATGGACGAGTCCGCGGGCCCTGCCGCGCAGCCGTTCCGCCGGGTCGGAGGCGGGACCCCACAGGCTCTCGAAGACGACGAGCCGGCCGTCCGGTGCGGCCCGTCGCCAGGCGTCCAGGGCGCGGCGGGGATCGGGCAGGGTCCAGAGCAGGTGGCGCTGCACGACGGCGTCGAAGGGGCCATCCGGCGGCTCCGCGGCGTCGGCCTCCACGACGTCCACCTCCAGCGCGGCGTCCGCGGCCTTGCCGCGCACCCGCTCCAGCATGGCCGGCGCCGAGTCGAGCGCGGTGACCCGGTAACCCAGCCGGGCCAGCAGGAGGGACAGGAACCCTGTGCCCGCCCCGACGTCGAGAACCCGCGCCGGCGGCTTCGGCAGCAGTCGAAGCAGCGCCGCCGCCCACGCCGCGTACTCCGTGGCGAACCTCGGCATGTGGGACGGCGCACGGTCGTAGGTGGCGGCATCCCGGTTCCAGTACGCGCGCAGCGGCTCGCGCACATCCGCGGTGCGGCCATCACCCTGAACGTCGGTCACAGGCTCTCCCTCGCATCACTGTCGGCACTATTGCAATATTGCTGCAGTTGCCGCTATCTCGCCAGAGATCCGGATTGGTTGTCCACGTCGCTTCCCAGTTTCCTGAGGGGTGGCACGGTAAGGTCCTCGGTGTCGCCTTCCCCGCGCTCCCTGGCCCCAGGCCGGGGTCGATCCTGCTCGCGATCTTCGCACGAGGGGCTGGTCCGTGCCGCCTACCGTTCACCGGTTGCAGGCCGTGTTCCGGCCGGGTGGGTGGGTTCCCGCCGACGGACACCTTGCGTTGTGGGGTGGCCAGGACCCAGCCGCGGGGGCGGCCGAGCTCGGCCTACCCGACGGTCGCGGGGACCGGCTGCGGACGGTGCTACCGGCCAGCCGGCGCGCTCGCCGTAAGGTAGTGGCCGCCGAGGTCGCGGCCCATCTGGTACCGATCCGGTCAGCGGTGCGGGCACTGGCCGCGCTGCCTCCGCCCGATGCCTGGCCGAGCTGGCAGCGTCCCGGCGACTCGGTGTTGGCCTGGAGCGTTGCCGCCAAGCTCGCGCTGGAACACGTCGCCGCCGGACACGTCGTCCCGGTGCTGAGGCCCGCCGGTCCCGGGTATGGGGTCGGGCACTGGCGGCTGGCGGCAAGCGACGACGGGCGGCTCGCGGCTCTCGCACGTACGATGCCCGCCGCCGCGCATGCGCTGGCACGCGACGAGGACGACGGGACCGTCTGGCCGGCCGACGAGCTGCTGGCGGCGTTCTGCGACGCGGTGGCCGACGCCTGTGCCCGCCCGGCCGACGGCGACGCGGGCTGTGCCGACCGTACCGACCGCACTCGCCGTACCGGCTCCGTCGAGGGTCGTTGGGCGGCCGCCCTGACCGGCACGGATTCCGCTGTCGAGCTGCCGGAAGAAGGGCTTGCCGGGGAGCTGGCACGATGGGCCGCGCCCCTCACCCGCCGGGACCGGGAGGCCGCTGCCCGGCTGTGTGTGCAGCTGCACACCCCCGAGGACGACGCGCCGGACGCGAGCTGGCCGTTGGTGTACCACCTGCAGGCCGCGGACGACCCGAGCCTGATGGTGCCCGCCGACGACGTCTGGGCAACCGGTGCGGCGAGCATGCGCGTGCTCGGCCGGGAGGTCGGGGACCCGCAGGAATCGCTGGTGCGCGGGCTGGCCGAGGCGGCGAGGCTGTTCCCGCCGATTGACGAAAGCCTGTCCGAGCCGCGCCCGGTGGCGCTCGCCCTCGATCCGGCTCAGGCGGCCGGGTTCCTGACCGACGGGGCGGGTGCTCTCGCCGCCGCGGGCCTCGGGGTGCTGCTGCCGGCGGAGCTGACCGCGAAGGGCGCGCGCCGGCTCCGGGCGCGGCTGCGGGTAGGTACCACCGCCGCCGACCCGGGGGCGGGCATCACCGGCGCCGGGCTGACCGCGGAGAACCTGACCCGGTTCGGCTGGGAGGCCGCGATCGGGGACGAGACCCTGACCGCCGACGAGTTCGCCGAGATCGCCGCGTTGAAGCAGCCCCTGGTGCGGTGGAGAGGCCATTGGGTACGGCTCGACGCAGGTGAGATGCCGAAGCTTGCCAGGCTGGTCGGCACAACGGGAACGCTGTCCGGGTCCGACGCGCTGTCGGTCGCCCTCGCCGGGCAGCGGGAGACCGCGG
The DNA here is from genome assembly GCA_009379995.1 of Streptosporangiales bacterium. GTDB lineage: Bacteria > Actinomycetota > Actinomycetes > Streptosporangiales > WHSR01 > WHSR01. The sequence continues at coordinate 5,165 of WHSR01000149.1, forward strand.
AGCTGGGCGACGTCGAGGTCGTCGCGGACGGCTCGCTGCGCGACCTGACGGACCGGCTGAGGTCGGCGGGCGCGGACCGGGAACCGCGGCTGGCCGGCATCGACGCGACCCTGCGCGACTACCAGCTGCGGGGCGTCGCCTGGCTGCAGACCATGGGTGAGCTGGGGCTCGGCGGGCTGCTGGCCGACGACATGGGTCTCGGCAAGACGGTGCAGACGATCTCCCTGCTGGCGGATCGCGCCTCGGACCGGCCACAGCTGGTGGTGTGCCCCACCTCCGTCGTGGGCAACTGGGAGCGCGAGCTGGCGAGGTTCGCCCCGTCGTTGCCGGTCGTTCGCCACCATGGGTCCTCGCGGCCGTCGCAGCCGGAGGAGTTCAAGCCGGGCGCCGTCGTGGTGAGCAGCTACGGGCTGCTGCGCCGGGATGTCGACCTGCTCGCGGCGGTGGACTGGGACGTCGTCGTACTCGACGAGGCACAGCAGATCAAGAACCACGCCGCGCAGGGGGCGAAGGCGGCCCGCCGGCTCTCCGCGGCCGTCCGGGTCGCGCTCACCGGCACTCCGATCGAGAACCGGCTGTCCGAGCTCTGGTCGATCATGGACTTCGCCAACCCGGGCCTGCTCGGTCCGTTCGCCCGGTTCAGGGAGCGGTACGCGGTACCGGTCGAGCGGTGGCGCGACCCCGACGCGACCGCGCGGCTGCGGCGGATCGTCGCGCCGTTCATGCTGCGCAGGTTGAAGACCGACGTCGCGGCCGAGCTGCCGCCGAAGGTGGAGTCCATCGTGGCCTGCACGCTCACCCGCGAGCAGGCCACGCTCTACCAGGCGACCGTGTCCGCGCTGCTGGACGAGGAGGGCCTCGGCGAGGGCATCGAGCGCCGCGGGCGCATCCTCAAGCTGCTCACCGAGCTGAAGCAGATCTGCAACCACCCGGCGCAGTACCTCGACGAGCCGGGTCCGCTGTCCGGCCGGTCCGGCAAGTTGGCCCGGGTGACCGAGATGCTCGCCGAGACCGTCGCCGCCGACGACCGGGCGCTGGTCTTCACCCAGTACCGGGAGATGGGTGAGCTGCTGGTCCGGCACCTCGCGCGGGCGCTGCGGCTGCCGGAGATACCGTTCCTGCACGGCGGGGTGGCCCGGTCCACCCGCGACCGGATGGTGGAGGCGTTCCAGGCCGGCACCGGAGCGCCGATCCTGATCGTGTCGCTCAAGGCGGGTGGCACCGGCCTCAACCTGACCGGAGCCACCCACGTGGTGCACTACGACCGGTGGTGGAACCCGGCGGTCGAGGACCAGGCCACCGACCGGGCGTACCGGATCGGACAGACCCGCACGGTCAACGTCCACAAGCTGGTGACCCGCGGCACGCTGGAGGAGCGCATCGCCGACCTGTTGGAGCAGAAACGGGCGTTGGCCGACGCGGTGGTCGGGACCGGCGAGACCTGGCTCACCGAGCTGAACGACGACGAGCTGCGGGCGCTCGTGGAGCTGTCGGCCGACGACCGGGCCCCCGATCCCGTAGACGACCTCGTCGGTGAGGAGGGTGCGTGATGGCCACCAAGTTTGGCCTCACCTGGTGGGGGCAGCGGTGGATCGCGTCGCTGGAGACGCTGGGCGCGTCGTACGCCAACCGGCTGCCCCGCGGGCGTACGTACGCGCGCAAGGGCACCGTGCGCGATCTCACGGTGGCGCCGGGCCAGGTGACCGCCAGGGTGCAGGGCAGCCGACCCAGCCCGTACCGGGTGACGCTACGCCTGCCGGTCTTCTCCGATTCCCTGTGGGAGGTGATCATCGGCACGCTCGCGGGGCAGGTCCGGCACGCCGCCGCGCTGCTGGACGGCCGGATGCCCGAGGACATCGACGAGGTGTTGAGCGGGTGCGGTGTTTCGCTGTTCCCGCAGGCCCGTGCGCTCAGCACCCGATGTACCTGCCCCGACCATGCCAACCCGTGCAAGCACGTGGCCGCCGTCCACTACGTGCTGGCGCAGACCTTCGACGCCGACCCCTTCCTGCTGCCCGCCCTGCGTGGGCGGGACCGTACCGCGCTGCTGGCCGGACTGCGGGCCGCCCGTACCGGGTCCGCGTCGACCGACCCCGGTGAGGCCGGCGGTCGCGCCGAGGGCGTACCGCTGTCCGCACTGTCGGCGGCGAGCCTCTTCGACGCCTCCGGCGAACTGGCCGCGATCTCCGTTCATCCGCGGCCGTCCGACGACGTCACCGCGGTGTTGCGCCGCCTCGGCCCGCCGCCGGGGCTGGATGACTCCGCGGCGGAACTTCTCGAGCAGGCGGTACGGCAAGCCGCGGAGCGAGCCTGGCGGTTCGCGGCCGAGCCCCAAAAGGGGGAAAGGTGAGGTCCTCTAGATCCCTTCGATGATCTTGTTGAGGAGCTTCTCGGTGTTGGTAGGCGGCTCGGCCTGTACGTAGAGCCGGTCTATGACCTTCTTGTAGTGCTCGATGTCTCGTGCCTTGTCGAGATAGAGAGCGCTGGTGAGTTGTTCGAGGTAGACGACCTCGGGCAGGTCGGGTTCGGGGAACCGAAGGAGAGTGAACGGGCCGCCGGCAGCGGCGTGACCGCCGAGACGGAACGGCATGATCTGCAGCGTGACGTTCGGTAGCTCGACGACCTCGATGAGGCGTTCGAGTTGCGCGCGGATCACCCGCGGACCGCCCAGTGGTCGCTGCAACGCCGCCTCGTCGACCACCGCCCAAAGGGTCGGTGCATGCGGCCTGGTGAGGAGCTGTTGACGTCTCATGCGGAGGCTGACCCGGCGTTCGATCTCCTCGGCCGACCACCCCGGATAGCCGAGCTGGGTGACGGCGCGGGCGTAGTCCTCGGTCTGCAGCAGGCCCGGGATGAACTGGGCCTCGTAGGTGCGGATGACCGAGGCGGCCTCCTCGAGCCCGATGTAGATCTCGAACCAGCTGGGCAGGATGTCGTTGTACTTGTGCCACCAGCCCGGGGCGTTGGCCTGCCGGGCCAGGGAGAGGAACGTCTGCTGTTCGTCGGTGATGCCGTACAGGGTGAGCAGGTCGGCGACGTCGCGTTCCCGGAAGCTGACCCGGCCCAGCTCCATGCGGCTGATCTTGGCGTGGGAGCCCCGGATCTCCTCCCCGGCGGCCTCGCGGGTGATGCCTCGCGCCTCCCGGAGGCGGCGCAGTTGAGCGCCCAGCAGGATACGCAGAGCGGTCGGCCCGCCAGCGTGCTGAGCAGCGTGGAGTGCAGGGACAGGGCCGACGGACGGCTCGGCGCCGGCCGGGGCTTCGATCATGCCCGCTCCCCAGAGGTAAGAAGCAGCGCCCAGTGTCTCATTCGGCGTCGGCACCGTACAGCCTCCCACGCCGGGACGGCGCGGCGGCCAGGTGCCGAATGTTATCGGCGTGCCGGTCCCCTTGGCCCTGACCGCTGCGCCGCCTCTACCCCGACGAGACGAACGCGGAGCCGTTGCTCCCTCGTCCGGCCGGGTGCTGGGCGATCACGCTGTCTCTAGTCGAGCATGTCGTCGAACTAGTCGAGCATGTCGTCGAAGTCGCCTTCCTTCGCGCCTCGGAGGAACGCGGCGATCTCGGCGCGGGTGTAGATCAGCGCCGGGCCGGACGGGTGACGGGAGTTGCGGACGGCGATCGCCCCGTCCGGTAGTTCCGCGAACTCGACGCAGTTGCCGCTGGGATTGCTATGGCGGCTCTTCCGCCAGTCGGCACCCTGCAGCCGGCTGGCCGGAATGCCGTTGGTGACCAGCTCCATCTTCACTCCTTGGGCGGTCCTGCACAGACTAATGCACGTGCACTCGTGTTTACCGATGACCTTGCATCTGTAAACACGCTGCAGCGTAGCGCATGGGCGGCGGCGTCGCGTACGGATATAGGCCAAGGAGAGCCGAGTAGATGAGCCTCGATCGGTGGGCGGCGGACCGATCGGTCAAGACAGTCGTCCGGGCCTTGCGCCGGTAGAGGGTCGGCTACGCTGTGGGGCATGCGAGATCCGGCATCGCGGGAAGGTGCGCTGTGACAGACGACTGGTTCACCTCCGTCCAGCCCTCGGACCGGGAGCCGGTCGAGATCAACACGAACGTCGCCCACCAGGCACGGGTGTACGACTATCTGCTGGGCGGCAAGGACAACTACGACGTTGACCGGGAAGCCGCCCACCGGGCGTTCGCGGCCTACCCAGGTGGTGTGGCCGGCGCCAGCGCGCTTGCCCGCGCCAACCGCGCCTTCCTGGGCCGGGCGGTGCACTACCTGGCCAGCGACGCGGGGATTGGCCAGTTCCTGGACATCGGCACCGGCATCCCCACGGCGAACAACACACACGAGGTCGCCCAGCGGGTCGCGCCGGAGTCGCGGATCGTGTACGTCGACAAGGACCCGATCGTGCTGGCCCACGCCCGGGCTCTACTGAGCGGCACCCGTGAGGGCGCGACCCACTACATCGACGCGGACCTGCGCGACCCGGACAAGATCCTGCAGGAGGCGGCGGGAACACTCGACCTGGGCCAGCCCGTCGCGATCATGCTGGTGCTCATCCTGCACATGCTGGCCGACGAGGAGGACCCGTACCAGGTGGTGGCGCGGCTGCTGGAGGCGGTCCCGGTGGGCAGCTACCTGGTGATCGCCCATGCCGCCAACGACATCCAACGGGAGCTGGTCGAGGCGAACGAGGTCATCAGCAAGAGGATGACCGAGCCGGTCTTTCCCCGCAGCTACCCCGAGGTCGCCCGGTTCTTCGACGGCCTGGAGCTTGTGGAGCCCGGCGTGGTGCCGGTGAACCAGTGGCGACCGGGCGTCGGCGTCCCCGGCGCGGGTTCGGAGTTCGCCATCCACTGCGGCGTCGGCCGCAAGGTCTGAGCCCGGTCCGAAACGTCTCCTCGAGGAGTTCTCGTGCCCAGGGGTTGACGGATCGGTCCGGCAAGATCCGCCTTATCGGTCCGAACTACCCGGACCCGTAATGGGACCGTGGCTCCCTAGTGTCGTGACGTATGTTTTTCTTTAGTTTTTGTTTCTTGTGCGTGATAATGGTGTATGCCGAATCGCGTACGGGTGCTGACGGTGTCGGATAGCGACCGGGTGGAGCTGGAGCGGCGGGCCAGGGATCGGGGGGCCC
>WHSR01000044.1 GCA_009379995.1 Streptosporangiales bacterium
GCTGACCGCCGCCATCGGCGCGTTCATCGACGGCTGGAACAACCACCCACGGCCCTTCACCTGGACCAAACACGCCGACGAGATCCTCGCCAGCATCCGCCGCGCGAAGACTAAAACCAACGTTCTTACAGACCACTAGAGGGGACCCCGAGGGTGAGGTCAGGCGCGGGCCACGGAGGTTAGGGACCGGGGAAGGTAGGCGGCGGAACGGGCGCAGGAGCGGGCAGCGTTAAGGGGAAGTCAAACAGCGAGCCTTCGGCTGCCCAGCCCGAGGTGCACCGCCACGTCGAAGCGTTCAGCTACATTCACTGCTAAGAATGACGTGAAGGGAAACAGTCAGATGGCGGAACGACGACGACAAGCGGCCGAAGCGGCCGCCGATCCGGCGCCTGCGCCAACTCCAGATGCGAAGACGAACCGGCCGCGGCTGTCGCAGGACGATGTCCCGAGCTACTCCCTTGAGCAGGCCCTGCGGGTCCCTAGGGCAATCGCGGAGAACTACGCCTACCAGCCGACGCGGCCATTGAACGTGGCCGGTGCGATGAACATGTCGCCGACGTCCGGGCCGTTCAGGATGATTACTGGCGCAGCGGTCGCATACGGACTCACAACAGGCGCGGCCAGAGCACCCGAGATCGGGATCACGCCGCTCGGCAAGAGAGTCGTGCGACCCACGGCTGAAGCCGACGACGTGGCGGCGAAACGCGAAGCATTGCTCCGGCCGAAGGTCATTGGGGACTTCCTGCGTAGCTACGACGGCGCGGCGCTCCCGCCCGACAACATCGCCAAGAACGTACTCTAAGAGAAAGGTGTGCCCCCCGATCGTCTGGACAACGTGCTGGAGCTGATTATCGAGGGAGCGGAGGCTGTCGGCTTCATCCGGCAGATGGGCGCCAAGCGTTACGTCGACCTCGCCAGCCCGCCCGCCCCCACCAAGGGCGAAGACGCCGACACCGTGTCACAGGAGATCCCGACGACGACCCCTCCGCCACGCGACCTCGCCAGCGCGTCCACGGGGCCCGTTTCGGTGTCTGTCGGGCCGGGCATTCACATTAACATCGAGATCCACATAGCCGCCGATGCCTCGTCTGAGACCATCGAGGAGATCTTCCGAAACATGCGCCGGTACGTTCTGAACCGCGATGGACAGGTCAACGATGGTACGACCGGCTCAGAGTGACGGCCCCGATCTTGACCTGCTCCGCCGGGTACGGGAATTTCAGGTGCAAGTACGGCAACCTCGGCAGCGGGTCAAGGCTATTGTGCCCGCGAGAGGACCGCTCTCGGGGCGTGACGCCGACGTTCTGGCCCGGCTGCGACGCCACAGGTCCTCACTGGCAGATTCGCTGGAGCAAGCGCTGACGGACCTCAACGACCACACCAGGCTCAGCTATGTTGGAACGGCCGCGGAGATCCGCGAGGTGATGCGCGCAACAGTCCAGCTGTTCGCACCCGACGACGAAGTCCGGAACCAACCGTGGTACGAGGGTATCGAGCAGGGCAGAAAACGAAATCCGAGCCAGGCCGAAAGAATCCGGTATGCAGTCCAGCAGCGAGGCGGAGACAAGGACCAGGCTAAAGGTATTGACGAGGTCGTTGACCAGATCGTCGCCAAGATAGGCCGGCATACCTACTCAAGGGGCAGCAGTGCGGTCCATGCCGACGCTGTCCAGGCCGACGTCCGGAAGCTGACTAGCTGGGTATTCGCGATTCTGGACGAGATTCTGCCGGAGTAATCGAGGATGAGTGAGCCGTCTTAGGGGTTGGTTGCGGTTCGCTGCCGCGCTACGGTGCCGGGATCGTCCGGATGTGTCCAGGGCCGCCACGCGACCGGAACCCCCGCCTGGGGACCCCGAAGCCACGGACCCCACCATTCGGGCATTTGCCGGGCAGCAGGAGCCGCCCGATTCGCCTAGGGCAGGCTACGGGGTCCGTGGCCCCCAGCCGATGAACCCGGGCGCGTCGGCCCTGACCACATCCGTCCGTCCCCTCCCACCGCCAGCGACACCGATCCGACCGGCCGCATATGCTCGACCCATGGCCGTCTACCGCCGCCGCACCTGGCCACCCGACAACGGCCCCGACACCTGGACCGTGGAGGAACAATCCCTCGACATCCGCGCCTCGCTCCCGGACGGGTGGGAACTCATCACCGAGCCGACCGAGTACCCCGAGATCGCCATCTGTTCCCGTCATGGCGAGGTACGCCTGATCATCGGAGACGACCAGCGGCCCCACTGTCCGCAATGCCTCACCGACCGGGACCGCTGACCCGGCCGCGCCGGACGCAGGCCCGCCAGGCAACGCCACAGCCACGACCGGGAAACGGCGAAGGTGGCAGTACCCGCGCGACACGTCCGACGCGGCACAGGCCAGCTCAGCCACGCGTCAAAGAACTTCCAGATGATGGTTGGTACACACTTGACAGCGCGGCCTACCGGGTGGACGGCCCATCCATCGGCTAAGAAAGGGTCGTGCTCGACGACGTCGTGGACTACCTGGTCTGCCCGATCTGCGCGGGAGAGATGGCGGTCGCCGGAGCGACGCTGCGCTGCCCGGACGGCCACAGCTTCGACATCGCGCGCCAGGGGTACGCGAACCTGCTGCCCGGGGGAGCCCGGCCGCATGCCGCCGACACCGCCGCGATGATCCAGGCGCGCGAGGAGTTCCTCGGCGCCGGCCACTTCGCCGCGCTGGCCGACCTGCTCGCCGATCGGGCCGCGGCATCCGTCCGTGGCGCCGGCGGTTGCGTCGTCGACGTCGGCGCGGGCACCGGATACTTCCTCGCCACCGTGCTGAACCGGCTGAGCGACCACGTCGGCCTGGCCGTCGACCTGTCCAAGCACGCGGCGCGGCGGGCCGCGCGAGCCCATCCCAGGATCGGCGCCGCGGTGTGCGACGCGTGGCGACCGCTCCCGGTGCGAAGCGGGGCCGCGTCGCTGGTTCTCAACGTGTGCGCGCCGCGGAACGGCGCGGAGTTCCGCCGCGTCCTCCGGCCCGGCGGAGCGCTGCTCGTCGCCACCCCCGCTGCGGACCACCTCGTCGAGCTCGTCGAGCCGCTCGGCCTGCTCTCGGTCGATCCCAGGAAGGGGGAACGGGTCGGTGCTGCCCTGGACGACCACTTCGAGACGATTGGCCACACGGCGTACGAGACCGGCCTGCGGCTCGCCCGTCACGAGGTTGAGGCGCTCGTGCGGATGGGGCCGAGCGCGTACCACGTGGACCCGGCCGAACTGGCGGACCGGGTAGCGGCGCTGCCGGAACCCGTCGCGGTCACCGCCTCGTTCACGGTGACGACGATGAAGCGCCGGTACCACCGGCCACGACTACCGGCTCGTGATGGACCGGGAAGTTGACGGAGTTGGCGATGAAGCACCTCTCGTGGGCGATCTTGTGCAAACCAACCGCCTTCTCGACCATCTCCGGAGCGGTGACCGTGACCCGCGGCCGCAGCACTACCTCGACGAAGTGCCCGCCGTCGGCACTTTCCACCATGGTGCCGTGTGCTTCGTCCGCGTAGTCGGTGACGACGATCTCGGCGCCCGCGCACAGATGCAGGTACCACAGCATGTGGCACTGGGACAAAGCGGCGACGAGCAACTGCTCCGGGTTCCAGCGGGTGCCGTCGCCACGCAACGCTGGATCGGCGCTACCTGCGATCGGAGGCGGCCCGTCGGCGGTGACGTCGTGCGAGCGGTCGAAGGCACGGTATCCGCTCGTACCGCTGCCGCGATTGCCCGTCCAGGTAACCGAGACGTCGTAGCTATGGGTCCTGGCCACAGTGAACCTCCATCCCCGCCGAGATCTATGTTGTGGGGGTCGTTTTGTCCGGTTCTGGCCCCCACAACATAGATCTCGGCGGTCCGGCGTCAGAGGGACTCGCCGAAGGCGTCGGCGACCTCGGTCATCCGGCGCACCAGGTCGTCCAGGCTCTGCGTCTCGATGCGGCGGGCCGGCCCGGAGATCGACATGCTCGCCACGGTACGTCCCCCGTGCACCACGGGCACGGCTACGCAGTGCACGTCCACGTCCTCCCCGCCGCGGTCCACCGCGTACCCCTGGGCTCGCACCTTGGCGAGCTCGTCGAGCAGGGTGGTCAGGTCGGTGACGGTGTTCGGGGTGCGGCGCGGCAGCCCGGTGCGGCGCAGCGTCTGCTCGGCCTCCTCTTCTGGGCGGCCGGCGAGCAGCACCTTGCCGACCGCCGTGCAGTGCGGCAGCACGTGCCGCCCGACCTCGGCGAAGATCCGCAGACGTCGGGGTGACGGCACCTGCGCCACGTACACCGCCGAGTCCCCCTCGAGCACCGCAAGGTTCGCGGTCTCGCCGCTGATCTCGACGAGCCGGGTGAGGTACGGCCGAACCCGCAGGGCCAGCAGTCGCTCCGCCGCCTCACCGAGCCGCAGCACTGCTCCGCCGAGGGCGTACTTGCGGTCGCTGTTCTGCCGCACGTAGCCACGGGCCGCGAGGGTACGCAGCAGCCGGTGGATGGTCCCGTACGGCAGCCCGGTGCGCGCGGCGAGTTCGGAGAGCCCCGCATCGCCCTCGGTGCTGGCCAGCATCTCCAGTACGTCCAGGGCCCGTTCCACCGACTGGACCCCTCCGTCGCCCCGCATGGCCTGCGTTACCCCCGTTCCACCAGGGTGCGCGGGTCAAGGCCGCGGATCGAGGCGTCGAGCACCTCGGCGACGTGCGCGACCGCGATCCGCCGCCCGAGGGCGACGGATATCTGCATCGCGCAGCCGGGGTTGGCAGTGACGAGCAGCTCGGCGCCGGTCGCGGCGACGTTCGCCGCCTTGCGCTCGCCCAGGTCGCGGGCGGCCTCGGGCTGCAGAAGGTTGTACACGCCCGCCGAGCCGCAGCAGACCTCCGGTTCCGCGATCTCCCGCAGGTCCAGCTCAGGTACCCCGCGCAGCAGCGTCCGTGGCTGCGACCGGATGCCCTGGGCGTGGGACAGGTGACACGCGTCGTGGTAGGCCGCCCGCACCGGCAGCGGGCCGCGTTCGGCCGCCGGCCCAAGCTCGACGAGCAGCTCGGACAGGTCGCGGACCTTGGCGGAGAGCGCCTCCGCCCGGCTCGACTGGGTGTCGGCGAGCAGGAAGCGGTACTCCTTCATCGCCGAGCCGCACCCAGCGGCGTTCACCACTATCGCGTCGACCCCAGCGCGTTCGAACGTCTCGATGGTGCGCTCGGCGAAGCCGACCGCCTCCTCCTCCCGTCCGGTGTGCAGGGAGAGCGCGCCACAGCAGCCCTGGGACCGAGGCACCACGACGTCGCAGCCCTCGCTGGCGAGCACCCGGGCGGTCGCCCGGTTGACCTCGGGGAAGAAGACGCTCTGCACGCAGCCGGTGAGCATGCCGACGACCGCCCGCCGCTTTCCGCGGGCCGGGACGAACTCGGGTACCCCGCGCAGCTTGTCCAGCGGGGGAGCGAGGGATTCCATGGCGGCGAGGCTGGGGGAGAGCCGATCCAGCAGGCCGCTGCGGCGGACCTGCGCGGCCAGCCCGCTGCGCTGGTAGAGCCGAAGCGGACCGCGCAGCGCCCGCAGCCGCCGGGGGTACGGGAACAACGCAAAGATCGTCTCGCGCAGCAGCCGGCTCCACCGGTCGCGCGGGTGCCGACGCTCGACCTGGGCCCGGGTCGCCTCGATGAGCCGGTCGTAGGCCACTCCCGAGGGGCACGAGGTCACGCAGGCCATGCAGCCGAGGCACCGGTCGAAGTGCTCGGCCATGGTGGGCGTGAGCGGCTCGCCCTCCAGGCCCTCCTTCATCAGGTAGATGCGCCCGCGGGGTGAGTCCATCTCCTCGCCCCACAGCAGGTAGGTGGGGCAGGTGTTCAGGCAGAAGCCGCAGTGCACGCAGTCGTTGATGAGCTCCATCTGCGGCGGGTGGTGTGCGTCGAACGCCCCGGTGGCTGTGTTCGCGGTCCTGTCGGTCAAGTCAGATCCCTCCGACGAACCGGCCCGGAGCAAGCCGGTGCTGTGGGTCGAACTGGTCCTTGAGGCGGCCCATGAGGCCGAGCGCCGGTACCGGTCCCCAAACGTCGACGGCGTCCCGTACCGCGCGGGGCGCGTGCAGGACCACCGCGCTTCCGTCGTGGCGCGCGACCGCGGGACGCAGCACGGCCAGGAACTCCGCGGCCGCTGCCGGCTCGGTGCCCACCGGGAGACCGACGTGCAGCAGACCCCCCGCGGAGCCGCGCACCGCTGGGGTGAGGCCGGCGCTCCGCGCCGCCCGCGCGACGGCGGCCAGCAGGTGCGGCAGCGCGGATACCTCGGCGGCCAGCTTCACCAGCACGCCGTCCGGGTCGGTGGGATGGCGGCCCCACCATGCCGGCGGCTTCGTGCCGACCTCGGCCCCGTCGGCCCCGCCGAACCCGTTCCCGAGCAGGCGTGCCGCGGCTTCGGCGCGGGTGGTGACTCCCTCGGCGACACCCTCCAGCAGCACCCCGATCGCGATCGGCGCATCCGGTGCCGGCCGGTCGATCTCGACCGCCGCCGGCACCAGCTGGGAGTGCAGAAGCGCCTGGAGACGCTCGTGTGCTGCCCCCTCGTCGGGAGCCGTCCAGGTCACCACCTGGCTCGCCGCCGGGAGCGGGTGGAGCCGGAAGATCGCCTCGACGATGAGGCCGAGGGTGCCGTACGAGCCGGTGAAGAGCTTGCCCAGGTCGTACCCGGCCACGTTCTTGACGACCTTGCCGCCGGAGCGGGCGATCATGCCGTCGGCCCGGACGACGGTGATCCCGATGAGCAGGTCGCGCGGCCCGCCGTGGAGCAGCCGACGGGGGCCGCTGGTCCCGGTCGCGAGCATCCCGCCCACCGTCGAGCCGAGGACCGGCTCGTCGAGGGCGAGTTCCTGACCGTGCGCGGCCAGCGCGACCTGAAGCCTTCCGAGCGTCAGGCCGGACTGCACCCGTACGACCAGGTCCCCGGCGGCGTGTTCCAGGACACGGTCCAGCCGGCCGGTGTCGACGACAAGATCGACGCCGGCCGGTGGGCTTCCCCAATCAAGCTTGGTGCCCGCGCCGCGTGGCACGACCCGCAGCCCACGCTCGGCGGCGGCCCGCATCACCTCGGCCGCCGACTCCACGGAATCCGGCCGGGCGACGTAGTCGGGTACTATCCCGTCGACGGCGTCGGCGTCGCTGCCCCCCGATACCTCGCACGCCTTGGCCAGGGCCGCCAGGGCCTCCTCCCTCGGATGCATCAAAACATCTCCGCGAGGCCGGCTTCCTGCAGCGGATGGGCGCCCTTGTGTACGCCGGGCGCCTCCCCGCACAGCCGCGGGGTGGGGAAGACCTTGCCGGGGTTGCACAGCCCGCGCGGGTCGAAGGCGCAGCGCAGCATCTGCATGGTGTCCAGGTCGTCGTCGGTGAACATGCGCGACATGAACTTCGACTTGTCCATGCCCACGCCATGCTCCCCGGTGATCGAGCCACCATGCTCGATGCACAGGTCGAGGATCGCTCCCGAGACCTCCTCGGCCCGTTCCTCGGCCCCCTGCTCGGCGTCGTCGAAGAGGACGAGCGGGTGCAGGTTGCCGTCGCCGGCGTGGAAGACGTTCGCGACCCGGATGCCGCTTTCCCTGGCGAGCCGGTCGATGCTGCGCAGCACGTCGGGCAGCGCCGTCCGCGGGATCACTCCGTCTTGGACGATGTAGGCCGGGCTGATCCGGCCCACGGCGGCGAACGCCGACTTTCGGCCCTTCCAGATGAGAGTTCGTTCCTCCGCGTCCTGGGCGATCCGGATCTCGAACGCGCCAGCGTCACGGCAGTGCCGCTCGACCGCCGCGAACTGGTGCGCGACGTCCACGGCCGGGCCGTCCAGCTCGACGACGAGTACCGCGCCGGCGCCCTCCGGGTAGTTGCAGTGCACGGCGGCCTCGGCGGCCTCGATCGCGAGCGCGTCCATCATCTCGATCGCGGCCGGCATCACCCCGGTGGCGATGATCGCGGAGACCGCCGTGCCCGCGTCGTCGGTTGAGTCGAAGGCCGCGAGCAGGGTGCGGACCTCCTCGGGCGCCCGCGACAGGCGCACCGTGACCTTGGTGGCGATGCCGAGGGTGCCCTCGGACCCGATGAACGCCCCCAGCAGGTCGTAGCCGGGGTGGTCGGCGGCCTTGCCACCGATCTGCACCAGTTCCCCGTCGGGCGTGACGACCTCCAGGCCGAGCACGTGGTTGACGGTGAAGCCGTACTTCAGGCAGTGCGCGCCCCCGGAGTTCTCCGCCACGTTGCCACCGATGGAGCAGATCTGCTGGCTCGACGGGTCTGGCGCGTAGTAGTAGCCGTCCGGCTCCGCGGCCTTGGTCACCGCGAGGTTGAACACTCCGGGCTCGACGACTGCCCGCTGGTTGGGTATGTCCACCTCGAGGATGCGCCGCATCCGGGAGGTCACGACGAGGACGCCGTCGGCCCGGGGCAGGGCACCCCCCGACAGGCCGGTGCCCGAGCCGCGGGCCACGTACGGTATCCCCTCGTCGGCGCAGACCCGCACCACGCCCGCCACCTGCTCGGCGGTTTCCGGCAGCACGACGATCGCCGGGGTGGTCTTGTAGACCGCCAGGCCGTCGCACTCGTAGGTACGGAGCTGCTGCCGATCCGTGATCACGCCCGCGTCGCCGAGGATCTCACGGAAGCGAGCGGCCAGCCGGCCGACCTCCATGTCCCTCACCTCCGGCACCGACGTTAGGGATCCGTTCACCTCTGGTACCGACGCTACGGCATCCGTTCATAGGCCGGGAGGGTCAGGAACTCGGCGAAGTCGTCGTCCAGCGCCACCTCGACGAAGAGCGCCTTCGCCTGGGAGAACCGCTGCTCGTCGTACGCGGAGCCGTACGCCTCGCGGATCTTGGCCAGCTCCTCATCGATGATCCGCTCCACCAGTCCGCGGGTGACCTCGGTGCCCTCGGCGAGGTGGACGTCGTTGTGCAGCCACTGCCACACCTGGGAGCGGGCGATCTCGGCAGTTGCCGCGTCCTCCATTAGGTTGAAGATCGCCGCCGCGCCGTTCCCGCCGAGCCAGGAGGCCAGGTACTGCAGCCCGACGCTGACGTCGTTGCGCAGACCCGCCTCGGTCGCCTCGCCCGGCGTCTTGTCCACGGCGAGCAGGTCGGCGGCGCTCACCTCGACCTCTTCGCGGGTGCGGTCGAGCTGGTTCGGCCGGTCGCCCAGCGTGGCGTCGAACATCTCCTGACAGATCGACACGAGATCCGGATGGGCGACCCAGGACCCGTCGAATCCGTCGCCCGCCTCCCGCCTCTTGTCGTCGCGGACCTTGGCGAGGGCCTTCTCGTTGACCTCGGGATCCCTGCGGCTGGGAATGAACGCCGCCATGCCGCCCATCGCGTGCGCGCCACGCCGGTGGCAGGTGCGGACCAGCAGCTCGGTGTAGGCGCGCATGAACGGCGCCGTCATCGTCACCGAGTTCCGGTCGGGCAGCAGGAACGCCCGGCCGCGGGTGCGGAACTTCTTGATGACGCTGAACAGGTAGTCCCACCGCCCGGCGTTCAGCCCGGCGGAGTGATCGCGCAGCTCGTAGAGGATCTCCTCCATCTCGAAGGCGGCCGGGATCGTCTCGATGAGTACGGTCGCCCGGATCGTGCCGCGCGGGATGCCGAGATGGTCCTGTGCGTAGTTGAACACGTCGTTCCACAGCCGGGCCTCGTGATGGCTCTCCAGCTTCGGCAGGTAGAAGTACGGACCGCTTCCCCTTTCGAGCTGGCGGGTCGCGCAGTGGAAGAAGTAGAGGCCGAAGTCGAACAGCCCGCCCACCATCCGGCTGCCGTCCACGAGGACGTGCTTCTCGTCGAGGTGCCAGCCACGCGGCCGGACCAGGATGGTGGCCAGGTCGGCGTCCGTGCGAAGCCGGTACTCCTTGCCCTCCGGGCTGGTGAAGTCGATCTTTCGTTCGATCGCGTCGATCAGGTTGATGTGGCCGGACACCATGTTTTCCCACAGCGGGGTGTTGGCGTCCTCGAAGTCGGCCAGCCACACCTGGGCGCCCGAGTTCAGCGCGTTGATGGTCATCTTCCGGTCGGTCGGGCCGGTGATCTCCACGCGCCGGTTGGCGAGGCCGGGCGCCGGCTCGGCGGTACGCCAGCCGGGGTCGTCGCGGATGGGTTTGGTCTCCGGCAGGAAGTCGAGTGTGCCGCCCCGGGCAAGCTCGGCCTGCCGTTCCTCCCGGGCCCTGAGCAGCTCGTCCCGTCGGCGGCCAAACTCACGCTGCAGCGAGGCGAGGAAGGAAAGCGCCTCCGGGGTAAGGATCTCCTCGTACCGGTCGTGCGACGGGCCGACGACCTCGACCCCATCGGGTGTGCTCATCCCGTCCTCTTTTCCATGATTCGAAAACTTTCTTCTATATATTGGAACACTAGCGACAGCCGGCGCACCGGGTCAATCGCGGCTACCGTGGGGGAGCGTGCGCGGGATCAGCTTGCTCGGCCTCGCCGTGACCGTTCTGGTGCTGGCCGGGCTGGCCGGGTGTAACGGAACCGTCGTCGTCGGCGGCGACACGCAGGGCGACGAAAAGAATTACGAGGTCGGCGGGCGGATCGACAGGCTCGTGGTGCGCGCCGACGCCGGTGACGTGAAGGTGACCGGTACCGAGGGGGAGCGTACGCCGGCGGTGACCGAACGGCTCCACTACGACACGCGCAAACCCCGGACCACGCACAAGGTCGAGAACAACACGCTGGTGCTCACCGCGACGTGCCCGGGTGGGGCCCGGCGCTGCTGGGTGGACTACGCCATCACCGTCGAGCGCTCGGTGCAGGTTACGGCCGAGACAGGCGCGGGGGACGTGGTCGTGGAGAACACGTCCCGCCCGATGGAGGCGACCGCGGACGCAGGCGACGTCCGGGCCACCGGTCTGGCCGGCCCCTCGGCGGTCGCCGGCTCCGACGCGGGCGGTGTACTGCTCGAGTTCGTCTCGCCGCCGGACCAGGTGGACGCCACGACGTCGGCGGGCGACGTGACCATACGGCTGCCTGGCGGGACCTCCTACGCGGTGGAGGCCGATACCGACGTCGGCGACAGCACCGTGGACGTGCCCGTCGACTCCGGCTCCGCCCACCGGGTACGGGCCCGCAGCGACGTGGGCGACGTCTCGGTGCTGCCTCGGGGGTGACGGGCGCCGGGGATATTCGTTGGCCGAGGCCAGCCGGACGTGGGATCGTAAGGGATGACAATCCACCCCCACAGCGTTGACCACAGGTGATATGATCCACGTAGACGATCAACTCGATCTCGCCGATCGACACGCGCTGCGCCGCGTTCCCGGACTGTCGACCGAGCTACGTGACATCACCGAGGTCGAGTACCGCCAGCTCAGGCTTGAGCGGGTGGTGCTCATCGGCGTGTGGAGCGACGGCACGGCCGAAGCCGCGGAGAACTCGCTTGTCGAGCTGAAACAGCTCGCCGAGACCGCTGGGTCCTCGGTGCTCGAGGGACTGATCCAGCGCCGCGGCCAGCCCGACGCGGCGACCTATGTCGGCTCGGGAAAGGCGAAGGAGCTGCGCGACGTCGTCGCGGCCACCGGCGCCGACACGGTGATCTGCGACGGCGAGCTGACCCCCGGTCAGCTGCGCAACCTGGAGGCCACCGTCAAGGTCAAGGTCATCGACCGAACGGCGCTGATCCTCGACATCTTCGCCCAGCACGCGCGCACCCGTGAGGGCAAGGCGCAGGTCGAGCTCGCCCAGCTCGAGTACTTCCTGCCGCGCCTGCGCGGCTGGGGAGAGGCGTTGTCACGGCAGGCCGGTGGCCGAGCCGGCGGCAACGGCGGCGTCGGCCTGCGTGGCCCCGGTGAGACCAAGATCGAGACCGATCGCCGGCGTATTCGCAACCGCATGGCGAAGCTGCGCCGTGAGCTTGTCGCCATGTCCAAGTCGCGCGACGCCAATCGCCGGGAACGCGGGCGGCGCGAGGTCCCCTCGGTGGCGATCGCCGGCTACACCAACGCCGGCAAGTCGAGCCTGCTCAACGCCCTGACCGGCGCAGGGGTGATGATCGAGGACGCGCTGTTCGCGACCCTCGACCCCACCGTCCGCCGGGCCCGCACCCCGCAGGGGCGGCCCTTCACCCTGTCCGACACGGTCGGCTTCGTCCGGCACCTCCCCCATCAGCTGGTCGCGGCGTTTCGGTCAACGCTGGAAGAGGTGACCCGGGCCGATCTGGTCCTGCACGTCGTGGACGCGACGCATGCCGACCCCGAGTCTCAGATACACGCGGTGCGCGAGGTCTTCGACGAGATCGGGGCGCGGCAGGTTCCCGAGCTCGTAGTGGTCAACAAGGTCGACGAGGCGGACCCCATGGTGGTGGGCCGGCTGCAGCGGCGTACGCCGGGCAGCGTGGTCGTGTCGGCGTACACCGGCGCCGGCATCGACAAGCTCCTCGCCGCGGTCGGCGACGCCCTGCCCAGCCCCGAGTGTGAGCTGCGCGTCCTGGTGCCGTACGGGCGCGGCGACCTGATCGCCCGGGCGCACGAACTCGGCGAGGTCCTCGACCGGCAGCACACCCCGGAGGGCACAGTTCTGCACGCCCGGGTTCCGGCAGCGCTCGCCGCCGAGCTCGAGCGCTGCGTCGGGTCTAGGTGAGTCCCGTTTGCGCTGGTGCAAGGCGTTTCAACGTGTTCGAATGCTCTGCAAACGATTCGGACAGGGCTAAAGCAGGTCAAGAGATCTGTACAGGTGCTCCCTCGGTGAAATACCGTGGCGGGGCCGATGTCGCCAGGACGATGTGTTCCCCTGCGGTATCCGCGCCCCGCTGGCAGGTCCTGACGCGTCCGGTGGTCCTCCATACACGTCATACACGTCATACACGGCCATGACGGTCTCAGCGAGAGCAGGTGACCCCTGATGACCTCAGGTCCACATACCGTCCGCACTCCCATGGAGGCGCGGTGACGGTCTCCAAGGTCGTGGCGACGGACTTCGCCGCTACCTTCGACAAGCTCGCCGACATCGGCTGTGATTCGCCGACCCGCGGCTACCGACGGCTGGCCTGGACCGAGGAGGACCGGGCCGCCCGGGAGTGGTTCGCCGGCCAGGCCAAGAAACGCAAGCTCGGCTACGAACGCGATCGCAACGGGAACCTCTGGGCCTGGTGGGGTGATCCGGCCGACGGCGATGCCCTCGTCCTCGGCAGCCACCTGGACACCGTGCCACGGGGAGGTGCGTACGACGGTGCACTCGGGGTAGTAGCCGGCTTCGTCGCGGTGTCCGAGGCCCAGCGCCGTGGCCTGAAGCCCGAGCGCCCGGTGGCCGTCGCGGCGTTCGCCGACGAGGAGGGCGGCCGCTTCGGGATACCTACCTTCGGCAGCCGGTTGCTCGTCGGGGCGATCGATCCATCCGAGGTACTGGACCGCACGGACCAAGAGGGGATACGGCTGGCCGACGCGCTCAAGGCCGACGGGCTGGAACCGGAGTCCCTCGGCCACGACAAGGAGTTGCTCGACCAGATCGGCGGCGTTGTCGAGCTGCACGTCGAGCAGGGGCGAGGGCTCGTCGACCTGGCAGCGCCGCTGGGCGTTGCCAGCGGTATCTGGCCGCACGGGCGGTGGCGCCTCACCCTGCGCGGCGAGGCGAACCATGCCGGTACGACCCGCCTGGACGACCGGCACGACCCCACTCTGGTACTGGCCGAGGCGATTCTCGCGGCCCGGTCGGCGGCGGCGCGGCTCGGCGCGGTAGCCACGATCGGGCGCGTCCACATCGATCCTGGCAGCATCAACAGCGTTCCCGGGGCGGTCGATGCCTGGCTCGACGCTCGCGCCTCCCATGACGTGACGCTCGACGAGCTGGTCGAGTCCGTCGCCGCGGAGACCCGGCTGGCCGGGCTGCGCAACGATGTCTCGACCGAGCTGGTCTGCGAGTCCCGTAGTCCCGAGGTGGACTTCGATCTCGACCTGCGGATCAGACTCAAGGAGGTGCTGCGCGGCCACGAGCTGCCCACGCCGGATGTGCCAACCGCGGCCGGGCATGACGCCGGCGTGCTTGCCTCCCGGGTCCCCGCCGCGGCGCTGTTCGTCCGCAACCCGACGGGGAAGAGCCACACCCCTGCCGAGTCCGCGAGCGACGAGGACTGCGCACTGGGGTGCGCGGTGCTCGCGGAGCTGGTGGCCGAGTGGATGTGTGACTGAGCCGCCCGAGCCGCCCGCCGAGATCTATGTTGTGGGGCCGCCGAACCGGACAAAACGACCCCACAACATAGATCTCGGCGGTGGGTGGCGCCCGCGTGGGTAGCCTCCACCTATGTCCGATCACGTCGCGATAGTCACCGACTCCACGGCGTACCTCCCGACCGACTTGGTCACCCGGCATGGCATCAGGGTGGTTCCGCTCCAGGTCGTCATCGCCGGCCAGGTTCGCGACGAGGGCACCGAGGTCACGGCCGACGACGTGGCTCACGCGTTGCGCAGTTGGGCGCCGGTGACCACCTCGCGGCCGTCGCCCCAGCGTTTCGCCGACGCCTACGGTGACGCGGCGAGGGCGGGCGCGAGAGGCGTGGTGTCGCTGCACCTGTCCGCGCGCATGTCGGGGACGGTGGAGGCGGCTCGCCACGCGGCGAAGGAGGCCGAGATCCCGGTGCGAGTGGTCGACACCGACTCGATAGCGATGGGCATGGGCTTCGGCGTCCTGTCTGCGGCCGAGGCCGCCGAGGCGGGCACCGATCTGGACGACGTCGCCGAGGCGGCGCGGCACCGGGCGAACAGCACCCGGTCCCTCTTCTACGTCGACACGCTCGAGCATCTGCGCCGAGGCGGCCGGATCGGAGCGGCCGCCACGCTGTTGGGTTCCGCCCTCATGATCAAACCGTTGCTCCATCTGGTGAACGGCACGATCGCCCCGCTGGAGAAGGTCCGTACCACCTCGCGCGCGTTGGCGCGGCTCGAGGACATCGCCGTCGAGGAGGCGGGAGATTCCGATGTCGACGTCGCCGTGCACCATCTCGCCAACGCGGTACGGGCGGCCGCCCTCGCCGAGCGGCTCCGTGAGCGGTTGCCACGGCTGCGGGACCTGTACGTAGGCGAGGTTGGCGCGGTGATCGGCGCGCACGTCGGGCCCGGCATGCTCGCGGTAGTGGTAGCACCACGCTGACTCTGCCCTCGGCCAAGGGGGGATGAGGTACTTCAGCCGGGGCGGGAAAGGAGCCCGGACAGGGTTGCGGTGGGGGTGATGACGTCCGGGTCGGTCCGTACGGCGATCACCCGGGGCCCGTCGAATGCCGCGGCCCGAGCGAAGGCGTCGTCGAGTTCGTCGCTGCTCGTTACGGTCATGGAGTCCGCGCCCAACCCACGCGCGATGCCGGCGATGTCGACCGGACCGATGTCGACAGCCGCCGTCCGTCCGAGGTTGCGGGCCTGGTGCATGGCGATGGTCCCGTACAGGAGGTTCTGGAACACGACGGCGAGGACGGGCAGTCCCAGACGGACGGCGGTCTCCATCTCCTGCCCCGTCATCAGGAAGCCGCCGTCACCCACCAGGGCCGCGACGCGCCGGTCCGGTGCGGCGAGCTGGGCGCCGACCGCGCCGGGCACGGCATAGCCCATGGCGCCGGACGTCGGGGCGGCCTGGGAGCGGGGATGGTCGAAACGCCAGTAGCGGTGTCCGAAAATGGAGAAGTTGCCCGCGTCGTTGGTCAGCACGGTGTCGGCCGGGAGCCGACGGCGCATCGCGGCGACCACCTCCGCAGGGTGAATGCCGTGGGGGGAGGTCATCCCCTCCGGGTCGGAGAGCCGCATCGCGGCGTTGTGGGCGGCCGACCAGTCACGCCGCGGAACGCTGGCGGGGCGCGCGAGCAGGGCGTCGGCGAACGACTCCACTGACGCGAGAACCCCCCGCGCCACCGGGGTCGTCGCGCCCAGCACGAGGGGATCGACGTCCACCTGAATGACCCGCGCGGGCGTCCGGGGAAGCGCATACCCCTGGGTGGTCGCCTCGCTGAGACGGGACCCGAGCACGAGCACTACATCGGCGGTCCGCAGCGGCTCGAGCAGCTCGTCCGGGGTGCCGAGACCGAGATGGCCGAGGTAGTGCGGATGACTGGCCGGGAAGGTGTCCTGACGTCGAAACCCGGTATAGACGCCGAGGCCGTACGCCTCGGCCAGGTGCACCATCTTGTCGTGCAGGTCATGCGCGCCGCGGCCGAGGATGGCAACCGGACGGGCCGCCCGTGTGAGCTCATCCGCGGCGAGGGCCACGTCCTGAGGAGAGGGATGGGCCATCGGGGGTTCCGGGAACGGCAGGTCGACGGGGGAGCACTGACCGGCGAGCAGATCCGCCGGCAGGGCCACCATGGCGGGCCCGGGACGGCCGGCCGTCGCGTGCCGCAGCGCCCGCGCCACCGTCTCGGCCGCCCGATCCGAGCGCTGGACCGTGGCGGCGTAGACGGTGATCGGGTCGTAGAACCGAGCCAGGTCGACCTCCTGGAAGGCCTCACGCCCGAAGAACTCGGTCTCGACGTGGCCCAACAGGACGATCATGGGCGTGGAGTCCTGATGGGCGGTATGCACGCCCACCGCCAGGTTGGCCGCCCCCGGTCCGCGGGTTCCCATCGCCACCGCGGGAACTCCGGTGATCTTGGCGTCGGCCTCCGCCATGAAGGCGGCACCGGACTCGTGCCGGGTGGACACCAATCGAAGTTCCGGGTGCTGGGCCACGGCGTCGAGGAGCTCCAGGAAGCTCTCACCGGGGACTGTGTAGAAGCGCCGTACTCCCGCGCGGGCCAACAGGTCGACGATTGCCTCGGCGGCGTTTGCAGTCATATTGATCATCTTGATGAACCTCCGCTGCCGCGTCGACCTACCACGACAAGCCCGCGTGTGCCCTGCGCCACTGCGACGTCCCCGTCGCGGTCGGTGCGCAACGACCGGGCTCCGCCCGCCCGCAGCTGTCGCAGGACGCCGGCGGAGGGGTGGCCGTAGGAGTTGTCGGCGCCGACCGATGTGACGACCACACGGGCACCCACGGCCCGGAGGAATCCCGGATCCTGGCTCGCCGAGCCGTGGTGGGGGACCTTGAGGATATCCGCGCGGACGTCCGCGGCCGCCGCAAGGTGCCGCTGCGCCTCGGTCTCGATGTCCCCGGTGAGAAGCGCGGTCGCGTCCGGCCACCGCACGTGGAGCACCACGCTGGCGTTGTTCTCGGCCGACCCCTCGTTCTCGCCGAAGCCCTCGCCGGGGTCCTCGCTCGTGCCTTCCGTGGCCGGATTTCCCGGATGCTGGGCTGGCGGCCCGAGGACGGTGATGTCCAGCCGGCCCACGCGCCACCGCTGCCCGGCCTCCGCGCGGCGTACCGGTACGCCTACCGAGCCCAGCGGCCGCTCCAGGGATCCGGCCACATCGTCCGGCTCGGCGAGCCCGCCGACCAGGGCGGCGCCCACGCTGCGTCCCCGCAGGACCCCGGGGAGCCCGTCGACATGGTCCTCGTGCCCGTGCGTGAGAACGAGCAACGGAACCTTCCGCACCCGAAGGTCACGCAGGCAGCGGTCGATGAGACGGGGTTCCGGACCCGCGTCGACGACCACAGCGGCGTTCCGCCCGGTGGCGAGGGCGAGGGCGTCGCCCTGGCCGACGTCGCAGGCGACCAGCAGCCATCCCGGGGGCGGCCAACCGGGCGCGAGGATATGCAGCACCACCCCGGCAGCGACCACGCCGGCCAGGCAACCGGCCACGATCCGCCGCCCGGCGGCGTACCGCAGGAGGAGGGCCCCCAGCAGGATCGCGACGAGCAGCAGCCCGGCGCCGGCGACCCCGGCCGGCCAGGGCACGGTCGCGAAGCGCAGTGAGGCTCCGGTGTGCGCGACCGTGACGAGCCAGCTCACCGCGAGCCCACCGACCTGCGCCAATGCCTGCCCGAGCGGAAGGGAGACCAGGGCGGCCACCGCGGCCAACAGGCCCAGCACCGTCGACGGCGCGACGGCTGGTGCCGCCATCAGGTTCGCCGCGACGGCGACGAGGCTGACCTCGCCGGACAGCATCGCGAGCACTGGTGCGCAGGCGACCTGAGCGGCCGCCGGGATCGCGATGGCCTCGGCGAGCCATGCCGGCATGCGGCGCTGCAGGCGGTCGCGCCACACCGGGGCCAGTACGAGCAGCCCGGCGGTGGCGAGCACGGACAGAGTAAAGCCGTAGGAGCGGGCGAGCATCGGCTCGAAGAGCACAAGCCCGAGGACTGCCGCGCAGAGGGCTGGGCGGCCCTGTCTCTCTCGCCCGGTCGCCAGGGCAACCACTGTCACCAGGCCCATCACACTGGCCCGCAGCACGCTCGGATCGGGCCTGGCGAGCACGGCAAAGGCAAGCACCGCGACGCCGCCGAGCAGGGGAGCGACCCGTGCGCCCAGCCCTATCCACCGTGCGAGCACCAGCACCGCGCCGAGCACCAGCGTCACGTTCGTCCCGGAGACCACGAGTAAGTGGGCTAACCCAGTGGTGCGGAACTCCTCTTCCAGCCCGGGATCCAGCAGCGAGGTGTCACCGACCACCAGAGCAGGCAGGACCCCGCGTTCCTCCGGCCCCAGCGGGCCGACCGACGCCCGCAGGCCGGCCCGCAGGTCGCCCGCGACTCGCTGCACCAGCGAGGGCGTGCCGACCAGCTCCGGGGGTCCCCGACAGAAGACCACCGCGCTGATGTCGCGGTCGTACCGTGGTGGCGCCAGGCCGCCCTCGACGCGGATCCGTTGGCTCGGCAGCAGGGCCGTCCAGTCGCGCACGGCTCCCGGCGAGGACACGATCAGCAGCACGGGGGAGCGCACGTCGATCCATCTGCCGCCCACCCGGAGCCGCTCGGCCCGTGCGGTCGCGACCACTGTGCGGCGGCCGGCCGCGTGGCGGACCTCCGGGTCGCCGGTCAGCACCGCATCGACGGCGGCGTGGGAGCGCTCGGCGGCCAGGCCGGGCAGGGGGCCGGCGGCGACCGCGGCGAGGCGCAGACCAGCGAGGCGGCCGCTACGTGCGTCCAAGCGGACCGGTGCCGCGAGAGGGCGGCCCACACGCCGAGAGCAAACAGCGCTCCCGCCGAGAGCGCGACCGGCGGCGACGCGCCGAGCAGAACCAGTGCAGTCAGCCATGCCGCAAGCGCCGGCAGGGCGAGTCGCAGGTCACCCGGATGGCTTCCGGCCGCCCCGACGGGCCTCATACCCGCACCTTGTCCTTGATGTCGGCGAACCGCTTGGGGCCGATTCCGGAGACGTCCTGAAGCTGGTCGACGGACCGGAATCCACCATGCTCGTCGCGGTAGTCCACGATCCGTTCCGCCAGGACGGGCCCGATCCCGGGCAGTTCCTCGAGCTGTTCGATCGTTGCGGTGTTGAGGTCGAGCTGCGGAGCCGAGTCGCCGGCGGCCTCCGGGCCGGACACCGCCGCTGAAGGCGCCGCCGAAGGTGCCGGCGCGAGAACGCCGACGAGGATCTGCTCGCCGTCGACCAGCCGGCGGGCGAGGTTGAGGCTCCCGGTGTCGGCGCCACGCCGAGCCCCACCGGCCGCCCGTACCGCGTCGACGACGCGCGAGCCGGCCGGCAGCGTGTACACCCCCGGCTCGTGCACCTTGCCGTCCACGTGCACCACCACCGCGGCGGGCGTCGGGGTCGCGCTGGCCGCGAGAGAGACCTGTGCGGGGGTGGGTGTCGGCGGTGCCGGGACCGCGGCCGGCCGCGAGCGCCAGAAAAACATCGCCGCGACGAGAGCCGCGACGATGCCGAGGACGGCAAGGGCCCGTACTCCCGGCCGACCCGGGTCGAGCGCTGCCCCACGCAGCGCCGCCGGAGCGTGCTCGACGGTCCACGTCCAGACCGCCGCTGCCAGAGATGGCCGCACCGGGGACGACCGAACCCGACCGGAGGGGGGAACCGCATGATCGGGCGCCGGTTCGGCGGCATCGGCGTGCGCGGCGTGATCCACGCTTTCCAGCCGCTCGGGCCGCTCGGGCCGCTCGGGACCTTCGGGGCCCTCGGCCCGCTCCGCGCGCGTGTCCGGCACTCGCTGAACGGCCGGGACGGGATCATCCCACCGGACGCCGTCGTCATGGTGGCGCGCGGCGGCGGGCGCTCCTGCCTCGCCATCCTCGGTGGGCGCCGTACGGAGCAGCCAGCGCAGCCGGGCCAGCGGAATCTCGCCGTCCTCCGGCCGGACACGCGGCTCCCTGGCGCGCGCAAACAACGACATCTGCACGCAACGGACGCTAGACGGCGCGGCGCCACCGCCGCGCGACGCCGAGGGCGACCTGTGGATAGGGCTCCGGACGGATCGGGTTCTGTGGACAACCTCCCGTGTGAGTTCCCATGCGAGGGCCGCGACATGGCATGCTGCACGGCGTGGAACGCGACTACTCCCTCGTCCTCGTCGTCGGAGAGGAAGACCTGCTCGTCGACCGGGCGGTCGCCGATGCCGTCGGTACCGCGCGAGAGGCCGATCCCGAGGCCGACGTACACGAGGTCTTCGGCGGCTCGCTTGCCCCCGGAGAGCTGGCGGAGCTGGCCGCGCCCTCGCTGTTCGGCGGCCGGCGCGTCATCGTCATCCGGTCCGCTCAGGATGTCGCCAAGGGCGTGCTCGGAG
Source organism: Streptosporangiales bacterium (assembly GCA_009379995.1). Classification (GTDB taxonomy): domain Bacteria; phylum Actinomycetota; class Actinomycetes; order Streptosporangiales; family WHSR01; genus WHSR01. Next base: position 20,546 of record WHSR01000044.1, read on the forward strand.
AGGTCACCGGCTACGCGAAGGGCCTCCCGCCCGACGTGGCGTTGGTGCTCGTGCACGCCGGCGGGGCCAAGGGCAAGTCGCTACTGGACGCGGTCACCCAGGCCGGCGCGCACGTCATCACGTGCCCGAAGGTCAGCAAGCCGAGCGAGCGGGTGAACTTCATCCGCGCCGAGGTGCGCCGGGCCGGCGGCACGATCACCGAGGACGCGGCGCGGACGCTGCTCGACGCGGTCGGCAACGACCTGCGGGAACTTGCCGGCGCCTGCGGTCAGCTGGTGTCGGACACCGCGGGTGTCGTCGATGGTGCCGCGGTCGCCCGCTACCACCGTGGGCGTGCCGAGGTCAGCGGGTTTACCGTCGCCGACCGCGCGGTCGAGGGCCGGAGCGCGGACGCGCTGGAGCAGCTCCGCTGGGCACTGACCACCGGGGTGTCCCCGGTGCTGATCACCAGCGCGCTGGCGCAGGGGCTGCGGAGCCTGTCCAAGGTCGGGAGCGCTCCCCGGAATCTGCGGGGGCCCGCCCTGGCCCGCGAGCTGGGCATGCCGGCGTGGAAGGTCGACCGGGTACGGCAACAGCTCCGTGGCTGGACGGGTGAGGGCGTCGCCCGGGCGCTCAAGGCGGTGGCGGAGGCCGACGCCCAGGTCAAGGGCGGCGGCGCCGATCCCGCCTACGCTCTGGAACGCGCGATCATGGAGATCGCGGAGGCTCGAGCGTTCCGCTGACCGCCGGTGCGGCGACGCCGATCGCGCGGCAGGCGATCAGCGCTGCAGGGCTGCCGCGCGCTTGGCGAGGGCCGACTTGCGCCCGGCGGCCTGGTTCTTGTGAATGACCCTCTTGCTGGCCGCCTTATCGAGCTGCCGGCAAGCGGCCCGCATCAGGGTCGTGGCCTCCTCGGCGTTGCCCGCGTCCGCCGCCTCCCGGAACCTGCGGACGGAGGTCTTCAGCGACGACTTGACCGCCTTGTTGCGTAGGCGACGTTCCTCGTTCTGCCTGTTGCGCTTGATCTGGGACTTGATGTTCGCCACGCGAAAGCCTCGTTCGGTCGGGATCAACGTGATCGCGGTGCGCCGCGTATTCTTCGTGCGTCATGCCGTGCGCTCCGTATGCGACGGACGCAACGGTGAAGAATAGCCGAGGCTGGTGCCGCGCTCAAAACCGACGGGCGGGTCGGGAGCACCGGCCCACTGGCCATGAGAGCCGGGCAGTGCCTGCACCATGGAACGATAGGGATCACCCCCGACGAATCCCCTTGGAGAGTTTGGACGGACGACGCGTGACCGTGACCCCGCGGACCGATCCCGCACTCATTCGGAACTTCTGCATCATCGCCCACATCGACCACGGCAAGTCGACGCTGGCCGACCGCATGCTGCAGCTGACCGGTGTGGTGGACGAGCGGACGATGCGCGAGCAGTACCTCGACCGGATGGACATCGAACGTGAACGCGGAATCACGATCAAGAGCCAGGCTGTCCGGCTGCCGTGGACCGGTCGTGACGGCCGCGGCTACGTCCTGAACCTCATCGACACGCCCGGTCACGTCGACTTCACCTACGAGGTGTCGCGCTCGCTCGCCGCGTGTGAGGGGGCGATCCTGCTCGTGGACGCCGCGCAGGGCATCGAGGCGCAGACGCTCGCCAACCTCTACCTCGCACTGGACGCCGACCTGCAGCTCATCCCCGTTCTCAACAAGATCGATCTGCCGGCGGCACAGCCGGACTCCTGCGCCGAGCAACTCGCCCACGTCATCGGCTGCGCGCCGGAGGAGGTGCTGCGCGTCTCGGCGAAGACCGGTGAGGGCGTCGCCGACCTGCTGAACGCGATGGTCGAGCAGGTGCCACCGCCGGAGGGCGACGCGGAGGCTTCGGCCCGGGCACTCATCTTCGACTCGATGTACGACACCTACCGCGGTGTCGTGACGTACGTCCGGATGGTGGACGGACACCTGTCGTCGAGGGAGAAGACCCTGATGATGGCGACCGGGGCGGTCCACGACACGCTGGAGGTCGGCGTCATCTCGCCGGAGCCCAAGCCGGTCGACGGGCTGGGGGTCGGCGAGGTGGGTTACCTGATCACCGGGGTGAAGGACGTACGACAGGCCCGGGTCGGTGACACCGTGACGAGCGCCAGCCGGCCCACCGACCGGCCGCTTCCGGGGTACGACCATCCGAGGCCGATGGTGTTCTCCGGGCTGTACCCGATCGACGGCGACGACTACCCCGAGCTGCGGGAGGCCCTCGACAAGCTACGGCTCAACGACGCTGCGCTCGTCTACGAGCCGGAGACCTCGAGTGCCCTCGGGTTCGGGTTCCGGTGCGGGTTCCTCGGCCTGCTGCACATGGAGATCGTGCGGGAGCGGCTGGAACGGGAGTTCGACCTCTCCCTCATCTCCACCGCGCCGAACGTCATCTACCGGGTGTTCCTGGAGTCCGGTGAGGAGGTCGAGGTCACCAACCCGAGCGAGTTCCCGGCCGGGAAGGTGGCCAGTGTCGTCGAGCCGGTCGTCAAGGCGACGGTGCTCACCCCGGCCGGGTACGTCGGGCCCGTCATGGAGCTGTGTCAGACCCGGCGCGGCACGCAGACCGGTATGGACTACCTGTCCGGCGACCGGGTGGAGATCCGCTACACGATCCCGCTCGCCGAGATCATTTTCGACTTCTTCGACCAGCTCAAGTCGCGCACCCGGGGGTACGCGTCGCTGGACTACGAACCGGCGGGTGAGCAGGAAGCCGACCTGGTCAAGGTCGACATCCTGCTGCAGGGCCAGCCCGTTGACGCGTTCAGCCAGATCGTCCACCGGGACAAGGCCTATGCGTACGGGGTCGAGATGACCCGAAAGCTACGGGAACTCATACCCCGCCAGCAGTTCGAGGTGCCCATCCAGGCCGCCATCGGCTCGCGGATCATCGCCCGGGAGAACATCCGCGCGCTGCGCAAGGACGTCGTCGCCAAGTGCTACGGGGGCGACATCACCCGCAAGCGGAAGCTTCTCGAGCGGCAGAAGGAAGGCAAGAAGCGGATGAAGACGGTGGGCCGGGTCGAGGTCCCGCAGGAGGCCTTCGTCGCCGCCGTCTCCCGGGAGACCATCGCGGACAAGGGCAAGAAGTGAGCCACGCCGCCCAGAGTCATGGCCAGTGCTGCCCCCTTTCGTTGCCCAATCAACTGATCAGCGGCTTGTTCCCGGACGAGACATAGTCTGGGTGCAGACCGGGTCGCGTCCCGGATCGGCCGTCCGGGCGCGGCGGGACCCGAGTGTGGCATAACCTTCGTTGCCGACCGGCATAGCACCATCCGCGGAGGCTCGCAATGACCAGCGATCTGGGCGACTTGACCACCACCATCGAGCCTGACATGTCCAAGGTCGAGAACCGTGCGTCCACTGTGGCGCAGATGGTTCTCGACCGAGTGTCCGCGAGCCCCGAGCGGGAGGCCTTCCGCTATCCGGTCGGCGCCGAATGGGCGTCGGTGACCTGGGGGGAGTTCGGCGACCGGGTGCGGCGCCTGGCGGCCGGGTTGATCGTGCTCGGGATCAACCCGGAGGAGCGGGTCGGGATAGCGGCCGCCACCAGGTACGAATGGATCCTCGCCGACATGGCGATCATGTGCGCGGGCGCGGCGACCACCACCGTCTATCCCACCACCACGCCGGACGAGGTCGCGTACATCATCGGCGACTCCGGCAGCCGGGTGGTCTTCGCCGAGGACGACGAGCAGGTCAAGAAGCTCCGTGAGCACCGGAGCGAGCTATCCGACCTTGGCACGATCGTGACCTTCGACGGCACAGCCGACGAGACCGAGGGCGTCATCGGCCTCGCCGAGCTCGAACGCCGCGGCGAGGAGCACCTCGCGCAGCATCCGAAGGCCATCGAGGAGGCGGTGGCGGCGATCGGGCCGGAAAGCCTCGCCACGCTGATCTACACCTCCGGCACCACCGGAAGGCCGAAGGGCGTCCGGCTGGTCCACGACTGCTGGACCTACGAGGGGGCGGGGGTCGACGCGCTGGGCATCCTGCATCCCGACGACCTGCAATACCTCTGGCTTCCCCTTGCGCACTCCTTCGGCAAGGCGCTGTTGACGGCGCAGTTGCAGATCGGCTTCGCCAGCGCCGTCGACGGGCGGATCGACAAGATCGTCGACAACCTCGCCGTCGTACGGCCGACGTTCATGGGATCGGCGCCCCGGATCTTCGAGAAGGCGCACGGTCGCATCGTCTCCATGGTGGAGCAGGAGGGCGGGCCGAGGGCCAAGATCTTCCGCTGGGCTTTCGGCGTCGGCCACCGGGTCGCCGAGCTGCAGCGGGCCGGCAAGCAGCCCAGCGGCCTGCTCGCGGCGCAGCACAAGCTCGCCGACAGCCTGGTGTTCGGGAAGATCCGGGATCGGTTCGGCGGCCGCCTGCGCTTCTTCGTCTCGGGCGCGGCGGCTCTCAACCGGGAGCTCGCGGAGTGGTTCCACGCCGCTGGAATCCTGATCACCGAGGGGTACGGCCTCACCGAGACCAGCGCCGCGACCTGTGTCAACCTGCCCGGGCGCTTCCGGTTCGGCTCCGTCGGACCGGTGCTCCCCGGCACCGAAGTGCGGATCGCGGACGACGGCGAGGTGCTCATCAAGGGGCCCGGTGTGATGCGCGGCTACCACAACATGCCCGAGGCCACTGACGAGGTGCTCGACGCCGATGGCTGGTTCCACACCGGCGACATCGGCGAGCTGGGGGAGGACGGGCTGCTCCGCATCACCGACCGGAAGAAGGACCTGTTCAAGACCTCGGGCGGCAAGTACGTCGCGCCGCAGCTCATCGAGTCGCTGTTCAAGGCGATCTGTCCGTACGTCAGCCAGATAGTGGTACACGGCGAGGACCGCAACTTCTGCTCGGCGCTCATCACCCTCGACCCGGAGGCGATCGCCGGGTGGGCGGAGGAGAACGGCCTCGGCGGCAAGTCGTACCAGGCGATCGTCACCTCCGACGCCGCCCACGCGATGGTGCAGGGCTACATCGACGAGCTCAACGCCAAGCTCAACCGCTGGGAGACGATCAAGACGTTCGCGATCCTGGAGAACGACCTGACCGTCGAGGAGGGCGAGATGACGCCCAGCCTCAAGGTCAGGCGCAAGGTCGTCGAGGACCGCTACGCCGACGTCCTCGACTCCTTCTACACCAGCACCTACGCGTGAGGTACCCGCCCGAGGTTCGCCCGAGTGCCCTCGACCCTGCCCGACGGTGAGACCGCGCCGCGCGACGGCGCGCTACCCGGTGCCGCCGTCGAACGGCTGGCTGAGCGGGCCTTCGGGTTCTATGTGCACGTCCCGTTCTGCGTGACGCGGTGCGGCTACTGCGACTTCAACACCTATACGGCGGCGGAGCTCGGCGGGGCGTCCCGGGAGTCATACCACGAGACCGTCGTCGCCGAGATCCGGCTCGCCCGGCGAACACTGGGGGACGCCGAGCTGCCGGTAAGGACCGTGTTTTTCGGCGGGGGCACGCCCACGTTGCTGAGGGCGGAGGCGCTGGGGGCCATCACGCGCGCGATCGACGGCGAGTTCGGGCTCGCCCCGGCGGCCGAGGTCACCACCGAGGCCAACCCGGAGTCGGTCGACCGCGCCTCGCTCGACCGGCTGCGTGAGGCCGGGTTCACCCGGATCTCGTTCGGCATGCAGAGCGTCCGCCCGCACGTGCTGCAGGTCCTCGACCGTACACACACCCCGGGCCGTCCCGAGCGCTGCGTCGCCTGGGCCCGGGCCGCGGGCTTCGAACAGGTGAACCTCGATCTCATCTACGGCACACCGGGCGAATCCACGGAAGACTGGCTGGCCAGCCTCGACGCGGCGCTGGCGGCCGCGCCGGACCACATCTCCGCCTACGCGCTCATCGTGGAGGACGGCACCCGGCTCGCCGCCCGCATCCGGCGCGGCGAGCTGCCGGCACCGGATGACGAGGCGATGGCCGACCGGTACCTGATCGCCGAGGAGCGCCTGCTGGCCGCGAGCCTGCGCTGGTACGAGATCTCCAACTGGGCGGCCTCCGAGCGGGCGGTGTGCCGGCACAACCTCCTCTACTGGGCCGGGGATCACTGGTGGGGCGCCGGCCCCGGAGCGCACAGCCACATCGGCGGCGTTCGCTGGTGGAACGTCAAGCACCCCGCGGCGTACGCTCGGCGGCTGGCCGACGGACATAGCCCCGGCCAGGCCCGTGAGCTGCTGAGCCCGGAGGACCGACGCCTGGAACGGATCATGCTCGAGACGCGACTGGCCGAAGGTTGCCCGCTCGACCTGCTCACCGGGGACGGCCGGGCCGCGGCGGCCGGGTTGGTGGACGACGGACTGCTGAACCGTGCCGCCCACGTAGAGGGCCGAGCCGTGCTGACCCTGCGTGGGCGGCTGCTCGCCGACGCCGTCATTCGTGATCTTGCCCGGTAGCTTCCCCTTGGCCCTCTCTTGGTCGTGATCTTGCAGAAATTTCAAGACCTATCTTGAAATTTCTGCAAGATCACGACCAAGAGAGGGAGGGCTTACTTCACCATCCGGATGTTGATCGGATAGCGGTACGCCTCGCCGCGGTTCGCGGCGAGAGTAGCGATGATCATGAAGATGATCGAGCCCACCGCGACGACGAAGAGAAGAACTATCCCGATCAGGATCAACGTCAAGATCCCCGACACGAGGTACGCGATGATCAGGGTGATCTGGAAGTTCAGCGCCTCCGCCGACTGGTCGCGGACGAAGGGCGACTCCTTGCCCTTGACGAAGAAGATGATGAGCGGGCCGAGGAATCCGGTGAAGATCCCGAGCAGGTGGCTCAGCATGCCGAACGTACGGTCGTCCTGTGTCATCGCGACCGCCGGGCCGTACCCCGGGTAACCCTGCGGCGGGCCGTAGGGATAGCCGGACTGGGCCGGGTATGCCGGCGGGGCGGCGTAGCCGGGCTGCCCTCCGTATCCGGGTGGCGGTGCCTGCCCTGGCTTCGCGCCATATCCCGGCTGCGGGGGAGTGGGCCCGGGCGGAGGACCGTACCCCGGCGCCGGACCAGAGGCCGGCGGTGGAGGACCAGACCCGGGTGGAGGACCGGACGTTGGCGGCGGACCGTAGCCCGGCGACGGGGTCGCCGCATCGGGCGGCGCGGTCTCCCCAGGCGGCTGGCCCTGCCCTTCCGGCTGGCCCTGCCCTTCCGGCTGGGTGCCCTGTTCTGGGTTTTCTTCTGGCCTGTCTGTCATGTCGCCGTCCCCTTCGATGACGATGATCCGAGCCTAGTCGTTGCGGGGTCCCGTTAATGCTCAGCGGTGACGAAGTCGATGAGTTCCTCGACCCGGCCGAGCAGGGTCGGTTCCAGATCGGTGTACGTGCCGACCGCCGCCAGGATCCGCCGCCACGCGCCCGGTACATCGTCCGGCCAGCCCAACGCGGCGAGGACTCCTTCTTTCCAGGGAGTACCCCGCGGCACGTCGGGCCACCCACGGATGCCGAGCGCCGACGGCTTGACCGCCTGCCAGATGTCGACGAAGGGATGCCCGGTGACCAGCACGTACTCCGAACTCACCGCAGACGCGATCCGGCTCTCCTTGGAGCCGGGCACCAGGTGATCGACGAGTACGCCGAGCCGGCGTCCCGGACCCGGGTCGAACTCGGCGACGATGCTGGGAAGCTGGTCCACGCCTTCCAGGTACTCCACCACCACACCCTCGACGCGCAGATCGTCGCCCCAGATCCGTTCGACGAGCTCCGCGTCGTGGACGCCTTCCACGTAGATGCGGCTTTCCCGGGCGACCCGGGCGCGGAGTCCCTGGACCGCGACCGAGCCGGACGCGGTGCGATCTGGCCCCCGCGGCGCGCTGGGCCGCGGGCGGACGAGGGTGACCGGCTTGCCCTCGACGAGGAAACCGGTGGCGGGCAGCGGGAACACCCGCCTTCTGCCGAGGCGGTCCTCGCACGTAACCGCGTCCTGCTCCCAGCCTATGATCACACCACAGAAGCCGCCGCCGGACTCCTCGACGACGAGGTCCCGTTCGGCGGGCACCTCCGGGATCTGTGGGCGGGTACGGCGACGGCCGTCCGCGAGGACGTCCGGCCCGTACTGCTTGCTGCGCACGGGTTGGCACCGTACCCGATCGCTCGGTGGCGGTAGGGCACAACACACCTATTACCGGCGCACGCCCTACCGGGCGGGTGGCTGAGGCGGATACCCGGGCGACGGGCCGCCGCTCCGGTCGGCCTGCAGGCGGCGCCGGTGGTCGTTTCGCCGTATCGCCACGACGGCCACCATCACCCCGCCGGCCAGCACCCCGATGGCCGGAAGGACGAAGAGCGACGCAAGCCCCCCGAACAGGCCCCCGAAGAACCGTGCCATCCTCGGCGCCTCGCCGATCCTGTAGGTGGCTGCGACGTCGCCGGCGCTGGGTCGGCACACCACCTGGTAGTTCCCGGCCGCGGTGACGTCGATGACGTAGCGCAGGTCCCAGCTGACCCCGTCCCGAGTGACTTCGAAGGCATAGTCCGGTCTGGACACCCGGGCGTTTCCCCCCGAGGTCGAGGTGACCGCGCACTCGGCATCCGGCGCCGGGCCTTCGGACTCCGCGACGTAGATCGCCGGCTGCGGTTCGGGGGCCAGCCGAACGGTCACCGTCTCCCCGGCGCGGAACCGCTTCCCCAGGTCGCCCTCGGTGACGGCGGTGGCGAGGCCGTACGCGAAGCCGCCCACGCCGGCCAGCACGAGGACACCGGCGATCGCGCCGGCGACGACGTACCAACGTCGTCTCGGCCGTAGCTCGGCGGGGTCCACCCGGATCGGAGCGTGTGGGGGGTACATCGGACTCCCATCGCGTTCACGTCTTACCCGGCCGGTCCCGAGACGACGCTAATCTTGCCGTATGGGGCGCGTAGAGAAGGCGGTCGCGGCGGGAATTGCCGCGCTCGTGGCCGCGGCGGTGGCAACCGAACTGCGCAAGCCTCCGGACCAGCGTGCCTGGCATGGCAGGGTCGTGGGCGTCCCGTACGACCTCCGCCCACCCACGCCGGGGCGGGTGCGGGCCGCGCTGTGGGACCCGACGAACGACCGGATCCTGATCCCGCACGTGTTCGGGGTCGGGTGGAGCATCAACTTCGCGGCGATCTTTCGCCGGCTCTCCGGCCGGCGAAAGATCCTTTCGCGGGGCCGTCACAGCGGTTAGGTCGGATGGGTAACTCCATAAGCCACGTCCTGCCCCGTACACTTGGCACTCGGGAGCGACGAGTGCCAAGGAGGTGACCGCGGTGCTCGACGACCGCAAGCTGGCGGTGCTGCGTGCCATCATCGAGGACTACGTGTCCACCAACGAGCCGGTGGGCTCGAAGGTACTTGTCGGGCGCCACAACCTCGATGTGTCACCGGCAACCATCCGCAACGACATGGCGGTGTTGGAGGAGCAGGGTTACATCAGCCAGCCGCACACAAGCGCGGGACGCATACCCACCGACAAGGGTTACCGGCTCTTCGTGGACAAGCTGACGACTATCAGGCCGCTATCGGCGGCCGAGCGGCGCGCCATCGACACGTTCCTGTACGGTGCGGTCGACCTTGACGACGTGGTCAGCCGTACGGTGCGGCTGCTCGCACAGCTCACCCGTCAGGTCGCCGTGGTGCAGTACCCGTCGCTCCTGCGTTCCACCGTCCGTCACGTCGAGCTCGTGCGGCTTGCTCCGCAGCGCCTCATGCTGGTGCTCATCACGAACACCGGACGGGTGGAGCAACGGGTGATCGAATGCCCCGAACCCGTCGACGAGGACTCGGTCGCCCACCTGCGGGAGGTTCTCAACACCTGCCTCGCCGGACAGGAGGTCGGCGAGGCGCAGAACACGGTCGTTGACCTGCCGGAGCGGCTTCCCGCGGCGGAGAGGCCGACGGCCGCGGCCGTTTTGGCGGTCCTTCTCGATACGCTGGTGGAGCGACACGACGAGAAGGTGGTGTTCGGAGGGGCCGCCAACCTCGCCGCGGCGGACTTCTCGCCGAGTATGCGGGAGGTACTCGAGGCGCTGGAGGAGCAGGTCGTACTGATGCGTCTGCTCGGGGAGGTGGGCGATCCCTTTACGCTGACCGTGCGCATTGGCTCGGAGAACCAGTTCGAGGGCCTGCGCAGGGCCTCGATCGTGTCGACAGGGTACGGCGTCGGTGACCAGGTGCTGGCGAAGCTCGGTGTCCTGGGTCCGACTCGGATGGATTATCCAAGCACCATGGGAGCTGTACGCGCAGTGGCAAGGTACGTCGGCCAGATCCTCGCGGAGTCTTAGTGGCAAAGGACTACTACGCGGTTCTCGGAGTCCGCCGGGACGCCAACCAGGACGAAGTCAAGAGGGCCTACCGGCGGCTTGCCCGGGAACTCCACCCCGACGTCAATCCCGACCCGGAGACCCAGGAGAGGTTCAAGGAGGTCACGCAGGCCTACGAGGTCCTCTCCGACCCGGAGAAACGCCAGATGTACGACCTGGGCGTCGATCCGTTCGCGAGCGCCCGGGCGGGGCCGTCCGGCTTCGACGCCGGGTTCCCTTTCAGCGACATCATGGACGCGTTCTTCGGTACGGCGACCTCGCGGGGGCCGCGGACCAGGGCACGCCGTGGGCGCAACGCGACCATACGGGTCGAACTCGACCTCGCCGAGGCCGCGTTCGGCACCACCCGCGACCTGAGCGTCGACACCGCGATCGTGTGTCCGACCTGTGAGGGCGGGGGTACCGCGCCCGGTACCCAGCCGGTCACCTGCGACATGTGCGGCGGCCGGGGTGAGGTGAGCCAGGTCACCCGGTCCTTCTTGGGCCAGGTGATGACCTCACGTCCGTGCCCCCAGTGCGGAGGCTACGGCACCATGATCCGCAACCCGTGCCCGGAGTGCTCCGGTGACGGACGGGTCCGGACCCGCCGGACGATCAAGGTCCGCATTCCCGCGGGCGTCGACGACGGGACGCACATCCAGCTCGCCGGGGAGGGTGAGGTCGGCCCGGCCGGCGGACCGCCGGGTGACCTCTTCCTCGAGATCGTGGAGCGCCCCCATCCGGTCTTCGAGCGCCGGGGCGACGACCTGCACTGCACGGTACAGATACCGGTGACCGCGGCCGCGCTGGGCACCGCGCTCACGCTGGAGACCCTCGACGGCAGCGAGGAGATCGACATCCGGTCGGGCACCCAGTCGGGTCAGGTGATCACCTTGCACGGCCGAGGCACCCGGCATCTCAACGAGTCCGGCCGCGGCGACCTCATCATCCACGTGGGGGTCGAGACGCCGACGAGGCTCGACCCCGAACAGGAGGAGCTGCTGCGCCAGCTGGCGAAGCTTCGCGGCGAGGAGCGTCCACCCGCCCGGTTCACCCGCGGTCAACAGGGCTTCTTCTCCCGGCTCCGCGACGCCTGGGGCGGTCGCTGAGGGGACCGGTGCGATTCGGTGAGCGTGCCGATGTTCCTCGCGGAGCGCCCGCTGCTCGCTGACGACCACGTCGTCTTGGCGGGGCCCGAGGGTAGGCACGCGGCGACGGTACGGCGCCTGAGGCCGGGGGAGCGCGTCGACCTCACCGACGGCGCGGGCTTCGTCGCCGAATGCGTCGTGACCCGTGGCGGACGCGACTTGCTCGAGCTGGACGTGCGGGCGCGGCGGGAGGAGCCGCCGCCCACCCCTCGGCTCGTGGTCGTGCAGGCCCTCGCCAAGGGCGACCGAGCCGAGGGCGCGGTGGAGGCGATGACCGAGGTCGGCGTGGACGTGATCGTCCCCTGGTCGGCGAGCCGATGCGTTGCCCAGTGGCGCGGAGAGCGGGGTGCGAAGGCACTCGCCCGCTGGCGATCCACGGCGCGGGAGGCGGCGAAGCAGTCGCGGCGCCCGTGGCTGCCCGAGGTGACCGAACTCACATCGACCGAGGCCGTCGCGCGTCTACTGGCGGACGCCGAAAGCGCGGCGGTCCTGGCCGAGGGCTCCTCCACCCCCTTCGCCTCGCTGTCGTTGCCCCGGCACGGCAGCGTTGTAGTGGTGGTCGGGCCGGAGGGCGGGATCAGCGAGGCTGAGCTGCGTACCTTCGAGTCCGTGGGCGCGAAGACGGCGCGGCTCGGGCCGACGGTGTTGCGTACGTCGACCGCCGGCGTCGCGGCGGCCGCGGTGGCGCTGGCCCGCTGCGGCCGCTGGTAGTACCGGCCCTCCAAAGAGGGGGTTACGGCGACGAGGACGTCGGGGAGGGGTCGGTGGGCGTCGGCGAGGTGCACTCCTCGCTGGGGGACGACGCAGCACAACCGGATGGTGACGTCGTGGGTGTGACGGTAGCGGTCGGTGTCGAACCGGGCGCGCAGCTCGGTCCCGTCGATGGCGTGGGCGATGGCGACGGTTCGGTCGACGGCCCCGAGGGCGGCGCGGTCCTGGTTCTCGCCCCCGGGCTCTTGGCCGACGCGGGGTAGCACCTCACCGTGAACAGTCCACCGGGCTCCGTCGCCGTGGCCGAGGGCTCCTGTGTGGCGCCGTCGCTCCCCTTCGTTTCTTCTTGCGTCTTGCCCTCGCCGGTGGACGGCTTCTGCCCGGCGATCGGAGCGTTCGAGGTCCCCGGAACGGCCGGCCGGGCGCCAAGACGTTCGCCGGCCACCTGTTGCAGGAGAGGGGCGGCTACGGTTGCGCTTCCGGCCACCGCTACAGCTCCGAGGGCCGCGAGGGCCGGCTTCAGCCACCAGCTGGAGAAAAGGACTCGACGGATGCGCCGCTTCTCCACCCGGTTACGGATGCGCTGCAGACCGTCGCCAGAGGGGACGATCGAATCCACCTCCGCCTGGAGCACGCGACGGAGGCGCTCTCCGTACTCGTCGTGCGGATCAATCGTCATGACAGTTGCTCCAGAACCAAGCGAAGCGCCGCCATCCCACGCGCGGTGTGACTCTTGACAGCACCGCGGCTGATGCCCATTGCCTCGGCGATCTGCGCTTCCGAGAAGTCGGCGTAGTAACGGAGGACGAGCGCCTCGCGCTGGCGGATGGGCAGCTCACGAAGCGCATCCACGACCGCTGTACGTTCGATGGCGCCCATGGCGCCGTGCTCAGCGCTCGGCGCGTCCGGGGTTGCCTTGGGGGCGTACTTGTCCACGACGGCCCGGTGCCGCAACACCGAACGGGAACGGTTGACGACCGACTGCCGGAGATAGGCGAGAGCCTTCTCCGGGTCGCGCAGGCGGCGCCACGCTCCGTGCATGGCAACGAACGCGTCCTGCACAACCTCCTCCGCCGTTGCTACGTCACGTACCAGCAGTACGGCGAGGCGCACCAACGAGCGGTAGTTTTCGCCATACAGCGTCGTGACAGCCTTGTCTGCGTCCCACTCGACCGAGTCAGCCGCGCTGGCCTTACCCTCGGCCACCAGGGTCTCGGTCACATCGGTGTGACGCGTACCCTCGGCGTCCGGTTTACGAGAGGGCATGACCTCGACTCATATGGCTCGCAGTCACTCCAGGAAGCCCTTGGGAGGCGGGAACGTTCGCTCGCCCTATCGTCCCGGATTCGGGCGGTGAGGTGGGTCTCGATTCGACAAACATCGGAGGTAATCATCGGCGTGGCTCGGCTAGGTTGCGACCCCCGTACCATCGCGGCTAGGCGGGTGAGGAAGGAGGAACAGTGCCGGAGAAGGTGCCGGACTGCCTGTTCTGCAAGATCGTAACCGGTGAGGTCCCGGCGACAGTGGTCAGGGCGACCGAACGCACCCTCGCGTTCCGGGACATCAACCCCCAGGCTCCGACCCATGTTCTTGTCATACCAAAGGAGCACTACGCGAACGCCGCCGAACTCGCGTCCGCCGCGGACGCGTTGGTCAGCGAGGTGCTCCTCGAGGCCCACGCCGTTGCGGTCGACGACGGCATCGCGGAGGCGGGCTATCGTCTCGTCTTCAACACCGGACCCAACGCGGGACAGACCGTCGACCACATGCACTGTCACGTGATCGGCGGCCGGCAGATGCACTGGCCGCCGGGATGAACGGGCGCGGCACAGTCATCGGGGCGGCAAGACGGATACCATGGGAGGGACCCGTAGTCGAGATCGAAGGGTAGGGGCGAACAGGCCGCAAGGCCGCACTATGGCCGACTCATCGACGGATTCTGCGCAGTCTCAGCTCAAGATCGTGGTGCCGGACGACCATTCGATGGTCGGCCTGCTCGGATCCCGTGACGAGCTACTTCACGTTGTCGAGCGTGCGTTCGACAGCGATATCCATGTGCGCGGAAACGAGATCACCGTCACCGGCAGGCCCGAGGAGAACGCGCTAGTCGCTCGGCTGTTCGAGGAACTGGTGACGCTGCTGAAGAACGGGACCCAACTCACGCCAGACGCTGTCGAGCGGAGCCTTGCCATGCTGCGCAGCAGCGGGGAGCGTCCTGCCGACGTGCTGACCTTGGACATCCTGTCGACCAGGGGTCGCACGATCCGGCCAAAGACCCTGAACCAGAAGCGCTACGTCGACGCGATCGACAGGCACACCATCGTCTTCTCGATCGGACCGGCCGGCACCGGCAAGACGTACCTCGCCATGGCGAAGGCGGTCAAGGCGCTGCAGGCCAAGGAGGTCAACCGGATCATCCTCACCCGTCCGGCCGTTGAGGCAGGTGAGCGGTTGGGCTACCTGCCCGGCACGCTGTACGAGAAGATCGACCCGTACCTGCGGCCGCTGTACGACGCACTACACGACATGCTCGATCCCGAGTCGATCCCGAAGCTCATGAGCGCGGGCACCATCGAGGTGGCGCCGCTCGCCTACATGCGCGGCCGCACCCTGAACGACTCGTTCATCATCCTGGACGAGGCGCAGAACACCTCGCCGGAGCAGATGAAGATGTTCCTCACCCGGCTCGGCTTCGGGTCCAAGGTCGTGGTGACCGGCGACATCACTCAGGTGGACCTCCCCTCCGGCGAGCAGAGCGGGCTGATCGTCGTCCAGGAGATCCTCGAGGGCATCGAGGACATCCACTTCAGCTATCTGACCAGCAACGACGTTGTGCGGCACAGGCTGGTCACCGACATCGTCGATGCCTACAACCGCTACGACAAAGGGAGGACGGCGGGCAGCTCGGCGACCCGTGAGCACCGCGCCGTCGCCCGGCGGGGCAACGTCGCGCGGCACCGGGAGCGGACGTGAGCGACGCATGCGAAGGCCATGAGTGTTGACGTAGCCAACGAGTCCGGCGTCGAGGTGGACGAAGCCCGGCTCGTTGCGCTTGCCCGCCACATCCTCGACCGGCTGCAGGTACATCCCCTGGCCGAGCTTTCGGTCCTGGTCGTCGACGAGGAGGCTATGGGGAAGCTGCACGCCAAATGGATGGACGAGTCCGGTCCCACCGACGTGCTCGCGTTTCCGATGGACGAGCTGCGGCCGGGACGGGACGACGACGCCCCGCCCGAACCCGGGCTGCTGGGTGACGTGGTGCTCTGCCCGCAGGTCGCCGCCGTCCAGGCGAGATCCGCCGGCCACGGCAGCGACGACGAGCTCGATGTGCTGTGCACCCACGGGATCCTTCACCTCCTCGGGTACGACCACGCCGAGCCGGAGGCCGAAAGGGAGATGTTCCGCCTCCAGGCCGATCTCCTGGCCTCCTGGCAGGACCGCGGGGGCCGTGTCGGGGGGGACGGTGCCCCATGACGGTCGGCGAGCAATGGCTTCTCGTCGGGGCGATTCTGCTTACCCTCGCCGCCGCGCTGTTTGCGGGCGCCGAGACGGCGCTGTCGCGGGTGTCCCGGGTACGGGTCGAGGATCTCGTACGCGAACGACGCCGCGGCGCCGACCGGTTGCAGCAGGTGCTCTCCGATCCTTCCCGGTACCTCAACCTGGTGCTGCTGCTGCGGGCCTCCTGCGAACTCGGCGCGACGGTGCTCGTCACCGTACTGTTCATCGGCCTTCTCGGCCGGTCGTGGGCGGCCGTGGCCGCGGCGGCCGCGGTGATGATAGTGGTCAGTTATGTGGTCGTGGGGGTCTCCCCACGTACCCTGGCTCGCCTCCATGCCGACCGTGTCGCGCTCGCCAGCGCCGGGATCGTGTACCAGCTGGCCAGGATCCTCGGGCCGATGCCGCAGCTGCTCATCCTCCTCGGCAACGCGCTCACCCCGGGCCGGGGCTTCCGCGAAGGCCCGTTCACGAACGAGGCTGAGCTGCGGGATCTCGTCAACCTGGCCGAGGAGCGCAGCGTTATCCAGTCCAACGAACGCGCGATGATCCATTCGGTGTTCGAGCTGGGCGACACCCTCGTGCGCGAGGTCATGGTCCCCCGCACGGACATCGTCTTCATCGAGCAGGAGAAGACCCTGGACCAGGCGCTGTCCCTGGCGCTGCGCAGCGGTTTCAGCCGTATCCCGGTGGTGGGTGAGAACGAGGACGACGTCGTCGGCATCGCGTACCTCAAGGACATCGTCCGCCGCATCCACGAGGACTCCGACGGCGCGTCGACCCAGCGAGCGGAGTCCGTCATGCGGCCGGCCACCTTCGTGCCCGACAGCAAGCCCATCGACGAGCTGCTGCGGGAGATGCAGGCGAAGCAGATCCACCTGGCGGTCGTCATCGACGAATACGGGGGTACCGCCGGGTTGGTCACCATCGAGGACATCCTCGAGGAGATCGTCGGTGAGATCGCCGACGAGTACGACGTGGCCGAGCCGAAGGTGGAGAGGCTGCCCGACGGGACCGCGCGGGTCACCGCCCGGATGCCGGTGGACGAGCTGGCCGACATGTTCGACGTGGATATCGACGTCGAGGAGGTAGAAACCGTCGGAGGGCTGCTCGCCCACGCCCTCGGGCGGGTGCCGATCGCGGGCTCGACCGTCACGGTGGCCGGCCTGTCCCTCACCGCGGAGAGCCTCGAGGGGAGGCGGAACCGGATCGGTACCGTGCTCGTCCGGCACCCGAACGCCGGGGCGCAGCGGGACAGCGCCGCGGAAAACCCCGAGACCACGGAGCGGGTGGATGCCTGAGCTCGATCCGGAAGACGCCAAGATCGTCACGTTGGCACGCTCGGCACGAGCCCGTGGAACCGCGGACGCGGGAGCGGCGGTACGCGACGAGATGGGACGGGCCTACACGGCGACGGACGTCGTGCTGCCCTCGCTCATCCTGTCGGCGCTGCAGCTCGCCGTCGCCATGGCGGTCTCCAGCGGCGCGTCCTCGCTGGAGGCGGCCGCTCTGGTCGCCGAGGACGGGCCCACCGACGCTGACCTGGCGGCGGTCCGCGACCTCGGGCCGAAGGCGTCGGTGTTCGTCGCCGGCGCCGACGGCGTGGTACGCGCCGTCCTCACGCCGAGCAGCGGTTGATCACACTCCAGTCATAGGTCGGCGCGATCCGGCTCGGGGGTCCAGTCGCGTACGGGGTCGTACCCGGTCCAGTCCTCCGCCCGCCCCATCTCGGACAGGTGGCGCAGAAACCGAGCCAGCGACGGATTCAGGTCGTCTCGTCGCCAGATGACCGACCAGGGGTAGCGCAGTACCGGATCGGTCAACGGGACGAGACGTACGCCATCGTCCGGGATCGCAGCCTCGACGGGCAGCAGGAAGACATGCGTCGGATGCTCGCGGACCTGCTCGACCCTGGCGTTGAGGTCCAGGATTGTGCCGATCGCCCGGTAGCGGAGCGGGATCTCGAAGGCCTGGGCGAATCGCTCGACCCAGCGCCGCATTTCCGGTGCGGTGGTGCTCGGCGGCCCCCACATGACGCTGTCGGTCAGCTCGGCCGGTCTGATCGTCGGGCCCGTGCTCAGCGGGTGGTCCAGGCTGGTCAGCACGGCGGCCGGCTCCAGCTGCGCGATCCGTCGCCGTAGCGCCGGCGGCCACGGCCGACCGAGGTCGTGTACCCGGCCGAACGCGACATCGAGCTCGCCGCGTAGCAGCGCCTCCATGGCCGCCCATACGCTGCGGCGCATGCTCGGCTCGATCTGCAGGGACGGCTGTGTGGCCGTCAGGTGCTCGACGAAGCGGAGCGGCGCGAGGGCGTGGATGCCCCAGACATCGACACGCAGCGGGCCGCTCGCCGACCGGGCCTCGGCCTCGGCCGACTCGGCGACCGCGAGTAGCTGCCGGGCGTAGGGAAGGAGCCGTTGCCCGGCCGGCGTCAGCTCGACACCGCCGCTGTTGCGCACGAACAGAGGCGTGCCCAGGAGCTGCTCCAGCCGCTGGATGCGTCGGGACAGCGCCTGCTGGGTCAGGTGTAGTCCGGCAGCTGCCCGGCTGAAATGCCGCTGCTCGGCCACGGCCACAAAGGCCCGCACCTGCGCCAGATCGAAGTCCACCTCCGGACGTTACCGCTCGTGCCGCCAAATCGACAACATCCGGTTGTGGAGTCGGCCAAATATCTGTTGGAAATCGTGAGTCGATTGCGGTTTGCTGCAGGCGTGAACAATGCTTTGTGGGCCCGTCAAGGCATACTCGTGGCGGTGTTCCTGTTCTCGTCCATTGTCAAGGGTACGCAGAGCAAGGAACGGATCATCAAACTTGGTCAGACCGGCGTCGTTTTCCTGCCGATGCCACTGATCCGGTTCACGGCGTTGGCTGAGCTGGCCGGGGCGCTCGGTCTGGCCCTTCCGTGGCTCACCGACATCGCTCCCGTTCTGACGCCGATCGCGGCCGCCGCACTCGGCCTCATCATGCCGCTCGCGGCCGTCACCCACATCAAACTGAGGGAGCCACGAAACGTCCTAACCAACATTGTTATTCTTGCTCTCTGCGTGTTCGTGGCATGGGGTCGCTTCTCCGGTCTGGCTCAGTAGAAAAGGGATAAGAGGCATGCGGGTCTTGATCGCCGGCGCGTCGGGCGTGCTCGGACGGCACATGGCCTGGGAGATCACTGCGGCCGGCCATCACGTGATCGCACTCGGCCGCGGTCCGGATCGATCCGGGCCGCTCCGCGAGATGGGCGCCAGCTTTCTGCAGGCCGATCTGATGGACCGCGAGGGTCTGTTGGGTGCGGTGAAGGGGACGTCGGCCGATGTTGTGATCCATGCCGCCACCGCACTTCGCAGGGCGCCGATGCGTCACCAGGGGATGGCCGCCACCAATGCGCTGCGCACGCAAGGAATGGCGAATCTCGTCGAGGCGGCCCAGGCCGTCGGAGCGGCCCGGCTGGTCTCCGAGTCCATGCACGTCGGCTACGGGTACGGGGACTGGGGCGATTACGTGATCACCGAGGAGGACACGCCGTTCGCGCCGCCGGGTCGGACGGCCTGGCTGGAGCGTCATCTCGCGGGCTTCCGGGCAAAGGAGCGACTGACCTTCGGAACCGAAGGAATCGACGGCATCTCGCTGCGCTTTGGTGCGCTGTACGGGCCGGGTTTCGGCGCCGGAGGGACCGACCAAATCGTGGCGCTTCTGCGTAAGCGCAGGCTCCCGGTCGCGGGCGGCGGGGGAGTGCTGCACTGGACGGATCTGCGTGACGCCGCTGCCGCCACCGTCGCCGCGCTCGAACGCGGCACTCCTGGCCGGGCGTACAACATCGTCGACGACGAGCCGATCAGCATGTCCGACCACATCCGGTACGCCGCCGAGGCGTTTGGCACGCCGAAACCGCCGACCGTCCCGATGTGGCTGCTGTGTCCGGCCGCACCCTACGTCTACACCCTCATGACGACCTCGATGCGAGTATCGAACGCCAGGGCCAAGCACGAACTGAACTGGGAGCCCTCGGCGCCCTCCAGCCGAGAAGGACTCCGCACGATGGCAACGGGTTGAGCCGTGCCGGTTGTGCATCCGTGGTCAACCGCCGTGCACTCGGGGACAACTGCCCTCGACATCCGGGCGCAAGACTTGGTGGTATGTACCTGACCCAAGGTCTGCATCGTTCCGTGCAGCGCCAGCCCGATGCGCCCGCCACCGTTTTCGGCGAGCGCGTACGTACGTTCCGTGAACAGACCGACCGGATCGCCCGGCTCGGCGGAGCCCTGCGCGGGCTCGGTGTGCGAAACGGTGAGCGCGTAGGGATTCTCGCGCTCAACTCCGACCGCTACGCCGAGTTCCTGCTCGCCGTGCCTTGGGCGAACGGCGTGCTCAACCCGGTGAACATCCGGTGGAGTCCTACCGAGATCGCCTACTCGCTGAAGGAATCCCAGACCGACATCCTGTTCGTCGACGACACGTTCGTGTCGGCGGTATCCGCCCTCCAGGACGCCTACCCCCCTCTGCGCACGGTCGTGCACATGGGCGACGGGGCACCGCCGGACGGCATGCTTGGCTACGAAGACCTGATAGCTGGTTCACAGCCGGTCGACGATGCGCGGCGTGGCGGCGACCAGCTGGCCGCAATCCTCTACACCGGTGGTACGACCGGGTTCCCCAAGGGCGTGATGCTCAGCCACAGCAACCTGCTGACCTCGGCGTACGGTGCCGAGGTGACCACCCAAACCGGGTCACGCGACGACAGCATGCTGATTGCCACGCCGATGTTCCATGGGGCCGCGATAGCACGCTGGTTGACTCATTCGGTGCTGGGAAACGTACACGTGATCGTTCCGGCATTCGAGCCGGTGGCGGTCATGAAAGCCATCGAGCGACATCGGATTCACGACGTGGTCCTTATTCCCACGATGATCCAGATGCTGGTCGACCACCCGGAGGTCGCTCATCACGACCTGTCCAGCGTGCATACCTTTGCCTATGGGGCCTCGCCGATCACCGCGTCCGTGCTGGAGCGCGCGATGAAGGTGTTTCCGCAGGCATCTTTTACACAGTTCTACGGAATGACCGAGCTTTCCCCTATTACCACCGCCCTGCTCCATGCGGATCACGGCGACAGCAGGCGGGCGCGTTCGGGTGGCCGGGCGGCGGCTCATGCCGAGGTGCGCATCGTGGACGCCAACGACAACGAGGTGCCGCGGGGAACAATGCCGCTTAGTTAAGCCGGTGCGGGCTCAAGTGTTCGCAGCAGCGGCTGGGGGTCGTAGAGACGGGCCTTACTAAGGCGATCGAAAGTAAGTCGACTGATGTGTGTTTATGCGGTGATGTAGCGCAGGTGCGGGTCGCCGAAGAACGCCCGGACGAGTGCGGGCAGTTTCTGCAGGCGTCGCAGGGCGGAGACAGCTTTGTCTTTGA
>WHSR01000158.1 GCA_009379995.1 Streptosporangiales bacterium
CCCTGGAACAGGACCTCCGTGAGTGGACCACGACCTGGAACGACAACCCCAGGCCCTTCACCTGGACCAAGACCGCCGACGAGATCCTCGAACGACTCGCCTCATATCTTCAACGGATCCCCGGCGCAGGACACTAGCTTGGGTCAGCGACGGTCGATGAGGCCACGGACGAACGCAGCCTGCCCGGCGTGTTGCAGGTCGTCGGCGACGACGCTGACCAGCCGCACGCCCAGCGTGACCGGAGGATCCCACGACCGGTCCACGACCCGCGCGAGGTCGTCGTCGGTAAGGGCACTGACATACTCGATGGTCCGCTCGTGCACGGCATCGTGGTACCCGGTCAGCAGATCCCCCGAGTCGACCCGCACCATCGCCACCTCGTCGCCGCTGTGACCGAACCCTGTCTGGGACGCGTCAAATGGCAGGCCGAATCGCTCGACCCAGCCCTGTGAGGTCCACACCTGCGGGGTGCCGGCGACGTCGGCGACGTGATCATCTTGGACCCGGGTGAGGTGCCACACCAACCATGCGATCGAATTCGCCTCGCCGTCGGGGCGGAAGGCGAGCTGCTCAGGCGTGAGGCCACCGACGACCCGGCGAACCACACCCTGGATCCTGCCGAACGCGTCGGTAAGCAGTTGCGCACTCGTCATCGACCGCGACGCTACCGCACCGCGGCATCGCGGCACCGGCTGTCATGATTGGCGCTCGTGGCGGACACGACAGGAGACAACGACTACGAGGGCTTCGCCCTGGGTTATGCGCAAGGGTCCCTACATCACGCTGACCTCGCCGACCTAGTGTCAGTTGGGGGAAATCCCGTGCGATGCTCCATGGATGGAGCTGGCAGATCGACTTGCATCCGCTGCGACCACGCTGTCCCGAAGCCAGGACCGGGTCTTGATATGCGTCGACGGACCAGACGCCACCGGCAAGACGACGCTGGCCAACCACCTCGCCGAGACCCTGGAAGTGCCGGTACAGCGCGCATCGATCGACGGCTTCCACCAGCCACGTGAGGTCCGGTACCAGCGGGGCGAACTGTCCGGCGAGGGCTACTACCGTGATTCCTTCGACTACCCAGCACTCCTCGGTACGTGCCTGACACCCTTCCGCGAGGGAGCCGCCCGGGTGCAGATCGCCAAGTACGACTACCGCGCCGACACCCACGACGCGGTCTACGCGGTCGTCCCCCCTCGAGCTGTCCTGATCTTCGATGGTGTCTTCCTGCTGCGTGAGCAGCTACGCGACCTGTGGACGTTCTCCGTCTACCTGTGTGTGTCACCGGAGGCGACTCTGCGCCGCGCCCACGCCCGCGACTTGGACCTATTCCAGTCGGGCGAGGAGATCGAGCGCCGCTACCTCCGGCGCTACCTACCGGGACAGGCGCTCTACCGCGCCGAGGCCGACCCTGAAGCTGCCGCGCACGTTGTGGTCGACAACGAGCGGGTGCACGCGCCGACGATCAAGCGCTGGACGGTGCCTGCCAGCGGCAACCCCAGCGGCAAGCGCTGAGCAGCGGTAGTCAGTCCTCACTCACTCCGGGAAGCCCTGTAGAACATCGAGGCAACCTACCCCTCTGCCGCCCGTCGTGCGCAAGCAGGTGCCCGGCGGGACGGCCGGTTGGCGGCCCGAGACGCATCTACCCGGCCAACTCGACCCGGCAATATCGGGTCGCCGCCCGCGCCAATCGAACGTCCGACGTCACAAGGGTGAGGTTTCGGCCCTCCGCGAGGGCCACATAGGCAGCGTCATACGCGCCGATGTCGCCGCGAAACCGCCACATCCGGGGCAGCAGCTCGTCAACGGGTACGTGCTCCACCCCCATATGCCGGAGGCGGGTGACGGCCTGCAGTGCCTGCTCCTCGCTGATCTTCTCCCCGAGCGTGAGTCCACGCAGGACGGAGAAGACCTCGACCTTCCAATGCTCGGGTGCGGCCCACTCGGTGTCCCGGCCGAGGACCGCTCGCGCCCTGCGACCTCGCTCGTCGGCGTAGACCAGCATGTTCGCTACGACGGAGGCGTCGACAACGATCACGCCGCACTCCCGATATCTCTCGGGCTGCCGGTCACTCCCCGCTGTCTTGCCTGGTTCGCGCCTGGTCGAGGAGCTCGGCCGAGTCCGGCGCGTCGGGGCCGGCGCCACCACCACGGGACAGGTCGCGGTCGATCTCGGCTATGAGCTGTCGGTTGCGACTGAAGTCCGCCTGTCTCTCGAGCACGTTCAGCAGGTAGGCCTGGAGTGACTGGCCGCGCTCCCGCGCATCGCGGCTGAGCACGTCCCGCACATCGTCTGGCACATCTCGTATCGTCAACACGGCCATGACTTTATATTGCAGTCAGAGCACATGCAGAACCAAGTCAGCCGGCTGTGGACGGCTACCCACGTCCGATGAACGGCATCTCGGTCGCCATCACCGTCATGAACTGGACGTTGGCGTCGAGCGGGAGGCCGGCCATGTAGACGACGGCCCGGGCCACGTGCTCGACGTCCATCGTGGGCTCGGGCCGCAGCGACCCGTCGGCCTGCGGGACGCCGCCGGCCATGCGCTCTGTCATCGGTGTTGCGGCGTTGCCGATGTCGATCTGGCCGCACACGATGTCGTGGCCCCGCCCGTCGAGCGACGTGGCCTTGGTCAGCCCGGTGATGGCGTGCTTGGTTGCGGTGTACGGAGCGGAGTTGGGCCGCGGGGAGTGCGCGGAGATCGACCCGTTGTTGATGATGCGGCCACCGCGGGGCCGCTGGGCCTTCATCAGCCGGAACGCCTCCTGGGTGCACAGGAACGCCCCGGTGAGGTTCGTGTCCACCACCGCCTGCCACTGCTGCGGGGTCAGGTCCTCGAGCGGAACGCCGGGTGCGTTCTGACCCGCGTTGTTGAACAGCAGATCGAGACGGCCGCAGTGCCGCACGGCCGCCGCGAAGAGGTCCCGTACCGAGGCGGGGTCGGCGATGTCGGTGGGCACGGCAACGGCCTGGGCCTCCGACCCACTCTTCCGTACCTCATCCGCGGCCGTCTCCAGGGGCTCCCTGCGCCGCCCCGCGAGTACGAGCGCGTACGCCTCCCGCGCGAGGGCGACCGCCACGGCTCTGCCGATCCCGCTTCCCGCCCCCGTGATCAGCGCGACCTTCGCCGGTGTACCCATGGACAGCCTCCTGGTCTAGGTGGACGGATGGACGGACGGGACGGCCCGCCGTACCGGAGTTTGGCGGAGCGGCGTCGGTCGTGCCAGCGTGAGGGAACCAGCCGGACAGGCCAGCGAAGGAGGAAGCGTGTCCGCGCAGTACCTTCAGGTGCAGACCTCCATCGACTCTCGCGACGAGGCCGGCAAGCTGATGAGGTCGGTTGTCGAGGCACGGCTCGCGGCGTGCGCCAAGATCGTCGGCCCCATCACGAGCACGTACTGGTGGCAGGGCGAGGTGGAGACCGACGAGGAGTGGCTCGTACTGATGAAGACGCCGGCCGGGCGATACGAGGAGCTGCAGGAGCACATCAAGCGGAACCATAGCTACGACGTCCCGGAGATCCTCGCCTTCCCGGTGGTCGCCGGAAACCCCGACTACCTGCATTGGCTTACCGAGGAGACGGGTACCCGGGCCGAGCCGACCTGATCCCACCACTTGATCCTTGGCCGTGTCCTTGGCCGTGATCTTACGGAGAGAGACAAAGCGGACGGAGTCGAATTTCTGCAAGATCACGGCCAGAGAAACGGGCCTGGACATTGCACCCGATTTACGGCAGTGTCAGCGCATCATCAAAGGTCAGGCAGGTAGGGAGGGTCGTCAATGAGGATCAAGCGTTTCGCGTTACCGCTCGTCACGGTCTCGGCGCTACTCGTCGCCGGACCGACCGCCATCGCGCATCCAGGCCACCCCGACCACGGGTCCGGCGCACGGGAGCTGTTCCCGGGCGAGGGTGTCGGCCACGAGGACCAGCACGGCAGCGAGGAAGGGCACCTGCCGCCGGTGAGTCGCGGTGTGAAGCTGGTCGGCAAGGCCGAGGTCACCAACCCGTCCGGGGCCGGAAACGACGGCCGGGTCGCGGACGTGTCGGCCTACGGCAACCATGCGTTTCTCACCGCCTTCTCCGAGCCCACCTGTGAACAGGCCGGCGCCCACGTGATCGACATCTCGGATCCGGCCAACCCGTCCGAGGTGACGAGCGCGTTCATGGAGACGACCCCAGGCAACTACGCAGGGGAGGGCTCCCAGACGCTTCGGATGAAGAACAGGTTCTTCGACGGCGTCCTGTTCATCCATCAGAACGAGACCTGCCCCGATGCTCCGGAGCCGACCGAGCCGGCGACACGGGGCGGGATCAACATCTGGGACGTCACGGACGCCACGAACCCGCAGCTCCTGACGGCGCACGCGGGTGACTACACCAATACCGAGGGCGGCACGGACGAGCAGGCGAACCAGACGCACAGCGCGTTCGCGTGGACCAACAAGTTCGACGGACGGACCTACGTGGTGCTCGTCGACGACGAGGAGTTCACCGACCTGGACATCCTCGACATCACCGATCCGGAGAACCCCGTCCTGGTCAACGACACCCTGGATCTCAACGAGCCACCGTTCAACGTGGGACAGGACTCGCCGTCCAACCTCACCTCGATCTTCTCCCACGACATGGTGGTGAAGCGGATCGGCAAGCGGTACGTGATGAACGCCAGCTACTGGGACGGCGGCTACGTACTCCTCGACGTGACCGACCCGACGCCGGGGAACGTCACCCTGATCGCGGAGTCCGACTACGCGGAGCTCGACGAGCAGCGGCTGGCCCGTGGCCAGGAGATCTCCCCCGAGGGCAACGGCCACCAGTCGGAGCTCTCACCCGACAACCGCTTCCTGGTGGCGACCGACGAGGACTTCAACCCGTTCCGGACGGTGGCCACGATCACCTCGGGCCCGTACGAGGGGACCGAATACCTTGCCACCTCGGCTTCCGACACCCCGCCGATCGACGAGGACACCACCCTCGAGGGGACGCCGACGTTCGTGGGCCTTGCCTGTGAGGCGCTGCCCGCGGGAAGCGGCATCGCACTGGTCGAGCGGGGCGTTTGTCCGTTCCAGCAGAAGCTGGACAACGTCGCGGCGGCCGGGTATGAGGCAGGGATCGTGTTCAACCTGGCGGACCCCGCCTGCATGGACCAGGTCCTGATGCTGGCCGAGGGTGACATCCCCTTCCTGTTCGTCAACCGGCTCACCGGCCTGCAGCTCCTCCAGGTTCCCGACGTCACCGAGGAGAACGCCTGCACCACGGAATCGCCGGCCGCCGGATCGTCCGCGGCATCGACGACGATCGAGGCGGTCTTCGACGGCTGGGGTTACATCCGGCTGTTCCGGACCAAGATCCCCGGCGGCGTCGGAAAGGCGGGCTCGATCAGCCAGATCGACACCTTCGCCATCCCCGAGGCCCAGGACCCGGCCTACGCCGCCGGCTTCGGGGACCTGTCGGTGCACGAGGTGGCGATCGATCCCAACCCGCACCGGAGGCTCGCCTACATCAGCTACTACGCAGGCGGCTTCCGGGTCCTGAGGTACGGCGACAGGGGTCTCAGGGAGGTCGGCGCCTTCATCGACGAGGGCGGCAACAACTTCTGGGGCGTGGAGGTCCACAGGATCGGCAAGAGGCAGTACGTCCTGGCCAGCGACCGGGACTTCGGCCTGTACATCTTCAGGTGATCAACGCCCGCGGGCACACGGCCGGGGCGCTCAGCCCCCGGCCGTGTGCCGGGCGTGGGCGAGGAGCTCTGCCCTATATGCGCTGCGGGCTAATGGTCGTGATCACCGGACCCGGCGGCGGAAGGCCCGGGCCTTGGCCCGGTTGCCGCACACGGCCATCGAGCACCACGCCCGGGACCGGTTCCGGGAGTGGTCGTAGTACGCCCACCGGCAACCCGGCTCCCGGCACGCCTTGAGCCGATCCAAGGTCCCGTCGGCCACAGCCTCGGCGACCGCGGCGAGCAGCCGGGCGAGCGCGACGTCCACCGACTCGGGGTCGCGGGGTACGAGCCGGGGCGGCCGGCCGGTCACGTCGAGTACCAACGGAAGGTCGTGGGCCAGGCCGGCCAGGTCGGCGAGGGCTTCTGGGTCGACACCGTCCGGATGCTGGCGCTCGCCGGCGGGATGCGCGGCCGGCTCGGGGTTGTTGGCGGCGATCAGCGCACGCAGGCCCTCCCGCACCCGTACCGCCCGGCGGTGCGCGGCGGCGGTGACAGATGCCCCGGCCGGCAACAGCCGCCGGGCGCGCAGCCAATCGGCCAGTGCGTCGGCCGTGGCGATCTCGTCGGTGTCGTCCTCGACGTTCCGCGTGTTGACCAGTTCCTCCACCCACCGCAGCGGGAGCGGTGCAGACCCCGCGGCATCCTCGTCCGGCGGCGCGCCGCCCGCCGGCACCTGGTCGTCACCCTCAGACACGTACGCTTCCAACCTACTATTGACGATGACCGGTTACGAGCCTACTGTTCATGAGACGAAGGTTACGGCAGGGCGGATGGGCGGCAAAGGACGAGACGAGCAGGCCAGACCATGACGGCACACGGCTTCACGCTGTTCGATACGGCCATCGGCCGATGCGGCATCGTATGGGGCGGGCGCGGCATCGTCGGCGTACAGCTCCCGGAGGGCAGCGAGCTCGCCGCCCGGGCCCGCATGCTCCGGCGATATCCGGGAGCGCGCGAAGCGCCACCGCCACCGGACGTGCGGCGCGCCCTCGACGGCGTCGTCGCACTCCTGCAGGGCGAGGCGAGCGACCTGTCCGCGGTCGCGCTCGACATGGAACGCGTGCCTCCGTTCCACCGGCGCGTCTACGAGGTAGCGCGCACCATTCCGCCGGGCGCGACGCTCTCGTACGGCGAGGTCGCGAGGCGACTCGGCGACCCGGGGCTGGCACGCGCCGTGGGGCAGGCGCTCGGGCGAAACCCGTTCGCGATCATCGTGCCGTGCCATCGGGTGCTCGCGGCCGGCGGCAAGGTCGGGGGCTTCTCCGCGAACGGCGGCACCGGGACGAAGCTCCGGCTCCTTTCCATCGAAGGCGCACAGACCAACGAGGCGCCCACACTCTTCGACGTTCCGCTCACTCCCCCGCCCCGCGCGACCGATCAGGTGCGGAACGGGCCCGTCACGCAGTAGGTGATGCCGCCGGCGGAGGACCCGGAGGTGCCGCGCTGGGAGGAGAAGTATAGCCGGTCGCCCGCGGGGTTGAAGGCCGGCCCGGTGATCTCCGATGAGCCCTGCCCGGTGATGCGCAGGAAGACCGAGATCGTGTCGTCCGGGGTGATCATGCAGATCTCCATGTTGCCGCCGTCCTCGGTGACGTAGAGATCTCCGGAACTGGAGCCGGCGATGTTGTCGACGCCTGTGAGCGGTGCGGCGCCCGGGTCGACCAGGTTGTCGTCGTAGGCGAGCTCGTAGGTGTCCTCGGCGAGGTTGACCTGCCAGACCCGATTGTCGCCCTTGGTGGTGAACCAGACTGTGTCGTTCGCGTAGTAGCAGCCCTCGCCGCCGCTGAACCGCTTGGCGCCGGAGACCTGGTCGCGCGTCGCGGTCGGCGAGCCGTCCGGGTCCGGTACGGAGCCCCAGGTTAACGAGCCGGAGGTGGCCGAACCCGCCCGGAGGACCTGCAGCGTCCCCGACGACAGGTCGCCCCAGGTGTCCGGGACGAAGCGGTAGAAGCAGCCGTCGCCCTTGTCCTCGGTGAGGTAGACAACGCGACGGACGGGGTCGGAGGCGGCGGCCTCGTGGGTGAACCGCCCCATCGCCGGGCGGACCACCGCCGAGCCGCCGAAGGGGTACGTCTCCCAGACCCGGCCGCTGTCCACCTCCTCGCACGACAGCCAGGTGTTCCAGGGCGTCGCGCCGCCCGCGCAGTTGCGGTTGGTACCGGACAGGATGGAGGACGCCGAGGCGCTCTCCCCGCCGGAATCGAAGCGGATCGCCGACGCGCCGCCACCACCCCCGCCGATCTCGGCGTTGGACACGTAGGTCCAGCCGCCGCCGTCGGCGAAGCACGCGCCCCCGTCGGGCGCGCCGTGCCAGATATGGGAGATGCCCGGGACAGGCTGGGTGGAGCGCGCGATCACCTGGCTGGTGAAGTCGGCCGGCAGCTGGATGCCGTTGGCGTCTGCGGGCTGCAGCGGCCCGTACGGGCCGGGTGCGTTCTGGGCAGGGTCGGCGACAGCGATGCGCCACAGGCTTCCGGCGAAGGCCGCGGCACCCATGCCGACCATCGATGCGCGGAGAAAGGTTCGGCGTTCCATCGCCCGAGCCTCCTTACCGGGTCAAGGCCCGATCTATCACCACATTTTCGCCGAAATGAAAGCGCCCGGAAACGTCCGATAGCAGTCGCGGTTGACGGTCCGGGGTTCCGCAGCTAATCGGGGTGCTGGGCCGCGATCGAGGGTGAAGATGCAGGTCGGCGGGCTGGCAGCTGGTGGGAATCGCTGTTCGGCCTAGATACACGCTTGTTCGCTGTTTTCCGTATCTGCCTGGGCTTA
>WHSR01000028.1 GCA_009379995.1 Streptosporangiales bacterium
CTGACCGCCGCCATCGGCGCGTTCATCGACGGCTGGAACAACCACCCACGGCCCTTCACCTGGACCAAACACGCCGACGAGATCCTCGCCAGCATCCGCCGCGCGAAGACTAAAACCAACGTTCTTACAGACCACTAGCGGATGAGTGGACCATTCATCGGAAGGAGCGGCCCGACGGCGCTGGCCGAGTCCTACCGGGAGCGGGCCCGTCGCGCGGCCTTTGGCACCGCCGCGGGTGCTCCGCTCCAACCCGCGAGGGGTACCGCAGCCTGCATCGAGCCGATGATCCAGGTGTACGACTACTACGGCCGGCTGTACCTGGAGCGCCCACACCACCTGTTGTGGGCAGGGCTCGCCCACCTCGCCGGCGCGCCGATCGTGCAGGGTCTGGCGAACGCGGTCGAACACGGCGTCGACAACGCCTACTGCCGGATGCTGGTCGACACCTGCCGGCGGATCTTCGCCGACGTGGCATGGTTGCATGAGGCCTTCGTGGACGATCCGGCGACGGCGGTCGCCCTGGCACGGCTGCGCGACCGGGAGGGGGCTCGCATGGCCAGCTATGAGGCCATCTGGGCGGACCTGGCCGGAGACGAGCCCTCGGCCACCGCCGATGCGAACCGGCGGCTGCTAGAGAACGAGCAGTTCGTGGTGGCACAGCGGGGGTACGACGCCCTCCGCGACGACGCGCGTGCGGTCTCGCGCTCGGTACGCGCCGTCCACCCCTACCACGACGACTTCGACGGCGACGACATCGGCGACCCGGAGCAGCGGTGGGCCTGGGTGGCGGCGATGTGGCGGAGCTGGGCCGGCCTGCCGGTCGAGGAGCGGACGCGGCTCGTCCGCCTGCCCTTCGACGACCTACGCGCGGGGCGCTTCGCGCCCCGTTGACCGTGAGCGGGACGGCAAGCGGCTAGCAATGTACGAACTAGTAAGTTAACATCCCATCCGCGTGGCTATTGGTCGCCCAGGCGTCGACCCCACAACCCGATCGTCAGCTGTCCCGCGCCAGAGGAGCCCGCTATGACCGGTAACCCAGCTCCCGTCGTACAAGGCAAGCCCCGCAAGGCGGCGATCGCCGCCTGGATCGGCAGCGCGCTCGAGTACTACGACTTCTTCATCTATGGCACCGCCGCTGCCCTGGTCTTCGGCAGGATCTTCTTCCCGGAGTCCGCCCCCGCCACGGGGACGCTGCTGGCCCTGGCTACCTTCGGCGTGGGCTACCTCGCCCGGCCGGTCGGCTCGTTTGTCCTCGGCCACGTCGGCGACAGGTTCGGGCGGAAGAAGGTTCTGGTCTTCACGGTGGTGCTGATGGGGACCTCGACCTTCCTTGTCGGCTGCCTGCCCACCTACGGCCAGGCGGGCGTGTTGGCTCCAGCACTCCTGGTGACACTTCGACTGGTGCAGGGCTTCTCGGTGTCCGGCGAGCAGGCCGGAGCGAACTCGATGACCCTCGAGCATGCCCCGCCGAACCGCCGCGCCTACTACACAAGCTTCACCCTCAACGGCACCCAGGCCGGCCAGATCATCGCAACCGCCATCTTCCTCCCGGTCGCCGCCCTTCCCGATGAGCAGCTGCTTTCCTGGGGCTGGAGGGTGCCGTTCTGGCTCAGCGCGGTCGTCGCCGTTGTCGGACTCATCATCCGGCGCACGCTGGAGGAGACCCCGGTGTTCGAGCGGGCGGTCGCGACCAACAGCGTCGCGAAGCTGCCGCTGGCGGTGCTGTTCCGCGACTACTGGGCCGACGTGCTACGTGTGGTCGCTGCCGCCGTCATCGCGTCCGTGAGCACCATCTTCACGGTCCATGCCCTGTCCTACGCGGTTAACACGGTCGGGCTGGAAAACGCGACCATGCTGTGGGTGGGTGTGCTCGCCAACGTCACAGCCCTGATCGCGATCCCGATGTGGGCGACCCTGTCGGACCGCGTGGGGCGGAAGCCGGTGTTCATCGGCGGCTCGCTGGGCTGCGCGGTGCTGATCTTCGCCTATCTCGGATCCATCTCCACCGGCAACTACGCCTTGATCTTCCTCTTCGGCATTCTGATGTTCGGCGTGGTGTATAGCGCGACCAACGCGATCTGGCCGTCGTTCTACGGAGAGATGTTCAGCACCCGGGTGCGCCTGTCCGGCATGGCGATCGGCACCCAGATCGGCTTTGCGATCGCCGGCTTCGCCCCCACCATGGCGACCGCGATCTCGGGAACGGGCAAGGGTAGCTGGCTCGGCGTTTCCATCTTCACGGCGGCCCTCTGCGTCGTCAACGTGATCGCCGTGGCGACCGCCCGGGAAACCCACAAGGTCCCTACCGAGGTGCTCGGCGCGAAACCCGGGAAGACCCCCTCGGTCCCGGCTTCGGCGTCGGCATGAGCGGGACGAACATGTTCCGCGTCTCCGCGATCGAATGACCTCGTACCTGGTTGGGCTGGTCGGCTCGGGCATCGGGCCGTCACTCAGCCCCGCCCTGCACGAGCGCGAGGCGGACCACCATCGCCTGCGCTATGTCTACCGGCTCATCGACATCGCCGATCTCGGGCTGGGCCCCGACGACGTCGGCGAGGTGGTCCACATGGCGAGGCAGTTCGGCTACGACGGCCTCAACATCACCCATCCGTGCAAGCAGACGGTCATTCCGTACCTGGACGAGATGTCGGAGGAGGCCGCGACGCTCGGCGCGGTCAACACCATCACCTTCGACGGAGGCCGAGCGATCGGCCACAACACGGACTGGGTGGGATTCGCCCAGTCCTTCGCCCGTGGCCTGCCCGACGCGCCGACCCGCCGGATCGTGCAACTCGGGGCGGGGGGCGCGGGCGCCGCGGTCGCGCATGCGCTCCTCACCCTCGCCGCCGACCAGGTCACCCTCGTCGACGCCAAGCCTGGCGTGGCTGCGTCGTTGGCCGCCGGGCTGACGCGCCGGTTCGGCGGGGACCGTGCCCGCGCCGCGACCCATACCGAGCTGGCCGAACTTCTGCCCCACGCCGACGGCCTGGTGAACGCGACGCCGATCGGCATGGCTGCCCATCCGGGGCTGCCGCTGCCCGCCGAGCTTCTGCATCCCAATCTTTGGGTGGCCGATGTGGTCTACCGCCCGCTGGAGACCGCGCTGCTGCGCCATGCGAGGGCGCTTGGCTGCCGCACCCTCGACGGCGGCGGCATGGTCGTCTTCCAGGCCGCCCACGCCTTCCGCCTGTTCACCGGACGCGATCCGGATGCCGAGCGGATGTTCGCCCACCTGGCCGATCTGATCGTCGCCTAACAGGGAGGAAGGTGTGCGCAAGTCCATCGCCACGGTATCGGTCAGCGGCTCGCTGACCGAGAAACTGGCAGCCATCGCACACGCCGGGTTCGACGGCGTCGAGATCTTCGAGAACGACCTGCTCACCTGCCCGCTCTCCCCGCAGGAGGTGCGTCTGCGTGCTGCGGACCTCGGCGTGAGTATCGACCTCTACCAGCCGTTCCGCGACTTCGAGGCGGTGCCGGCCGACCTCCTCGCCCGTAACCTGCGCCGGGCCGAGCGCAAGTTCGAGGTGATGGAGCGGCTCGGGGTGACCCAGCTCCTCGTCTGCTCCAACATCTCCCCCGATGCGGTTGACGACGACGAGCTGGCGGCCGAGCACCTGCGTCTACTCGGAGAGCGGGCTGCCGAGCACGGGATCCGAGTCGCCTACGAGGCGCTCGCTTGGGGACGACACGTCAACGATTACCTGCACGCATGGCGGATCGTGCGGATGGCCGACCACCCGCACCTGGGGACCTGCCTCGACAGCTTCCACATTCTGTCCCGTGGCTCCGACCCGGGCGGCATCGAGGCGATACCCGCTGACAGAATCTTCTTCCTCCAACTCGCCGACGCACCGTTGCTGGCCATGGACGTATTGCAATGGAGCCGCCACTACCGCTGCTTCCCCGGTCAAGGCGATTTCGACGTCGCCGGGCTCGTGGCCCACGTACTGCGAGCGGGGTACACGGGCCCGCTGTCGCTCGAGGTATTCAACGACGTCTTCCGCCAAGCGGACGCCGACCGCACCGCCGTCGATGCCATGCGCTCGCTGATCACGCTGGAGGAATCCGTAGCCCACCGCCTGGGCCAGGCTCCCCCGATACCGCGACCGGTGATCCCGACCGGGTTCGCCTTCGCCGAGCTGGCCACGCCCGACACCGCCCGGCTCAGCGAGCTGCTGACCGCGCTCGGATTCCTACGAACGGGAACACATCCCGGCAAACCGGTCGAACTATGGGAGCAGGGCGACGCGCGTATCCTGCTGAACACCGGCGGCGATGGACCGGAACTCGCCGCGATCGGGCTCGAAAGCCCCGACCCCGCCGGATCGGTGGAACGCGCCCAGTCGCTGCTGGCCCCGGTGCTTCCGCGGCGGCGCGCTCCAGAAGAAGCACCCCTGGACGCGGTCGCCGCTCCCGACGGGACGCCGCTGTTCTTCTGCCGTACGGCGCAGCCGGACCACCCCAGCTGGACAGACGACTTCGGCCCCAAAGGTCCGGTTACCGGGGACATCACCCACATCGACCACGTGGCGCTCACCCAGCCATGGCATCACTTCGACGAGGCTTCGCTGTTCTACAGCAGCGTCCTCGGCCTACGGCGACACGAGAGCTTGGAGCTTGCCGACCCCTACGGCCTGCTCCGCAGCAGGGCGGTGACCAGCCCCGACGGCGCCATCCGCGTCGCGCTCAACATCACCCACATCGGCCCGCAACCCTCCCGCCCGGACCTGCCCTACCAGCACGTCGCGCTCGCCAGTCAGGACATCGTCGCCACCGCCCGCCGGCTCCGCACTCTCGGCGACCTACTGTTGCCGATCCCCGCCAACTACTACGACGATCTCGAAGCTCGGTACCAGGTCGAGCCCACGATCAGAGACCTCGGCCTGCTCTACGACCGCGACGAGTACGGGGAGTTCCTGCACGTCTACACCGTCGCCGTGGGGCGTGTCTTCTTCGAGATCGTCCAGCGCAGCGGCGGCTACCAAGGTTACGGCGCAAGCAACGCTCCCATCCGGCTCGCGGTCCAACACGCCGGCGCCGCTCGACACGCACTGCACCCCTAGGATTGGGTCGAGCCGGGTCCGTCAGCCACGTGGAGCCGCATGTCCTCGCAACCCGTCGCCCGAACCACGGGTGATCGCCAGCGTGACGCCCAGCGCACCAAGGCGGAGATCTTGGCGGTCGCGCAGGCGGAGTTCGCGCGGCGCGGTTACGCCGGTGCCAGGGTCGACGAGATCGCCGCGCTCATCCGCACGACCAAGCGGATGATCTACTACTACTTCGGCGGCAAGGAACAGCTCTACGTCGCCGTCCTGGAGAAGGCCTACCGCGAGGTACGCGCCGCGGAGCGTACCGTCGACGTGGAGCACCTGGCCCCGGTCGAGGCGATTCGCACGCTGGCCGAGCTGACCTTCGACCACCACGACGCCCACCAAGACTTCATCAAGCTCGTCAGCATCGAAAACATCCACCACGCCGAGCACCTCCGCAAATCGAAGGTGCTGGCCAACCTCGGCACCCCTGTGCTCGACCTCATCTCGCGAATCCTCGCCGCGGGCCAGGCCAGCGGTGACTTCGTCACCGAGGTCGACGCCATCGACGTGCACATGATGATCGGCGCGTTCTGCTTCTTCCGGGTCGCCAACCAGCACACCTTCGGCGCGCTGTTCGGCCGCGACTTGACGGTGCCGGAGCACAAGGCCAGGCACCGCAAGATGGTCGGCGAGATGATCGTCGCCTACCTGCGAGGCGCGGGCGACACCCCCTAACGTCGACTGCGCGCGTGCAGGCGGGCGAGCATGGCGTTGTACGCGGCGAGCTCCGACTCCTCCCCGGGCTCCCCCGCCGCGCGGCGCTCTTGGCGGTCGAGCCTGCGGTCGACCCGTTCCGCCTCTCGCTCGGAGGCGTGCAGCCACTGCACGAACAGCGAGCCGAGGATGATCAACCCGACCAGGTCACCGCTGGCCCACAGGATGCCTCCCCCGGTCCGCTGGTCGGACAGCGAGCTGGCGCCCCACTCCCGGCCGAGGTTCGCGTACCAGTCGCCGCCCAGCACCTCGGTGCTGCTCATGATCGCGATGCCGAGCCAGGCGTGCACCGGCAGCGCGAGGAACACCACCAGCATGCGGAAGGGGTACGGAATGCGGCCCGGCACCGGGTCGAGACCGAGCAGCGGCCAGAAGAACAGGCAGCCGACGAGCAGGAAGTGCAGGTGCAGCGCCTCGTGGAAGTACGTGTTGCGCAGGGTCAACCCGTACCACGAGGTGAAGTACAGGGCGAACGGCGTACCCACGAACACCGACCAGGTCAGAAGCGGAAAGGTCAACACCTTGCTCACCCGGCTGTGCAGCAGCACCAGCAGCCAGCGGCGCGGCCGGCGGGCGAGGGTGCGGAGGGCGAGCGTGACCGGTGCGCCCAGGGCGAGGAAGATGGGCGAAACCATCGACAGCACCATGTGCTGGACCATGTGCACGCTGAACAGGGTCGTGTCGTAGGTGGCCAGGAACGACTGGGTGGCGACCACGATGGAGCCGAGGCCGAGGACGACGAACGAGAAGGTACGCCAGCCGGACCATCTGTCGCCTCGACCCCGCAGCCGCCACACCCCGTACAGGTAGAGGCCCGCCGCGACGAGCACGACCGCGGCTAGGTAGGGGTCGAACTCCCACGCCGTGAACCCGCGCGTCACCGTCAGCGGGGGCGGCACCGTCGGCGCCTCGGCGGCCAGGACGAACAGCGGTGTCACGCAGCCAACCTATCCGCCGTCTGTAGGGTGAACCGTTGCCAGGGGGTCGGTGACGCACTGGGCAGGGGGTACCGCAATAATGGCCGACGTGGCGACAGCAACCGCGATCGACGTGAGCCCACCGGAGCGGGCTCAGCGACCCAACATCGTGCGCGTGGGCACGATCATTTGGTTGTCCTCCGAGGTGATGTTCTTCGCGGCGCTGTTCGCGATGTACTTCACCATCCGGTCCGTGCAGATCGGCGCGGGCGCCCCGTGGCCGCCGATCCACTTGGACGTGCCCTACGACACGGTCATCACGATCGACCTGGTGCTGTCCTCGGTGACGTGTCAGTTCGCCGTCTTCGCGGCGGAACGCGGCGACGTACGCAAGGTGCGCCTGTGGATTCTCGTCACCTTCCTCATGGGCGCCGCCTTCGTCGGCGCGCAGGCGTACGAATACACAACGCTGATCCTGCACGAGGGGCTGACCATGGGGTCCAGCGCCTTCGGCTCGGTCTTCTACATCACCACCGGCTTCCACGGCATGCACGTGACCGGCGGTCTCATCGCGTTCCTCTTCCTGCTGGGACGCACCTACGCCGCGAAGCGCTACACCCACGAGCAGGCAACCAGTGCGGTCGTCGTGTCGTACTACTGGCACTTCGTCGACGTTGTCTGGATCGGACTCTTTACGACCATCTTCCTCATCCAGTGACCCGAACGAGGAAATCCGTGAAGTGGATCACCGTGAGACGGCGCCACCCAAGGGCGGGCTACGCCGTCATGCTGCTGGCTCTCTTCGGCCTCGGCGCCGGGTACATGGCGCTGATGCCCGACTCGACCGGCGGTGCCGAGGCTGTCTCGTCGCGCGTCCCGTTGCAGGACATCCGCGAGGGAAAGCAGCTCTACAGCCAGTCCTGCTCGACCTGCCACGGCCAGAACGGGGAGGGCACCGACGTGGCCCCCTCGCTCATAGGGGTGGGTGCCGCGGCCGTGGACCTCCAGGTCAGCACCGGTCGGATGCCGGCGATGAACCCGGACGCGCCGCAGCAGCCGCGGAAGCG
This sequence comes from Streptosporangiales bacterium, assembly GCA_009379995.1. Classification (GTDB taxonomy): domain Bacteria; phylum Actinomycetota; class Actinomycetes; order Streptosporangiales; family WHSR01; genus WHSR01. The sequence continues at coordinate 7,795 of WHSR01000028.1, forward strand.
CAGGGTGTTCAACCAGGAGGAGACCGAGCAGATCGCCGCCTACGTGCAGTCGCTCGGCGGCGGCCCGCCGATCCCGTCCGGGTCCGATATCGCCTACGAGGGCGCCGACGTCGCGCTCGGCGGCAATCTCTTCCGGGCCAACTGCGCCCAGTGCCACAACTTCGCCGGATCGGGCGGGGCACTGACCGGCGGCAAGGAAGCGCCGGACCTCCACGACGCGACACCGACCCAGATCTACGAGGCCATGATCACCGGCCCCGGCGCCATGCCGGTGTTCGGCGGCGACACCCTCAGCGCCGAGGAGAAGTTGGCGGTCATCAAGTTCATCGTGGACGTCCGGGAGGAGCCGAACCCGGGCGGTTTCGGCCTCGGCCGCTTCGGCCCGGTAACCGAGGGACTGGCGGGCTGGCTCATCGGAATCGGGCTGCTGATTGCGGCGGCGCTGTGGATGACAGCGAAGAAACAACACGACTGACTCGGGACACGCTGACCCATGAGTGACAAGGACACCGACGTCGGCCGCTCGAGCGGCGGGCGGCCTCGGCGCGTCATCGGCACGCCGAGGCCCACGGAGACGCAATACCTTCTGGGTGACGACGAGGGCGCTGCCGGCCCGCCGGCGACGCCGCGCGCCGAGCGGGACGAGGACCCGAAGAAGATCAAGAAGGCCGAACGCGTGGTCGCCTTCTTCTTCGGTCTCTCGCTCCTCGGCAGCATCGGCTTCGTCGCAGCTTACATCGCCTTCCCGGTCAGCGGGATGGCTGAGACCGCGCTGTCGAACCGCTGGCTGGGCCTTTCGATGGCGGCGGCCTTCCTGGGGGTCGCCTGTGGCGGCACGTACTGGGTGCGCCGCGTCATGGCGCCGCGGGAGCTCGTCGAGGAGATCCATCCGATGCCCTCCTCGGTGGAGGAGCGGCGCGACGTCGTCGAGTACTTCGACCAGGGAACCGCGGACAGCCGCTTCCTCCGTCGCCCGCTGCTCCGGCGTGCGTTGCTGGCCGCCCTGGTGCCGCTCGGCATCGCCCCCCTGGTGTTGTTCCGCGACCTCGGCCCGCTGCCCGGGACCGTGCTGCGGCACACGGCCTGGAAGAAGGGCATGCGACTGGTGGTCGAGGGCAGCGGCCGACACGTCAGGGCCAGCGATCTGGCCTGGCCCGGAAGCTATATCACCGTGATACCGGAGGGCTTCGAGCACGACCTCGAGGCCCTCGCCAAGGCCACCGTGATGCTGATCAAGATGCGGCCCGAAGACCTCCACCTGCCGCCGGACAAGATGGCGTGGACCGTCGACGGGATCATCGCCTACTCGAAGATCTGCACCCACGTCGGGTGCCCGGCGGGTCTGTACGAGCAGCAGACACACCGCATCCTGTGCCCCTGCCACCAGTCCACATTCGACGCCAGCCGCGCGGCGGAGGTCATCTTCGGGCCGGCCACTCGACCGCTACCCCAGCTGCCGATCGGCGTGGACAGCGAGGGATACTTGATAGCACTGAGCGACTTTCACGAGCCCGTTGGCCCGAGCTTCTGGGAGCGCGGATGACACCTAGGACTTCCCCAACACGAAGGCTGATAGGCGGCACCGGCACCTACATCGACGAGAGGTTCGGCTCGGCCAACTTCGTCACCCGCTCCCTGCGGAAGCTCTTCCCCGACCACTGGGCGTTCCTGCTGGGTGAGATCGCCCTGTACTCGTTCGTGGTGCTGCTGCTCACCGGCACATTCCTCTCCTTTTTCTTCGAGCCCAGCGCAGAGCACGTCACCTACAACGGGTCGTACGAGAACCTGCAGGGCGTGGAGATGAGCGCGGCGTACGCCTCCACGCTGCACATCAGCTTCGACGTGCGCGGTGGGCTGCTCATGCGGCAGATCCACCACTGGTCCGCCATCATCTTCATCGCCGGAATCATGGTGCACATGCTCCGGGTCTTCTTCACCGGAGCGTTCCGCAAGCCCCGGGAGCTCAACTGGGTGATCGGGGTGACCATGTTCATCCTGGCGTTCGCCAACGGGTTCATCGGGTACGGGCTACCCGACGACCTTCTCTCCGGCATCGGCCTGAAGATCACCCAGGGGATGGCCATCGGCATTCCGGTGGTCGGGACCTACGTCTCGTTCTTCCTCTTCGGCGGCGAGTTCCCGGGCACCCTCCTGATACCTCGCTTCTACATCCTGCACGTGCTGCTGATCCCCGGAATCCTGCTCGCGCTGATCACGGCGCACGTCGTGATCATGTGGTACCAGAAGCACGGCAACTTCGCGAGGAAGCGCTCCACCGAGAAGACCGTCGTCGGTGCGCCGTTCTACCCGTACTTCGTGGCGAAGACCGGCAGCTTCTTCATGTTCGTCTTCGGGGTCACCGCGCTGATGGGTGCCCTGGTCCAGATCAACCCGATCTGGCTGTACGGTCCGTACAACCCGGCCCAGATCACCGCCGACTCGCAGTCCGACTTCTACTTCGGCTTCCTCGAGGGCGCTGTGCGGCTGATGCCTGCCTGGGAGTACAGCGCGTTGGGGCACACGCTCACCTTGAGCATCGTGATCCCGGCGCTGGTGATACCCGGCTTGCTGTTCACCGTGCTCCTCTTGTATCCGTTCATCGAACAGTGGGTCACCGGCGACAAACGCCACCACCAACTGCTCGACCGGCCGCGCAACGCACCCACCCGAACCGGATTCGGGATGGCCGGGGTCGTCTTCTACGGTGTGCTGTGGGCCGCCGCCGGGAACGACCTCTTCGCAACCACCTTCGACATCCCGCTGTTCGCGACCACGTGGTTCTTCCGCATCGCGCTCTTCGTCGGGCCCGTCATCGCGTTCGTCGTCGCTAAACGGGTCTGCCTCGGCCTGCAGCGCCGCGACCGGGAGCTGCTCGAGCACGGCGTGGAGAGCGGCATCATCAAACGTCTGCCCAGCGGGGAGTTCATCGAGGTCACGGAGACACCGTCGGAGGAGGCCCAGGCGCACCTCGAGGGGAAGAAGGAGATTCCGCAGATCGCCCTTCCGGCCCGCGACGACGGCGGCGTTCCGGCCCCGCACAGCCGCGGGGTTCGGGCCAAGCTCCGGGCCGCCCTCAACCGGCTCTACACCAGGGACGAGATCGAGGTCGTACCGGCCGAGCATCACCGCGGCGAGCACGGCGAGGCGGAGCACAGAGAACTCAGCTCAACGGAGTGACACGGCCCCGGACAATGGGTCACGGATTCATGGACAGGCCTGATCTTCCTCTTGTGAGGTAATAGACGTGACCACCGTCAGCGTCCGGTACATCGTGGACGACGTGGCCGATGCCGTCGCCTTCTACACCGCCCATCTCGGCTTCACCGTCGAGTTTCACCCCGCGCCCGGCTTCGCGATGCTGTCCCGCGGCGACCTGCGTCTGCTGTTGAACGCACCGACCGGACCCGGAGGAGCTGCCCAACCCATGCTCGACGGCCGCAGGCCGGAGCCGGGCGGCTGGAACCGCATCCAGCTCGAGGTGGACGATCTCGCCGTGACGGTCGAGGCGCTGCACGCGGCCGGTGCGCGGTTCCGCAACGACATCGTCACCGGCCAGGGCGGTAAGCAGATCCTGCTCGACGATCCCTCGGGGAACCCAGTGGAACTGTTCGAACCGGCTCCACGGTGACAACGTCCCCTGTGGGGGCTACGGGGACTGCGTCGGCGAACTCGTACTCGTCGGCGAGCCGGTTGCCGAGCTGGTTGGCGACGGCGACCGTGCCGTGCCGTCGAGCTGGTTGGTCTTGACCGGCTCATCGAGGGCGCTGCCCTCCAGCCACTCGTCCCACGGCTTCTCCCAGTCGGTCCAGCCGTTGCCCCACTCAAGCTCGCGCGGGGTTCCGGTGATCTTGATGATGTCACCGACAAGGGACCAGTCGTAGAACCACTTCGCGCGGTCGGGGCTCAGGTTGATGCACCCGTGGCTGACGTTGCTGTTCCCCTGCGCGTAGAGGGACCACGGGGCGGAGTGCGTGTACAGGCCGCTGAAGGTGAACTTGACGGTCCAGTACGCGGTGATGCGGTAGTACTCCGGGGAGCCCTTCGGGATGCCGACCGTGGCCGAGTCCATGACCACCACCGGGCTTCTCTCGAAGACCACGTGGGTGCCGCTCGTGGTCGGGTAGGAGGAACGGCCCGCGCTCATCGGAAACGTCTTGATCTTGTCCCCGTTCTCCTTAACGGTCATCGTGTGGTCGTTGGTGTCGATTTTGGAGATATGTTTGTCGCCGATCTTGAAGTTCACGTTCAGGTCATCGGTTCCGTACATCCCCTTCCCCGCACGGACCCCGGTCAGGTGGCCGACGAGGCGCACCTTGCTGTTCGCCGGCCAGTACTTCTTGGGGCGGAAGTGCACCTCCTGCCTGTTCATCCAGTACCAGGCGCCGGTGACCGCCTCGGAGGTCCTGACCTCCAACGCACGCTCGACGTTCTTCTTGTTGTAGACCGGGCTGTCGAAGTTCACGATGATCGGCATCCCGACGCCGACCTTCTGCCCGTCCTCGATCACGGAGCTGGCATCCAAGCTCGACTTCGGGTCGAGGGTGGAGAAGGAGCTCTTCACCTGTGTCTCGCGGCCATCGGGGTTGACGGCGGTGGCCTCCACGTCGTACGAGGTCGACGGGTGCAGCGTCCACCGGGAGGTCCACGTCGTCCGGTCCGGGCTCAGCTCACCTTGGAGCACCCGATCCTTCGAGGACTTGACGCTGACGGACTGCAGCGTCCCCTTGCTCGCGGCGATCTTGATGGGATCCTCCGGACGCACCTTCTCGGTGCCATCCTGCGGCTCGATCGTCACCTGCGCGGCCGGTGGCTTGGGCCGTTCCTCGGCGGACGACGCACCGAAACACGCCGACGCCAGCATAAGCGGCGCGACGACCAGAACGGGAACGACCCCCACCCGGCGGCGTCGTATCCACGCGCCGACGTTGTGCTGCACTCCTGACCTCCCCTGCTGCGCCCCACCGCGTGGGCCCAGAAAACCCGCATATAAAGTCTTGTGCCCGCACGGCGGCGTGCCATGCGGGACGACGGCCCCACCTATGAGTGAGACGCTCTCCCCGCCCGGATCGTTGCCTTCGGCCCAGGCCATATATTCTGCCCGAACCCGACCGATACCCGTGTGTCAGTGCGAGAAATGGCCTCGGTAGTACTCGAAGACGAAGCCGATGGCCGACAGGAGCAGACACATCGCCCCGATCAGGAACAACCACCAGCCGATGATCAATCCCACGCTCAGCACCGCCGCGGACGTCGCTGTGAACGCCGGCCACCAGCTGTGCGGGCTGTAGAAGCCGTACTCCCCCGCTCCCTCTTCGATCTCTCCCTCCGAGTCGTCCTCCGGCCGCGGCTCGGTACGCCGCCCGGTGAAGAGGAGGTAGAAGCCGACGAGGACGGCGAGACCAACTGACAGCCCCAGGGCGGTGGTTCCGGTCGGGTCCTTGGACCAGAACCAGTAGACGACGTCCGCCACGGCGAAGAAGGCCGCGACCAGAACGAAGAGGTAGCCCTCGACCTTCATGCGTTACCTCAGCTCACGGGTCGGCGGGACGGCGCCCTCGCCCACGATCTGTGGGTAGTGCAGGTCGAAGGCCGGGCGCTCGGAGCGGATTCGCGGAATCGACGTGAAGTTGTGCCGCGGAGGTGGACAGGAGGTCGCCCACTCCAGCGAGTTGCCGTGGCCCCACGGGTCGTCGGCCGTCACCCGCTCGCCCTTACGGGCGGTACGCCACACGTTGTAGAGGAACGGTAGCGTCGACAGGCCGAGCAGGAACGCGCCGACCGAGGAGATCATGTTCAGCGTGGTGAAGCCATCCTCGACGCCGTAGTCGGCGTACCGGCGCGGCATCCCCTCGGTGCCGAGCCAATGCTGGACCAGGAAGGTGGCGTGGAATCCGATGAACAGTGTCCAGAAGTGGATCTTGCCGAGGGCCTCGTCCAGCATCTTCCCCGTCATCTTCGGCCACCAGAAGTAGAAGCCGCCGAACATCGCGAACACCACCGTGCCGAAGACCACGTAGTGGAAGTGGCCGACCACGAAGTAGGAGTCCTGGGTGGGGAAGTCGAGCGGCGGCGACGCGAGGATGACCCCGGTGAGCCCGCCGAACAGGAACGTCACCAGGAAACCGACGGCGAACAGCATCGGCGTCTCGAAGGTGAGGTGCCCGCGCCACATCGTGCCGGTCCAGTTGAAGAACTTGATCCCGGTCGGCACCGCGATGAGGAAGGACATGAACGCGAAGAAGGGCAGCAGCACCGCGCCGGTGGTGAACATGTGGTGGGCCCACACCGTCATTGAAAGCCCGGTGATCGCGATGGTGGCGCCGACCATGCTCTTGTAGCCGAACAGGGGCTTGCGGCTGAACACGGGGACGATCTCGGTGATGATGCCGAAGAACGGCAGCGCGATGATGTACACCTCGGGGTGGCCGAAGAACCAGAACAGGTGCTGCCAGAGGATCGCCCCGCCGTTGGCGGGGTCGAAGATGTGCGCGCCCAGCTTCCGGTCCGCCTCCAGGCCGAACAGGGCCGCGGCGAGCACCGGGAACGCGAGCAGCACCAGCACGCTGGTGAACAGGGCGTTCCAAGTGAAGATCGGCATGCGGAACATCGTCATGCCCGGCGCCCGCATGCAGAGGATCGTCGTGACGAAGTTCACCCCGGTCAGGATCGTGCCCATCCCGGACAGCGCCAGACCCATCACCCACAGGTCGCCGCCGATACCAGGGGAGCGAACGACGTCGGACAGCGGTGTGTAGCCGGTCCAGCCGAAGCTGGCAGCCCCGCCCGGGCTGATGAACCCGCTGACCACTATCAGCCCGCCGAGCACGAACATGTACCAGCTGAGCATGTTCAGCCGCGGGAACGCCACGTCCGGCGAACCGATCTGCAGCGGCATGACCACGTTCGCGAAACCCACGAACAGCGGGGTCGCGAACAGCAGCAGCATGATCGTGCCGTGCATGGTGAACAGCTGGTTGTAGGCGTCGAAGCCCACCACCTGCATGCCGGGAGCGGCTAGCTCGGACCGCATGACCATGGCCATCAGCCCGGCCAGCAGGAAGAACCCGAACGAGGCGATCAGGTACAGGTAGCCGATCACCTTGTGGTCGGTGGACGACATCCAGGAGACGATGACCGAACCCTTCCGGTGCTGCTCGTGCGAAGGGACGGTCGGTGCATGCGGCCTGACGATGGTCACTGGGTGCTCCCGGACGGCTGGCTCGCGAGGAACGTGTCAAACTCCTGGGGGCTCACTACCCTCACGTTAAACAGCATCTGCGAGTGATAGATACCGCAGAGCTCGGCGCAGCGGCCCGCGAACGTACCCTCCTTGGTCGCGGTGATCTCGAAGGCGTTCGGGTGGCCCGGGACCACGTCGCGCTTGAAGAGGAAGGCCGGCACCCAGAAGGCGTGGACGACGTCGGTCGAGGCCAGGTTGAACCGCACGGTCTCCCCGGTCGGGATGACCAGTGTGGGCGGCTGGCCCGTCCTTCCGACGACCGTCACGTCTTGCTGCGGGTAGTCGAACTGCCAGCTCCACTGGAACGCCGTCACGTCGACGACGACGTCCGGGTTGCTGGACAGCCGGTTGATCTCGGTCTGGTCCCGGGCGGTGAAGTAGAAGAGCACCGCCACGATGATGAAGGGGATGACCGTGTAGAGCACCTCGATCGGGAGGTTGTACCGCACCTGGGGCGGCAGCTCTTCGGACCGCTTCCGGTGGAAGATGCAGGCCCAGATGATCAAGCCCCACACGGTGGCGCCGACACCGAAGGCCGCTACCCAGGAGCCCTGCCACAGGTTGAGGATGCGCTCACCCTGCCTGGTCACCGGCTCCGGCATGCCCAGGCGCAGCAACTCGTCCTGACATGCGGTCACGGTGACGAGCAGCGCGGCGAGCACGACACCAGCGGAGAGCGCGCGGCGCATCGTCGGGCGGCGCGTCGAAGGAGTCGAACGACGGGTCGGACTCACGGATTGCCTTCCCCTGTGAAGCCCGATCATTGGGCGGGTCGTTGGGCGGGGTATGTAGTGCGTTGGCAACAGTATCGCGCGCCCCCCACACGGCTTTGCAGGACCCCCTCCCCTGAGGCGCCCGAGGCTTTTAGCCTTGGTCTATGACCGACGTCACACCGGAGGCAGCCCTCACCATCGACGCTCTGGGCTGCCGGTGCCCCATCCCGATCATCATGCTGTCGGAGAAGATCTGGGAGATTCCGGTAGGCGGTGTCCTCGTCGTCCAAGCTGACGACGAGGCCGCTCGGCTGGACATCCCGGCGTGGTGCCGGATGAAGTCCCAGGACTTCATCCGCGAGGTTCCCCTCAAACGCGGCAGCTCGTTTCTGATCCGCCGCCGCTGGTAATTCCCGCGCTCAGCGCTCCGCTTCAGGGCGCGTCAGGTGGGGGGCATCCACATGGGGGGCGATCTCTTCCGCCGCATCGTCACCGTAGGAGAGGGCGAAGCGGTCCAGGAACGTCACACGCGACAGCTCGTACTCCTGGGGGGCCGCCGTTTCCAGGCTGTAGGTGGCCACCAGCGATCCAACCTGTGCGGCACGCTCGGGCGAAACGTTCCACGCTAGCCCGGCCAGGAATCCGGCACGGAACGCGTCGCCGACGCCGGTGGGGTCGCCGATCTTCTCCGGGGGCACCGACCGGACGTGGATGGGGTCCTCGCCCTTGCGTTCGATGCGGACTCCGTCACTGCCGAGGGTGGTCACCTGCATCTCGACGCGGGCCAGCACCTCCGCGGAGGACCAACCGGTCTTCTGCTCGACGAGCGCCCTTTCGTAGTTATTGGTGAACAGATAGGCGGCACCCTCGGTCAGCCGGCGGATCTCATCGCCCTCCATCCTGGCGATCTGCTGCGAGAAGTCGGCGGCGAACGGGATGTCGCGCGTCCTGCACTCCTCGGTGTGACGCAGCATCGCCTCCGGGTCGTTCGCGCTGATCATCACGAGGTCCAGCCCGCCGACGCGCTCGGCGACCGGTTTCAGCTCGATCTCCCTGGCGTCGCTCATCGCCCCGGCGTAAAACGACGCGATCTGGTTCAGATCGACATCGGTCGTGCACACGAATCGAGCGGTCCGGCGGGCGGAAACATGTACCGACTGGGTGTCCACGCCGTGGCGCTCCAACCACGAGCGGTAGTCGTCGAAGTCAGGGCCGACGGCCCCCACCAGGACGGGGCGCAGCCCGAGGCTACCCATGCCGAAGCAGATATTGCCCGCAACCCCGCCCCTCTTGACCTCGAGGTCATCGACGAGGAAGGACAGCGACACCCGGTGCAGTTCCTCGGGTATGAGCTGGTCGGCGAACCGCCCCGGGAACGACATCAGATGGTCGGTCGCGATGGACCCGGTCACGGCGATGCGCACGATGCGCCTCCTGACTCCTCGGCAATGCAGACCGATCTGAGCCTACAGAACCGCCGATCCCTGGGACCCTTCCCTCCCCGTGATCTTGCAGAAACGTTCGAATCCGGTTCGAACGTTTCTGCAAGATCACGGGGACAGGTGGATCTGGGGATCTAGTGGAAGGAGTCGCCGCAGGCGCAAGAGCCGGTGGCGTTGGGGTTGTCGATCGTGAAGCCCTGCTGCTCGATCGTGTCGACGAAGTCGATGGTCGCGCCCAGCAGGTACGGAACACTCATCCGGTCGACGACCACGTTGACGCCGCTGAAGTCACGCACAGTGTCGCCATCGAGCTGGCGGTCGTCGAAGAAAAGCTGGTAGCGCAGGCCCGAGCAGCCGCCTGGCTGCACGGCGATACGGAGCTGCAGGTCGTCCCGTCCCTCTTGGTCGAGGAGGCTCTTGACCTTGCCAGCAGCGACCTCGGTGAGGACGACGCCCTGCGTGGTCTCGCCTTGGACCGTCATGTGCTCGCTCCCGCGTCGGTTGTGGCTCCATTACTCGGCCGTCCCACGACGACCGCTCGTGCTCTGTCCTTCATAGCAACGAGTCGGCGGTTGCCGATAATTCCGCCAACCACGACGCTACCCAGCCATCGTGACATATTCCTACCCGCGCGGTCGATTTGGCCGCTCACGCGCGACACGAGCGGCGAGTGATGCGAGTTCCTCAGCAGGTCGGGCTATCGCCGCCTCGACCGAGCCCGCGGAGTCGGCGACCGAGTACGCCGCGTCGACGCCGGCGCCGGCCATCTCGTCCGCCCGCACGGCGACCCGACCGGCGAGCAGCAGACACGGGACCCCCCGCTCCTTGGCCGCGCGCGCGACGCCACTCGGTACCTTCCCCCGCAGCGACTGGGAGTCGAACGATCCCTCCCCGGTCAACACCAGATCCGCGGAGCCGACCCGCTCGTCCAGGCTCACCGCACGCAGTACGGCGTCGATACCGGACTCCCGCCGACCGCCGAGAACGAAGAGACCGAACCCGAGACCGCCGGCCGCGCCCGCTCCGGGCTCGTCGACCCACCGCTCGCCGACGAGCCCCGCCCAGTGGCTCAGTGCGGCGTCAAGGGCCGCCGTCTGCTCCTCGGATGCGCCCTTCTGCGGGCCGAAGACGGCGCTCGCGCCGTCCTCGCCGAGCAGCGGGTTGTCGACATCGGTCGCCATGACGAGCTCGACCGCCGCGGTGCGCTTGAGCGCCGGCACGACGTCCACCCTGCACAGCTCGCGCAACGCCATACCACCGCGCCGCAGCACCTCCGCGGGACCGGCGCCCAGCCCGGCGAGCATCCCGGCTCCCCCGTCGTTGGTGGCGCTTCCACCCAAACCCAGCAGGCACCGGGAGGCCCCGTCGTCGATCGCGGCGGCCAGCAGCTCGCCAACGCCGTACGTGGTGCTGCCCCCCGCATCACGGGCGTCCTCGGGCACCAGGTGCAGACCACAGGCCTGTGCGGTCTCCACGTACGCGGTATCCCCGTGGTGAAGGAGCCGGGCGGGGACGCGATCCCCCAGCGGCCCGGACACCGAAACGGTGATCAGGCGGCCGCCGATGGCGGCGTGCAGCACCTCGACGAAACCCGGGCCGCCGTCGGACAGCGGTGCGACGTCGAGGTCGTCTCCGGGGAGGGTCTCCCGCCAGCCCGCCGCGATGGCCTCCGCCGCCTGGACGGCCGTCAGGGTGCCGGCGAACTTGTCAGGGGCGATGAGAACACGCACCCGGTCATCCTTCCATGGCCGTCTACGGCGGTTGACCTTTCTGCCTGGGCGATTACGTTCATGGGTGAACGTCCCTTTCTCCTGGAGGCGTGCGATGGACGACCTGGAAGGCCAGGCCTCGATCGCGACGGCCACACATGGCCAGTTGACCGACGGCCTGCTTGTGCAGGCGACCGCGCGGGACCTCGACGTGCTGCGTCTGGCCGACCGGGACGGCAGCGGGTTGGTCTTCTCCGGAGAGGGGGCGATCGCCGCCGCCAGGGCGGCTCGCCGGCGCGGGTTCGACCGGCCGGTACTGGTGGACCGTCGCCGCTACGCTGGCAACTCGCGGGTCCGCGGCACCGCGCCGTTGTCCTCGCGATGGCTGGCCGACCAACGGGACCTCGGCGTCACGGCCGTACTGACCGACTCCGGGTACATCGGCGCCTGCGACGAGGAGGCGCTGACGTCGGTCCTCGGCGGGGCCGCGAGCGCGTCCGCGGCGGGCGAGGCCGTTACCGCCGTACTGCCCCTTCACATGCGCTGGCTGCGGGGGGATCTGAAGAAGCTGATCTACGAGGTGCTGCGCCACGAAGTGCCGGTCGCCCTGGTCCTGGAACACCCGAAGGACCCTCTTGGCACCAGGGTCGCGGTGGCCGGCCTGATCGAGCTGCTCCGCACGCCGGCCCCGGTGTCGCTGCTGTCCAGCGACGTCTCGTCCCTGGGAGCCATCGCCTTCGGCGCCCGGTGGGCGGCCGTGGGCATGCGGACCAACCTCCGCCACCTGTACCCCAAGACCGATTCGGACCGGGGATGGCATCCGTCCGGCGCCCACAGCGCGTTGGTCGACCCGGTCCTGTCGATCGTCACCGTCGACAAGATCTTTGCCGCGTGGGCGGCGACGCCTGACGCTCCGGTGTGGAGATGTCCCTGCCCCACCTGCCACGGGCGCACCCTGGACTGGTTGCAGACCGCGTCCGAGGTGGAAGTCAACGCCCATACCTTCGAGCTGCTGATGCGCCGACGCGACGATCTGGTACGCGTCGAGCCCGGTCGGCTCCGCGAGCAGAGCTGGCGCGAAGCGTGCCGGCACGCGCTGTACCGCTACGAGGAGCTCGGCCTGGAAGGCCTCGGATGGGATCCTCCCGGCTTCCTCAAGGCGTGGACGAGCGGCTAGCCGTCAGCACGGTGTCGTAGAGGACCTCCTCCACAAGCCGGTGCGCCCACGTGCGGGAGGCCGGCGGGCGGGTGTCGGGATGGTGGATCAGCCGCAGCCCATCGGGGTCGTCGGCGATCACCCCGAATCCCGCAACGATGGCCTCGGCGGCCACCCCGCGGCGACGTGCCTCGGCACCGGGCAGCACCGCCACCCGTGGGCCGAAGGCCGTGAAGCCGCCGAGATTGGCGCGGGCCGAACGCCAGCCCTTGCGCACCGCTATCGCGCCCGCGATACGCACCGGGGGCCGGCGGGTTAGGAAGCCCGGGTCTCCGTGTGCGACACAGCGGAACTGGAGCGGATCCGCGACCGGAAGCCGGCCCTCGGCCACCCGGGTGTCGTGTTCGTCCTCGTCGAGCGCGCAGGCGACGAGCTGCCTCCTGCCGAGGACGCGGGCCGGTACGACCGCGAAACCGGACCAACCCAGGATCGACAGGGCTTCCCGAACCGCAGTCACAGCGGCCTACCCTGCCACGCGGAATGCGTGTCCGAGGGTAGATTCGCCTAATTCCGGCCGCGACCCCCTGGGCAGGGCGCTCAGAGGTCCATCGTGTGGTAGAAGGCGCGCTCACGGTCCTCCAGGTACGGGATCGCGCCCTCCCTCACGTGCTCCTGGAAGTGCGGCGAGGCCATGTGCTCCTCGTACCCGGACTCGTCGACGTACTGCTCGTACAGGAAGAAGGTGCGCGGGTCGTCGGGCGTGCGGTGCGCCTGGTAGAAGAGGCACTTGTCCTCCGCCCGGGACAGCGGCGTCATCACCTCGATCGCCCGCGCGATCCGCTCCTCCTCGCCGGGCTTGGCCTTCCAGATCGCTGCCACGACAAACGCCATGTCGGCTACCCAACTCTCGCCGGAACTACCAGTTGATCATCGAGGCGGCGAAGATGGCCTCGACGTCCTCCGCCGTGACCTCCCTCGGCGCCATCGAGATCAGCCGCTGCTGCTTGAGCGCGCCCTCCACGAGGTCGGGGATGTCGCTCTCGTCGTAGCCCACGGCGGCCACACCGCTGGCGATTCCGACGTCGCGCATCAGGCCGATGAGCGCCCGCGGGAGGCGCTCACGCGCGTCGTCGATCTCGCTCACCCGAGGGTCGAGCCACTCCGCGGCCCGCAGATGCCGCTCGGGGTCGGTCGGGAAGGTGAAGCGGAACGTCGCCGGCGTGGTCAGCGCCACCGACTCCCCGTGCGGGACCATCGGCTCGGCAGGCGGGTAGTCCGCCGGCCGGTAGCTGCGGACCCGGCCGGCGATCGGGTACGCGCAGGCGTGCGGGATGTGCACCCCCGCGTTGCCGAATCCCATGCCGGCGAACGACGCGGCGAGCATCATGTCGGTGCGCGCGTCCAGGTCCTTCCCGGTCAGCACCGCCTTGCGGAGCGAGCGCGACAGCCGCTGCAGGGCCTTCTCGATGAACGCGTCGGAGATCGGGTTGGAGCCGACGTAGACGAGGCGTTGCTCCGGCCGCCTCCGACCGTACGCCTGGTAGGGCCGCGCGGTGTACGACTCCAGCGCGTGGCCCAGGACGTCCATCCCGCACGCCGCGGTCACGTGCGGCGGCACCGAAAGCGTGGTCAGAGGGTCGACGACCGCGAGCGTCGGCCGCAGCTTCGGGTGGCTGATCGCGGTCTTCACCTTGAGGTGAAGGACGTCGAGGACGCACATCGCGGTGCTCTCGGAGCCTGTACCGGCGGTGGTGGGCACGGCGACGAACGGCTTGACCGGCTCCGGCGGTGCCTTGCCCCCGCCGATCGGCGGGTTGACGTAGTCCATCAGCTCGCCGGGGTTGGTAGTCAACAGGTTGACGGCCTTGGCCGTGTCGATCGACGAGCCGCCGCCCACCGCCACGAAGCCGTCCCACTCGGTGTCCCGGGCGTACTCGACGGCGTCCCGGAAGCTGGCGTCGGTCGGCTCACAGTGCACGCCGTCGTAGACCGTCGGCTTCAATCCCGCGTTCTCCAGGGCCGCTGCGGCACGCTCCGGTATGCCGGTCGCGGCCACCCCCTTGTCGGTGACGACCAGCACCCGTTCCAGCCCGAGCCTCCCGCAGTCGTACCCGAGCTCGTCGATCGCACCGACGCCGAACTTCAGCGGAGGAGCACCCCAGGTGAAGATGGTCTCGGTGACGTACTCGGTCATCTCCTCACCCTTCCCGTGTACGCGCCGTACGCCTTAGAGCCCGGGTGCCCCCCATACCGGGAACCACCTGTCCAACTCGGGCTCGATCCGCATGTCGTTCGCCAGGGTGCCACGCACCTGCAGCTCCAACGCGTTGTCCCGGCGCTCACCGGGCAGCGGGGCGAAGGGATAGAAGGTGCCGCGCTTGTAGAGGTAGACGAGCGCGAGCCGGTGCCCGGAACCGTCGGTGAAGCCCACCAGCGAGCACAGCAGGGACGGCCCGAAGCCGGCATTCTCCAGCGACGAGTTGACCGCGTGGATGTCCGTCACCAGGCCGGCGAGCTCCTCGGGATCGTGCCGGGCCAGCAGCCAGGTGTAGCCGTAGGAGTCCGTGCTGAGCTCGACCTTCGGCCCCTGGTCAGCGTCCAACAGCGCCTGCACCTCGTTCTGGGTGTCGGCGAACGCCCGCCCCTCGGCGGCGCGGAAGCACACCGAACCCAGGCCGGTGGGCGCAAACGCCATGGCGGCCTGCAGGGTGACGGCTGCCGACGGCAACGCGAAGAGCTGGTCGAGATCCGGCTTCGCCGGCTTGGAACGGCCGAGCAGCGCGTCGAAAAAGCCCACCACTACCCCATCCGCCCCAGCTGGGAGGAGATATTGGCGAGCTGGTCGAGCCGGCGCTGCAGCGGGGGGTGGGTGGAGAACAGCGTCGAGATGCTGACCCCCTTGGACAGGGCAGGGGCGAAGAAGAACGCGTTGAAGGGCTCGGCCGCACGAAGATCGCGGGTAGGTATCCGGGCCATGTCCCCGGACACCTTGGTGAGCGCGCTGGCCAGCGCGGACGGGCGCCCGGTGAGCAGCGCGCCCGCCCGGTCGGCGGACAGCTCCCGGTAGCGGGACAGAGCACGGATCAACAGGAAGCTGATCACATAGGTGATCACGCTGACGAGCGTGACCACCATGGCCACCACGAACACGTTCTGGTTCCTGCCGCCGCCGCGCATCAGCCCGCTGTACAGGCTGATGCGCGTCAACAGCCCGGCGAGCACGCCGAGGAACGACGCGATGGTCATCACCGCCACGTCCCGGTGCGCGACGTGCGACATCTCGTGCGCGAGCACGCCCTCGAGCTCCTGGGGATCGAGCCGCCGCAGGATCCCCGTGGTCACGCAGACCACCGCCCGCTTGCTGTTGCGTCCTGTCGCGAACGCGTTCGGCACGTCGCTGTCGGCGATCGCCACCCGAGGCTTCGACATGTCGGACATCGCGCACAGCCGGTCGATGATGCCGTGCAGCTCGGGTGCCTGCTGCGGGCTGACCTCCCGGCCGCGCATCGCGAACAGCGCCATCCGGTCGGAGAAGAAGTACTGGACGAGGAAGAAGCCTCCCGCGATGAGGATGGCCAGTGGCCAGGCGTCACGGAGGACGACGATGAGTACGGCGATGAAAACGACGTAGACCAGCCCCAGAAGGAACATGGTCAACAGCATCCGGCCCGTGAGACCACGGTCCGGCGCGAATCGGGTTCGCGCCATTTGGTGCTCGCTCTCCTCCGCTCGTCCGCTAGCCCGGGATCAGACCCTCATCAGTCAGCATGGCACGTACTTCGTTGATGTCCGCGTCGGCCGGCGGCAAGATCAGGTCCGACGGCTCGAGGGCATCCGGCGGCAGCGACTCGCCGGCGGCGCGCACGTGATGCAGCAGTCCGTCGAGGGCCTCACGGAACCGAGCGTGGTCTCCGGAGTCGAGGGCCTGCTGGAGGCCGTCGTCCAGCGCGTTCAGGTCATCGACCTCGGAGTCGTCGACTCGGAACTGGCCCTCCTCCATGATGCGGACGATCACGTGTTCTCCCCTTGCTGCGGCTGCTGGCTGGGCTGCGCCGCGCCAGGCTGCGCCGCGCCAGGCGCACCCGACTGGGTGCCCTCGATTTCCCTGGGCGGCTCTCCCGGGCCCAGCTCACCCTTCAGCCGCTGCATCTCGAGCTCCACGTCGGCGCCGCTGCCCATCCGGTCGAGCTCGGCCTGGATGTCGTCGCGCGGGCCGGTGAAGTCCTCGAGCGCGCCGGAGGCGAGCAGCTCGTCGATGGCACCGGCACGCGCCTGCATGCTCGCCGTCCTGTCCTCGGCGCGCTGGATCGCGAAGCCAACGTCACCCATCTCCTCCGAGATGCCGGAGAACGCCTCGTTGATCTGGGTCTGCGCCTCGGCGGCGGTGTAGGTGGCCTTGATGGTCTCCTTCCTCGTCCGGAAGGCGTCCACCTTGGCCTGCAGGCGTTGGGAGGCGAGGGTGAGCTTCTCCTCCTCCGACTGCAGGGAGCTGTACTGCTGCTGCAGCTCGCTCAGCTGCGTCTGCAGCCCGGAGCGGCGGGTGAGCGCCTCGCGCGCCAGATCCTCGCGACTCATGGCGAGGGCCTTGCGGCCCTGGTCTTCGAGCTTGCCCGACTGCTGCTCCAGCTGCTGCATCTGTAGCTCGAGCCGCTTTCGGGAGGTTGCGACGTCCGCGACACCGCGGCGGACCTTCTGAAGCAGCTCCAGTTGCCGCTGGTAGGAGTAGTCGAGGGTCTCGCGAGGATCCTCCGCACGGTCCAGGACCCTGTTGGCCTTGGACCGAAATATCATCGAGAATCGTTTCATCAGGCCCATGCGTGTGGCCGTCCCCTTCGTCGTCCGCGCAGTCGGTCAGGGCGGTTGGCCACCACCCTATGCGGAAACGTACCGGGTGGTCACGACGTTCCATCGCGGTAGGCTAACCACGTGTTCCGACGCCGTACCCCGACCGAGCCAGACGCCGAGCAGCAGGGTGGTTCCGGCTCCGGCGGGACCACCACCGATGCCGTCACGACCAAGCCGCATGGCAAGGGTCGTCCCACCCCGAAGCGGCGGGAGGCGGAGAGCCGGCGCCGCCAGCCGTTCCAAGCGCCGCGCGGCCGCAAGGAAGCCTATCGCCAGACCCGTCAGCGCCAGCGTGAGCAGCGCCGCCGGATGCGCGAGGGGGTGGCCAAGGGCGACGAGCGGTACCTACCCGCCCGGGACAAGGGATCGGTGCGGGGGCTCGCGCGGAACTACGTCGACTCCCGGCGCAGCATCGGGGAGTACTTCCTCATCCTCACCGTGATCATCCTGGTGCTCGGGTTCATACCGCAGCTCACGGCCATCGCCTACAACCTGCTGTGGCCGCTGATGATGGCGACGATCGTGGCCGAGGGCGTCTTCGTCGCCCGCAAGGTCAGACGGCTGGCGGAGGAGCGGCATCCCGGCGAGAGCACCCGCGGCGTGGGTTTCTACGCCGCGATGCGGGGGCTGCAGTTGCGCCGGCTCCGGCTACCGCCACCGCGCGTCAAGGTCGGCGAGAAGATCTGAGCCCTCCGCCCGCCTGGCGTCCCACTCCCCCGCCGTGATCGCGTACCGGCGCTGCCGCTCACCCCACAGGAAGCGGTCGCCCAGGTAGCGCATGCCGACCTTGCCGAGCACCCGCTGCGAGGCGAGGTTGGCGGCCTGGACGAGCGCCCGTACGAGCGGCGCGTGCAGGTCCTCGAAGCCGCAGCGCAGGGAGGCCGCGGCGATCTCGGTGGCCAGGCCCCGGCCCCACCACTGCGGTGCGAGCAGATAGCCGAGGTCCGGCTCGCCCTCGAATTCCTGCAGCCCGCACAGCCCGACGAAGGACTCCGTGTCCCTGTCGAGAACTACGCACTTGCCGTAGCCGTGCTCGTCCCAGTGCGCGAGGTCGTGGCTGAACCGCTCGGCAGCGGATCTGGAGGTGAGCGGACCGCCGACGTAGCGCATGACCTCGGGGTCCTGGCGGAGGTCGCGAACCTTCTCCTCGTCCGCGACGGCCGGCCGGCGGTAGAGAAGCCGAGGCGACCGTGGCAGGCGATCGTCCATGCGTACCAATCTCACCCCATCATTAGCCTCGAGACCATGGAGTTCCGACACCTCGGCGGAAGCGGCCTGATGGTCAGCGAGATCGCCTACGGTAACTGGCTCACCCACGGCTCGCAGGTGGAAGAGGAGCAGGCGCGCGCCTGCGTCCACGCGGCGCTCGACGAGGGCGTCACCACGTTCGACACCGCAGACGTCTACGCCGGAACCCGAGCCGAGGAGATCCTCGGTCGGATTCTGAAGGGTCATCGGCGCGAGTCCGTCGAGCTTTCCACCAAGGTCTACTGGCCGACCGGCCCGGGCCCCAACGACCGTGGCCTGTCCCGAAAACACATCAGGGAGGCGGTCGAAGGGTCGCTGCGCCGGCTGCAGACCGAATATATCGACCTCTTCCAGGCACACCGGTACGACTTCGAGACCCCACTCGAGGAGACCTTGCGCGCCCTCGACGACCTGGTACGGCAGGGCAAGGTGCTCTACGTGGGCGTATCCGAATGGACGGCGGATCAGATCGAGGGGGCGCTGGAATTCGCCGACGCGATGGGCTTCGACCGCATCATCTCGAACCAGCCCCAGTACTCGATGCTGTGGCGGGTGATCGAGCAGCAGGTCGTGCCGTTGTGCGAGAAGGAGGGCGTCGGCCAGATCGTCTTTTCGCCGATCGGCCAGGGGGCGCTCACCGGGAAATACCGGGTGGGCCAGGCTCCGCCCGCGGGATCCCGGGCGACCGACGAGAAGGGCGGGGCGGCCTTCATCCGCCGGTTCATGCGGGACGACGTGCTGGAGCGGGTGCAGCGGCTGGTACCCCTCGCGGAGGGGGCCGGACTCAGCCTCGCGCAGCTCGCGGTCGCCTGGACGCTGCAGAATCCGAACGTCTCCGCGGCCATCGTCGGGGCATCCCGGCCGGAGCAGGTCCGGGAGAACGCGGCAGCCTCCGGGGTGCGGCTCGACGGCGAACTGCTGCGCCGCATCGACGAGGCGCTCGATCCCGTCGTGGAACGCGATCCCGGCAAGACCGTCAGCCCGCCGCGCCGGCCCTAGACGCTCACTCCTCCGGGTGGAGGCTCATCGGGCCGTACGCGACCTCGCCGTTGTCCAGCAGGCTGACCTGGTCCACGCCGGCATCGAGCAGCTCCCGCCAGGTCTCCCCCAGCCAGGTCTCGGCATCGCCCTGGGTGAGGAAGCTCTCGGCGGACAAGCCCTCCGGCTCCACCTGGTTACCGTCGGCGTCCTCGCAACGCCAGCTCCATGCCATCGGGTGCCTCCACTGGTCTCGGTACTCCTGGGCGCATCCCGGATCGCACCCGGTCAGAGAGGCGAGACTAGTATCCGGCGCGGATGGATGTGAGGCTGCTCGGCACCGCGGGCCCGCTCGGCTGGCCCGCCGAAGGCTGTGGGTGTGCCTCCTGCGGGCGGCTGCGGGCCGCCGACGCGGGTCGTGCGCCCACCGCCCTCCTCGTCGACGGGGCGTTTCGGCTCGGCGAAGGGCGTGTTCCCGCCGGGTACCAGGTCCGGCCGCTACCCGGAACCCCGTCCGCGCACGACGTCACCGGGCCGGACGGCGCTCGGATGCTGTGCGCCGCTCCGGGCCCGCTCCCTGGCTCGGCCCTGGACTGGGTGGCCCGCGCTGGGGCCGCGTACGACCTCGCCTTCCTCGACCTGGTCGCGGCCCCGGAACAGCTCGGCGAACTGCGGCGGCTCGGCGCGGTGGGGCCCGCGACCACGGTAGTCGCGGTACACGTGGACCACCGCGCTCCCTCGCCGCACGAGCTCGACCGAAGGCTGTCCTTTTGGGGCGCCGGACTCGTACCGGACGGCACCGTCGTGTCCTCGGCCGACCCGCCCGTCCCTCGGCCCAGCGCCCCGTACCGCGTCCTCGTGCTCGGTGGGGCCCGTTCGGGCAAATCCGAGGAGGCCGAACGCCGGCTCGCCGGCGAACCGACCGTGACCTACGTCGCGGCCGGCGGAGCCGGCGCTGGGCGTCCCGACGACCCCGAGTGGCGGGCCAGGATCGCGGCACACCGGGCCCGCCGTCCATCCGGCTGGCGCACGGTGGAGACGACCGACCTCGCGGCGGTCGTGCGCGAGACCGGCGACCCGCTGCTCGTCGACGGCCTGGGTACCTGGCTCGCCGCGGTCCTGGACGAATGCGGCGCCTGGGACACCGACGCCCCGGCGCAGGCCACCCCGTCCCAGGCCGAGGCGCAGGTGCGGCGCCGCGTCGAGGAACTCGTGGCCGCCTGGCGGGCGACGCGTCGGTACGTCGTGGCAGTGACCGACGAGGTGGGGAGCGGGGTCGTCCCGGAGACCCGGAGCGGGCGACGATTCCGGGACGAGCTGGGGGGGCTCAACCAGCGCCTCGCCGCGGAATCCGAGGAGGCCACCCTCGTGGTGGCCGGCCGCGTGCTCCCCCTGCCGCCCCCTTGGCCTTGAATTTCTGCAAGATCACGGCCAAGGAGGGGCGCCCAGGGGTCCGATAGCCTTCGCGCCGTGACCTTGGACGGCCTGCGGCTCTCGCTCGGCCTGCTCACCATCGTGCCGGTGCGTAGTCCCCGGCCGGACCGGAGGGTCGCCGGCCGGGCGATCGTCTGGGCACCGGCCGTTGGACTGATGCTCGGGCTGGCCGCCGCCGCGGTGCTCGTGCTCGCGGACCGCGGCGCGAACCTCGGATCCCTGCTGCCCGCCGCCCTCGCCGTCGCGACGCTTGCCCTGCTCACCCGGGGCCTGCATCTGGACGGGCTCGCCGACCTGGCCGACGGCCTGGGCGGCGGCCGCCGGGCCGACGAGGCGCTGCGGGTGATGAAGAACTCGGACATCGGGCCGTTCGGGGTCGTCACGCTGGTGCTCGTGATCGTCATCCAGGTGGCCGCACTGGAGCGGGCGACCTCGCTGGGCCACGGCGCGACAGCTGTCGTCGTCGCCGCCGTCACCGGACGGCTCGCCGCCACCTGGGGGTGTCGGGCCGGAGTGCCGGCGGCCCGGCGTGACGGCCTGGGCGCACTGGTGGCCGGCACCATACGCCTGCCGGTGGCCGTCATCCTGACCGCCGGAGCGCTGGCCGCGGCCGTTCCGTTCGGGGTGGTTTCCGCCTTCGCCGTCGTCGTCGGCCTTCTCGCCGCGGCCGGGCTGCAGTACCACGCCGTACGACGGCTGGGTGGCATCACCGGGGACGTCCTCGGCGGGCTGGTCGAGGTCGCCACCACGGCCGCCCTGGTGGTCATGGCTACCGGGATCGGGTGGGCGCTCGTTCCCGTAGCGCGTTGAGCAACCCAGCGCCCCGCTCGGCGTCGTCGACGCTGACCGCGAACTGGCCGCCACCCAGGTACTCGACGACGAGGCAAGGACCGCTACGCACCATCAAGGTGGCCTTGCCCGGCAGGCCGCGGTAGCCCCAGCCTCCGTACGCCGTGGCCGGCCGGTCCTCGACCCACGCCGCCCGGATCTTCCGCAGCGGTATGAGCCTCGCCGGCCAGCCCCAGAGCCCGACCCCTAGGCGCAGCCCTCGCTCGTCCACGATGACCCGGACCGTCGATATGGCGACGACGGCTGCCCCCACGGCCGCGGCGACCGCCGCGCTCGGCGGGGTGAACCAGGCAAGTACCGCGGCGACCGCCAGCCCAGCGGCGCCACCGCCAGCCAGCCATCCGTTGGTGACCCGGGATACCCAGACCGGGCGCTCGCCCGGCCGCAGATCCACCCCGGGCAGCCGGCGCTGCTCCGCGGCGCTGGGGAAGCCCGCACGGTCGATCCACCAGCCGAGCGCACCGAGCCCGACGGCGGCGAGAAAGACGGGTCCCACGAGCACCGGCTCCAGGTGCCGGGCGTCCTCCCAGCTGGCGCGGTCCAGGTTGGCGTACACCGTGACGCCCTGGGCCGACACCGCCATGCCGCCGACGAACCCGAGGATGGCGGCGTACCACCCGTGGAGCCGGCCCGTGCGCCGCCGCTGCGCGGCCGCGGTGGCGAACAGAAGTGCGCAGATCCCGATCCAGATCGCCGCCAACCCCGCCACCGAGGTGACGAAGCCCATCGCGTCGTCGGGTCGCCCGCCGGGGCCCCAGTGGGTCGCCACCGGATCGGGCAGCCGGTCGCGGAGGAGAAGCGGCGGCACCAGCAACCCAGCCAGGACCACGATCGCCCAAGCACCCGCCGACGCACCTGTGCGGGCGGCTGTACGGCGGGGCCTCACGGCATTCCCCGGATGAGCTCGACGAGGTCGGTGCGCCCATAGCCGTACCGCTCGGCCTCTCGCAGCAGCGCGCGCGCCTGCTCGACCATCGCGCTGCGGGGAGCCGCGTCGGCGGCGACCCGGACTCCCCGACCGCGGCGGAACTCGAGCAGCCCTTCGTCCCGGAGCGTGCGAAGCGCGCGGAGCACCGTGTTCGCGTTCACCTGCAAGGCGGCGGCGAGGTCGCGGGCGGTCGGCAGCCGCTCGCCGGCCGCGTACTCCCCCTCGGCGATGGCCCGGCGCAGCGCCGCGGCCACCTGCTCGTGCAGCGGGCGCTGATCCGAAACGTCCAGCCGAAGCAACATGATGCTACTGATGCTAGCACTATACACGCACTGAGCGGTGGCCCGAAGAAACGGGGTCCCGCCTCAGGATCGAGAGGCGGGCCCACGGAGCGCGTCGACGATGGCCGCGGCTACCTGCTCGGGTGTGACGTCGTCGACGTCGACGACGTGGTCCGCGACCTCCAGGTACAGCGGCTCGCGCCCCTCGTACAGCCTGCGCAGCGCCCCCTCGGGATCGTCGCCGAGCCAGGGGCGATCCCCTCCCCGGCCCACCCGCTGGACGAGCGTGTCGATTCGGGCGCGCAGCCACACCACGAACCCGGCCTCGCGCAGCCGTCGCCGGTCGTCCGCGCGGGTCACGATCCCGCCGGCCACGTCCACGATCACCGGCGGTGCCACCCGCAGCCCCTCCGTCAGCGCCGCGGACTCCGCGTCGCGGAGCTTCCCCTCACCGTGGTGGTTGAGCAGCTCCCGAGCCGCGATCCCGGTCGCCTTCTTGACCAACAGGTCGTTGTCGAGAAACGGCCATCCGGTCATCCGGGCCAGGGCCGTGCCGACCGAGGTCTTGCCCGCGCCCATCATGCCGACGAGCAGCACCCGGGCCGCGGGAATGTCCGCACGGGCCTGCGTCATTTCGTCGTCACCCGCACGAACGGCGGCTTCACCACCCGCATCGCGCGGGATCGCCCACGAACGTCCACCCTGACCTCGTCCCCCTCGCCGAGCGGCTGGTCAAGGAGCGCGAAGCCGATGCCGACCTGCCTGGTCGGCGAGAACGTCCCGCTGGTCACCTCACCGACCCACCGGTCCGAGAAATCGGAGACGCTCATGTGCGGGCGCGGGATCCCGCGGTCGATGGCCTCGATGCCCCACAGCCGCCGCCGCGCACCCTGCTCGCGCTCGGCGACGAGCACGTCGCGACCCCAGAAGCTGGGTTTCTTCCACCCCACGGCCCAGGCCAGACGCGCCTGCACCGGGGTGACCGCGAGGGAGATGTCCTGGCCGTGCAGGGGGTAGCCGGCCTCGGTACGTAGCGTGTCGCGCGCCCCGAGGCCGCACGGCAGGGCGCCGAACTCCGACCCGGCGTCGAGGAGGGCGTCCCACAGCGCCGTAGCGTCGCCGGCCTCCAGGACGACCTCGTAGCCGTGTTCGCCGGTGTAGCCGGTCCGGCACACCACCAGCGTCGTACCTCGCCAGGCCGTCTCCAGGAACGACATGTACGGGTGGCCGGACGGCAGGCCCAGCTTCGTCAGCAGTTCCGCGCTCTCCGGCCCCTGCACGGCAATCGTCGCGTAGCGCTCGTGCACGTCGGCCACCTGCACGCCCGCCGGAGCCGCGTCGGCGAGCCGGGTGACGATCTCATCGGTGTTGGCCGCGTTGGGCACCAGGAAGACCTCGTCGTCCCCGTACAGGTAGGCGATGAGGTCGTCGACGATGCCGCCCGTGGCGTCGTCGCAGCACAGGGTGTACTGCGCCCCGCCAGGGCCGATCTTCGCGAGGTCGTTGGCGAGGGCGCCGTTGACGTACTCCGCCGCGCCCGACCCGGTGATGCGTACCTTCCCGAGGTGGCTCACGTCGAAGATGCCCACGGCGGTACGCACCGCGGTGTGCTCCTTGATCACCCCGCTCTCCCGGTAGTCCACCGGCATCTCCCAGCCGGCGAAGGGAGCCATCCTGCCGCCGAGGGCGAGGTGGCGGTCGTGCAGCGGGGAGCGGCGGTGCTCGCCGTCTTCGGTGCTCTCGTCCATGAACGCGACCGTACCGGCCGCGCGGCCGGAAATGGGCACTAGCATCGGCCCGTGACCACACTCAGCCTCAGCACAACCCCTGTCGGTTCGCTCGCGGTCGACGCTCTCGTCATCGGGATCGTCGCCGCGCCAACGGGACCGCGCGCCGCACCCGGCGCGGAAGGCATCGACGACGCGCTCGGCAACCGGCTCACCCCAATGCTGCAGACCATGCGCGCGGAGGCGAAGGCCGAAGAGGTCACCAAGATTCCGACGCTGGACGCGGTGGGCGCACCCCTCATCGTCGCGGTTGGGCTGGGCCCAGAGCCGTCCCCGGAGCCGCCCGCTGGGTCCGGGTACGACCTCGAGCTGCTCCGGCGGGCCGCGGGTGCCGCAACCCGGGCGCTCGCCGGAGCCAAGAGCGTGGCCCTGGCGCTACCTGCCCGTACCGCCGCCGAGACGGCCGCGGTGGCCGAGGGCGCGCTGCTCGGCAACTACGCCTTCCTGCGCTACCGCACCGGCGGCGAGCAGAAGGCGCCGGTCGAGGACGTCACGGTGGTTACCCAAACGGCCGGCAACGAGACGGCGGGCGAGACGGGCGAGACCGCGACCGCCGGCGCGGAGGACGTGTCGGCGGCGCTGCAGCGGGCCGAGGTGATCTCCTCGGCGGTCGGACTCGCCCGGGACCTGGTCAACACCCCTCCATGCGACCTGTATCCGCAGGGCTTCGCGGAGATCGCCCAGACGACAGCGGCCGAGGCCGGCCTCCAGGTGGAGGTGCTCGACGAGCACGCCCTCGCCGACGGAGGTTACGGCGGAATCCTGGGGGTCGGCCAGGGATCCAGCCGTCCGCCTCGACTCGTGCGTCTCGCCTACGCCCACCCGGAGGCCACGAGGATGCTCGTCCTGGTGGGTAAGGGCATCACCTTCGACTCGGGCGGCCTTTCCCTCAAGCCCTCGTCGTCCATGGACTGGATGAAATCCGACATGGGCGGCGCCGCGACGGTGCTGGGCGCAGTCTCGGCGGCCGCGCGGCTGCGGCTGCGCGTCAACGTCGTGGGCTACCTCCCCCTCGCGGAGAACATGCCCAGCGGTACCGCCCAGCGCCCCTCCGACGTTCTGCGGACGTACGGGGGCACCACTGTCGAAGTGCTCAACACCGACGCCGAGGGACGGCTCGTCCTCGCCGACACGCTTGCCCGGGCCGCGCAGGATCGGCCCGACCTGATCGTCGATGCCGCGACGCTGACCGGGGCGCAGATGGTCGCCCTGGGAACCCGCACGGCGGCGGTGATGGCGAACGACGACGACGTACGGGAACGCGTGGTCCAGGCGGCGGAGCGAGCCGGCGAGTCGATGTGGCCGATGCCGCTCCCCGAGGAGCTGCGCAAGAGCCTAGACTCCTCCGTCGCCGACATCGCGAACGTGGCGAACGACCGGTGGGCGGGGATGCTGGTCGCCGGTGTCTTCCTGCGCGAGTTCGTTCCCGCCGACGTGCGGTGGGCACACCTCGACATCGCCGGACCGTCCTTCAACCAGGGTGAGCCGTACGGCTATACGCCTAAGGGGGGTACCGGAGCGGGTACCAGGACATTGATCCAGATCGCCGACGATCTGGCGGCCGGGCGACTTTGACCGGGACGCCGGTTATCCGGTCCGGCCTGACAAGTGGAAAGATGGCCTGCACAGACCGATTCCCACAAGGAGCGTTCCGTGGCGAATAGCAGCAGCCCCTACGACGTCGTCGTCCTCGGCGGGGGCAGCGGTGGTTACGCCTGCGCTCTCCGGGCGGCCGAACTCGGCATGAGCGTCGCCCTCGTCGAGAAGGACAAGGTGGGCGGCACCTGCCTGCATCGTGGCTGCATACCTACCAAGGCGCTGCTCCACGCGGCCGAGGTCGCCGACCAGATCCGGGAGAGCGAGGTCTTCGGCATCAAGGCGTCCCTCGAGGCCGTCGATATGGCGGGGGTCAACGCCTACAAGGACAAGGTGGTCAGCCGGCTCTGGAAGGGCCTTCAGGGGTTGCTCAAGAGCCGTGGGATCACCGTGGTCGAGGGTGAGGGCCGGTTGACCGGGCCCACGGCCGTCCAGGTCGGGGACGACACGTACGAGGGAAGGCATGTCGTCCTGGCGACCGGTTCCGCCCCCAAGACCCTCCCCGGGCTGGACCTCGACGGCGAACGGATCATCTCCAGCGACGAGGGCCTTCGGCTCGCCGAGGTGCCCCGCTCCGCGGTGATCCTCGGCGGCGGAATCATCGGGGTCGAGTTCGCCAGCCTGTGGCGTTCCCTCGGCGCCGAGGTGCACATCGTGGAGATGCTCCCGCACCTGCTGCCCGCCGAGGACGAGTCCAGCTCCAAGCTGCTGGAGCGGGCGTTCCGCCGCCGCGGGATCAAGTTCGAGGTGGGTACCCGCTTCGAGGGCGCGAAGGTGACCGACGAAGGGGTCCAGGTCACCATCGAGGGCGGCAAGACCCTGGAGGCCGAGCTCCTGCTCGTCGCGGTGGGTCGCGGTCCGGTCTCCCAGGACCTCGGCTACGAGCAGGCAGGCGTCGAGATGGAGCGCGGCTTCGTGAAGGTGGACGGGCACTGCCGCACGAACGTCCCGACCATCTCGGCCATCGGTGACCTCATACCTACCTGGCAGCTCGCACACGTCGGGTTCGGCGAAGGCATCCTGGTGGCCGAGCGCCTCGGCGGCCTGAACCCGGTCCCGATCGACCACGACGGTGTGCCCCGCGTCACCTACTCCGAGCCGGAGGTCGCCTCCGTCGGGATCACCTCGGCCGAGGCCCGGGCGCGCGGCCACGAGATCACGGAGTTCACCTACGACCTCGCCGGCAACGGCAAGAGCCAGATTTTGCAGACCCAGGGCGCGGTGAAGATCATCTCTGCCAAGGACGGGCCGGTCCTCGGTGTCCACATGGTCGGCAGCCGTGTCAGCGAGCTCAGTGCCGAGGCCCAGCTCATCACCAACTGGGAGGCGCTGCCGGCCGAGGTCGCCCAGCTCATCCACCCGCACCCGACGCAGTCCGAGGCCGTCGGCGAGGCCCATCTCGCGCTCGCCGGCAAACCGCTGCACGCCCACGGCTGATCCCCGCCATTCAGAAGGAGTCGCTGACAACATGCCGGTCTCCGTCACGATGCCCCGCCTCGGTGAGAGCGTGACCGAGGGCACCGTCACCCGGTGGCTGAAAAAAGAAGGTGACCACGTCGAGGCCGACGAACCGCTGCTGGAGATCTCGACCGAGAAGGTCGACACGGAGATCCCCTCGCCCTCCTCCGGCGTTCTGCGGCAGATCTCTGTCACAGAGGACGAGACCGTCGAGGTGGGAGCCGAGCTCGCCGTGATCGAGGAGGACGGCGAGGCCGCGGCTCCGGCCGGGGTCCCGGCCGAGCGGCCCGCCCCCGAGCCGGAAAGCCCCGCTCCCGAGCCCGAGCCGGCCGCGGCGGAATCGCACCTGGAGCCCCCCGCGCCCCCGCCCGCTCCGCCGGCCACCCCCGAGCAGCCAGCTGCCGAGGAGCGTCCCGCGCCGCCCGCGGAGGAACGTCCGGCGGCCGAGGCTCCACCGCCTCCACCCAGCCCGGTCCCCGAGCGACCCGCCGCCGAGCAGGCACCCCCCCAGCCACAGCCGGCGCCGGAACCGGGTCCGCAGGAGCCGACGCAGCCGGCACCGCCGACGCCGCTGCCTACGGCGACCGGTGAGGCACCCTACGTGACACCCCTGGTCCGCAAGCTCGCCGCCGAGCACGGCGTCGACCTGTCCAAGGTCGAGGGCACCGGGGTCGGCGGCCGGGTACGCAAGCAGGACGTGCTGGAGGCCGCCCGGGCGCAGCAGGCCGAACGGGAGGCCCCCGCGCAGATCACCGAAGCGCCGGCACCCGAACCCGCCGCACCAGCTGCCGCACCAGCTGCCACAACCGCCGCGCAGCCTCGTCCGCAGGCGGTGCCGCCGGAGGCGGCGGCACCGCGCGGACGTACCGAGAGGATGACCCGGATCCGTCAGGTCATCGCTCAGCGGATGGTCGAGTCCCTGCAGGTGTCGGCCCAGCTCACCACGGTGGTCGAGGCGGACGTGACCAAGATCGCACGGCTGCGCGAGCGGGCCAAGCGGGACTTCGAGGCCCGCGAGGGAGTGAAGCTGTCCTTCCTTCCGTTCTTCGCGCTGGCCACGGTCGAGGCCCTCAAGGTTCACCCGAAGCTCAACGCGGTCATCGACACCGAGAAGAACGAGATCACCTACCACGATGCCGAGCACCTCGGCATGGCGGTGGACACCGAAAGGGGCCTGCTCGTACCGGTGATCCGCGACGCCGGGGACCTCAGCCTGGTCGGCCTGGCGCGGAAAATCACCGACGTGGCCGAACGCACCCGTTCCGGGCATATCCAGCCCGACGAGCTGAGCGGAGGCACCTTCACGCTCACCAACACGGGCAGCCGCGGCGCGCTCATCGACACACCGGTCATCAACCAACCACAGGTCGGCATCCTCGGCACCGGCTCGGTGGTCAAGCGCCCAGTTGTCATCGACGACCCGGAGCTCGGCGAGGTCATCGCCGTACGCTCGATGATCTACCTGTCGCTGACGTACGACCATCGTCTCGTCGACGGCGCCGACGCGGCACGGTTCCTCGGCACCCTCAGGACGCGACTGGAGGAGGGAAGCTTCGAGGCGGAGCTTGGCCTCCTCTGACCAGAGGGGTCGAAGCCGTGAAGATCGCCGTCACGGGCTCCTCCGGCCTCGTCGGCTCTGCGCTGGTGCGGGCGCTGCGCGCGGACGGGCACGAGGTGCTCCGCCTGGTGCGCCGTACGGCACAGGCAGCGGACGAGGTGACCTGGGATCCGGCCGCCGGCGAGCTGCGCGGTGAGGACCTGCACGGGGTGCAGGCGGCGGTGAACCTTGCCGGCGCGGGCATCGGCGATCGCCGCTTGACCCCCGCCTACCGGGACAAGGTGCTTGCCAGCAGGATCGGTGCCACGACAACGCTCGCCCGCACGATGGCGGCCCTGCGCCCCAGACCGTCGGTGCTGCTGTCGGGCTCGGCGGTCGGCTGGTACGGCGACCCCGGCAACCGCGAGGTCGACGAGACGGAACCGCCCGGTTCGGGGTTCATCCCCGACATGGTGCGGCAGTGGGAGGCGGCGACCGCGCCGGCGGAGGACGCCGGCATCCGCGTCGTCCACCTGCGCAGCGGGATCGTGCTGTCGGCGTCCGGCGGAGCCTTGGCGAAGGTGCTGCCGCTGTTCCGGCTCGGGCTCGGCGGCAGGCTGGGATCAGGGCGGCAGTACATGAGCTGGATCTCGCTGCCGGACGAGGTGGGCGCGATCGGCTTCCTGCTGACGGCGGGCGGGGTATCCGGGCCGGTCAATCTGACCACACCGCACCCGGTCACCAACGCCGTGTACACCCGGGCGATCGGGCGGGTCCTGGGACGCCCGACGCTCTTCGCCGTCCCAGGTTTCGCTTTGCGCCTGGCGCTGGGTGGGTTCGCGGAGGAGGTGCTGGCCCGACGACGCGTGCTGCCGCGGCGGCTGCTGGAGGCCGGGTACCCGTTCCAGCATCCCGACATCGACGACGCGCTACGGGCCGTGATAGGAGGGCCATGACACAGCCCACGGGAGGGACGCACGTCGTCGCGATAGGCGGCGGCGCCTTCGAGTCCGACGGGCGGTTCGGGATGCGGCCGAGCCCGCTGCTGCGCTACGCGCTCGAGCTCACCGGCCGGGACCGTCCCAGACTGTGCGTGCTCGCCACGGCGCTGGGCGACCCGGCCAGCCTCATCGGCGCCAGCTACGCGGCCTTCTCCGGCCGCGACGTCCAGCTGAGCCATCTGGCGCTGTTCCCCATGCCGAACGTCGACGACCTGCGCGCGCACGTCCTCGGCCAGGACGCCGTGTTCGTCGGCGGAGGGAGCGTGGCGAACCTGCTGGCGCTGTGGCGGCTGCACGGACTCGACGAGATCTTCCACGAGGCGTGGCGGGCTGGCGTGGTCCTCTGCGGGGAGAGCGCCGGATCGATCTGCTGGCACGTCGGCGGCACCACCGACTCGTTCGGGCCGACGCTCCGGCCGGTCACGAACGGGCTCGGGCTGCTGCCCTACGGCAACGGCGTGCACTACGACGGCGAGGAGCAGCGTCGCCCGCTGCTGCAGAAGCTGGTGGCCGAGGGCGTGCTGCCCGTCTCGTACGCCGCCGACAACGGGGTCGGCCTGCACTATCTCGGCACCGACCTCGAGAGGGCGGTGTCGACCCGCGAGGGCGCCGCCGCGTACCGGGTCGAACCGGACGGCACGGGCGGCGTCCGGGAGACCCGCATCGAGCCGCTCCTGCTCAGCTGAGCACCGTGTGCGCGGCGATGCCGAGGATCATGTTGGCGCCGACGAGTGCGATCAACGCGCAGGCGGCCCGCCGGAAGGCTCGATGGAGCGACGGAAGCTCCGCGGGCAGCGCGAAGAGCCGGGCCGGCCACAGCCGCCACGACACATAACCGAAGAGGGTCGCGGCGCACCCGAACAGCACCGCCTTGGCGACCACCAGGACGAGCCATCCCGTCCCGGGCGATCGGTCGACGTAGGCCAGGGCGACGAGCCCGGCCCCGGTCAGCGCGAGCGCGGCGCACATGCCGAGAACGGCCCAGCGGGCGCCGGCCCCGAGCACGGTGGCCAACTCCTCGTACCGCTCCAGGCCGAGCAGCCTGGCGGCACGGGGCTGGACGACGGCGATGCTGTAGGCCATGGCCCCGAGCCAGACCGAACCCACCACGGCGTGGGCGGCGGTGAGAACGAAGGTGACGACCGACACCGCCCGGAGACTACCTTGCCGGCCCGCAAGCACACGCGGACAACTTGCGGGAAACCTAGGTGTGTGGGTCAGTCCCGATTATGCCACACTCAGGATATGAGCCACTCAGATCGTTATTCCGCTGAGCTTGGCGATCGCGGTCGGCTCGTCCTTCCCGCCGCAGTACGACGTCGACTCAAGCTCGCAAAAGGCGATCGCCTCTTGATCTCCTTCGAGCGTGACGGCAGCTTGCGCGTCGAAAGCGCACGTGCTCAGGCCGAGCGGCTACGGGGCCTGCTTCGGGACATCGAGCCGGATCGTCGCCTTTCCGAGGAGCTCATCGCCGAGCGACGCGCCGAGGCGAGAGACGAGAATCACCGGCGATGACGGTGGCCGTGCTGGACGCCTCGGCCTTCCTTGCGTACCTGCGCGACGAGAACGGAGCCGAACGGGTCGTCGACGCGCTCGGGGAGGGCTGTGTGATCAGCGCCGCCAACTGGGCAGAGGTCCTGACCAAGGTGGCGGATCTCGGCCAGGACCCAGCGGCCTTCGAGGACCAGATCGCGGACGAGGGCCTGCTGGGCGGCGCGCTGGAGGTTGTTGCGCTGGAGCCTGGGGACGCGGTAACGATCGCACGCCTTCGATCCGGCACCCGCAGCGCTGGGCTGTCCCTCGACGATAGGGCGTGCCTCGCTCTCGCCCTGCGCCGGGGCCTTCCCGCGCTTACCGCCGACCACGCGTGGACGCGCCTTGACCTCGACGTCAACGTCCAGGCAGTGCGCTGACCCCGGCACGCCCGGCAAGATCCTGGAGGTGCGCGCAACGGGCGCGCGGGCACCCGGGCGTAGGCTGGGCACGTGAGTGAGCTGGCCTTTGTGCATCTCGGTTTCGGTGAGCGCGCGGTCCCGTACCAGGACGCGTGGGAGGAGCAGCGTCGGCTGCACGGGCAGCGGATCGCCGACCAGATCCCGGACACCTGCCTGCTGCTGGAGCACCCGCCGGTCTACACGGCGGGCAAACGTACCCAGCCCCTGGATCGCCCGGTCGACGGCGCTCCGGTGATCGACGTCGACAGGGGCGGCAGGATCACCTGGCACGGGCCGGGGCAGCTGGTCGGCTACCCCATCGTCAAGCTCCCCGACCCGATCGATGTGGTCGCCTACGTTCGCACGATCGAGGAGGCGCTGATCCGCACCTGCGCCGAGCTTGGAGTCGCGGCGGGCAGGATCGACGGTCGCAGCGGCGTGTGGCTGCCCGCCGATCCCGCACGGGGCCTCCAGGACCGCAAGGTCGCGGCGATCGGCATCCGGGTTTCCCGCGGCGTCACCATGCACGGGTTCGCGCTCAACTGCGACTGCGACCTGTCCTGGTACGACCGCATAGTGCCCTGCGGGATCAGTGACGCCGGGATGACCTCGCTGTCCCAGGAGACGGGCCGGCAGGTGACGGTGCGGGAGGTGATCCCGGCGGTCGAACGGCATCTCGCCGAGGTCCTCAGCGCCACGCTGGACCGGGACGTTCCGGTGCCGTCGGCCTGAGGCGACCTCGGGATGGATCCGGCCACCGCCCCCGGACGTTCGGCGCCGCCCGGCACGACGCGGCTCTCCAGGACGCTGACCACGACGCTCGTGGCCGTGTGGGCGATCGCGGCGGCGGCGACGCTCGCCGCGCTTGTCGTACCGAACGAGGGATCGGCGCCGGGCAGCCTGACGCTGCTGGCCGCGGGGCTCCTCGTCACAGCGGTCACCGCGGTGGCGCTGGCCTTCGGGCTGTGGAGCTCGCTGCGGCTGCCGGTGAAGGCGGTCATCTACGCGCTCGGCTACAACGGGCTGATCGCGATCGTCAAGTTCACCCTGGCGCCGCAGGCTCTGTACGCGGCCAACCGGTCCAGCCCGTTCACCGACGTGCTGTGGAGCGAGCCGCAGCTAGGGGTGCCGCTCTCGGCGGTGTTCTTCTTCGTGCTGTACGCGGCCGTCTACGCGTTGATCTACCGGCACTACCGGAAGAAGGTCCGGGCGGCGCTGGACGTGAGCCGGCCGCCACGCCGACTGGCCGTCGTGGTCGCCGTGGCGGCGGCGGTCTTCGTGGCCGGCGCCGTGGTCCTCGCCGCCCTGATCCTTCCGGCGTTGGCCGGCCTGTTCTACCTCAGGTGGGTGTTCTCCTCCGGCGTTTCGTTGCTCATCGCGGCGGCTCTGGTGCTGGCGGTTGCGCTGGCGACCCGGGTGTTCGCCTCGGCCGCCGACCGGGCAGTGCTCGTCCGCGACGTCACCGTGTTGACGTCGTTCTTCTGGCTAAGTCTGGCCCTTCTCGCGCTGTACCACCTGCTGTGGGTGGTCTATCTGCTGGTGCTCGTCACCGTGTGGCCGCTCCGCGTCGTCACCCCCAAGTAAGGGGGAACAGCGATGAGCCACGCGATGAGGCACGCGCTGCTGTGGTGGACGATGCTCCGCTATCGCGTGGCGGTCATGCTGTGGCTATTCCTGCTGCTCGGCACCGCCCGACACGGCGGGCTGGTCCATCTCGACCTCGCTGACTTGCTGGCGACGTGCGCGCTGGGCGCGGCGTACGTGTCGGCCACCACTGTCAACGACATCGCCGACCGGGAGATCGACGCGATCAACCACCCGGACAGTAGGGGACGCCCCCTGGTCACCGGCCGGGCCAGCGAACGTGAGCTCTACGTGGTGCACGGCGGCTCGGCCGTTTTGGCTCTCGCCCTCGCCGCGGGGGTTGGCTGGACGGCGGTGCTGATAGTCCTCGCCTCGCTGCTCGTCGGTCACGCGTACTCGCTGCCGCCGCTGCGGCTGTCGTACCGGACGTTCCTGGCGCCGGTCACCCTGGCGGTCGCGTACGTGCTGCTGCCGTACCTGCTCGGCGTCACGGTCGCCGGTGGCCGTCCCGGCGAGGGCGACCGGCTGTTCGTCGCGGCCCTGCTCCTGCTGTTCGTCGGCCGGATAGTGGTCAAGGACTTCCGCGACCGGCGGGGCGACGCGGCGCACGGCAAGCCGACCCTGCTGCTTCGGTTCGGCAAGGGCAGCACCTGCCTGGTCAGCGGCGCGGCGGTGGCGGCCGGCAACGTCCTGCTGCTGCTGGCGCTGCGCCCGCATCCGGCCGTGGCGACGCTCCTCGAACTCTTCCTGGCGGGCGTCTACCTCATGCTGTGGCGTCTGTGGCGTGCCACGTCGCATGACGCCGAGCAGCTGTGCATCGGTGTGGCCGCCAAGATGGGGAACGGACTCCTCATCACCGTGCTCGGGCTGTTGGCCCTGGCCTCCGCCGACGCTGCGTTTCGGGACCAGCTGCTGTTCGGCCTGTCGATGGCCGCCGTATTCGGCGCCAGCTTCGTCGTACTGCTCACCCGGCCGGACCAGGCGGTGATCGGCTACCGCGGCTGATCGACCCGGCACCACGCCGTAAGCTTGAAAGTGCCTACCGAGCAAGCAACCTTAGGGAGAGGTCCCTCGTGACCGCACTCGCGCCCAACGGCCGGAAGCTGCTGCGGTTGGAGGTTCGGAACAGCCAGACGCCGATCGAG
Source organism: Streptosporangiales bacterium (assembly GCA_009379995.1). Lineage (GTDB taxonomy): Bacteria > Actinomycetota > Actinomycetes > Streptosporangiales > WHSR01 > WHSR01. Next base: position 42,660 of record WHSR01000028.1, read on the forward strand.
AAGAAGCCTCCGTGGATCAAGACCCGGGCCAGGATGGGCCCGGAGTACACCGAGCTGAAGTCGCTGGTACAGCGCGAGGGGCTGCACACGGTGTGCGAGGAGGCCGGGTGTCCCAACATCTTCGAGTGCTGGGAGGACCGCGAGGCCACCTTCCTCATCGGCGGCGACCAGTGCACGCGGCGGTGCGACTTCTGCCAGATCCACACCGGCAGGCCCGCCGAGCTCGACCGGGACGAGCCCCGCCGGGTGGCCGAGTCGGTGCGGACGATGCGGCTGCGGTACGCCACCGTCACCGGCGTCGCCCGCGACGACCTCCCCGACGAGGGTGCGTGGCTGTACGCGGAGACGTGCCGGCAGATCCACGCGCAGGTCCCCGGCTGCGGCGTTGAGCTGCTGATCCCCGACTTCAGCGCGAGGCCGGAGCTGCTGGCCGAGGTCTTCGGCGCGCGCCCCGAGGTGCTGGCGCACAACATCGAGACGGTGCCGCGCATTTTCAAGCGCATCCGGCCGGCGTTCCGCTACGAACGCTCGCTGGAGGTGTTGCGGCTGGCCCGGGAAGATGGTCTGGTCACCAAGTCCAACCTCATCCTCGGCCTCGGCGAAGAGCGCGAGGAGATCACCCGAGCCATGCGGGACCTGCGCGATGCACGCTGCGAGCTGCTGACGATCACCCAGTACCTCCGGCCTTCGGTCCGTCATCATCCCGTGGAGCGGTGGGTGAAGCCCGAGGAGTTCGTCGAGCTGCGGGAGGAGGCCGTGGCGATGGGCTTCGCCGGGGTGATGTCTGGCCCGCTCGTCCGCTCGTCGTACCGCGCCGGACGGCTGTACCGGCAGGCGTACGCATCCCGACAGACGACGCCGGCGTAGTTAGGGCATCCCGTGGCCCGCGCAGGGCCGGGAAGCTCGTATGCTGCCCACCATGGCGACGAAACAGGCAGGCGAACGTCCCGGCCGCATCGCGCAGATCAGGGCGGTTGCGGCGTTGCTCAGGCGACACAACCCGCGGGCGTTGCCGCTGGTCGCGCTGGCCGCACTCGGCACGCTCGCGGTTTTCGTCATCATCGCACTGGTCACCGGTGCTCTTCTCTACACGCTCCCGCTCGGCGTGCTGTCCGCGATCGCCGTGGGGTTCATCGTCTTCGGCCAGCTCGCCCAGCGGACCCAGTACGCGATGCTGGACGGGCAGCCCGGGGCCGCCGCGGCGATCCTGGAGGGTATGCGGGGCAACTGGACGGTGACGCCCGCCGTCGCGGGCAACCGCAACATGGATGTGGTCCATCGCGTCGTCGGCCGGCCCGGCGTCGTCCTCGTCGGCGAGGGCGCCTCGAACCGCCTCCCCCACCTGCTGGCCGCGGAGAAGAAGCGGGTCGCCCGGGTCGCCTACGACGTCCCGATCTACGACATCCAGGTGGGCAACGAGGAGGACCAGGTCACGCTGCGGAAGCTGCAGACACGGATCATGCGGCTGCCGCGCAACCTGCGTTCACCCGACATCGTCGAGCTCAACAGCCGGCTCAAGGCGCTGCCCTCGACGGCACCCGTCCCCAAGGGCCCGATGCCCAAGAACGTACGGCTCCCCCGCGGCGGACAGATGCGCCGCCGCTGACCTGCCTGCCCCTCCCTCTTGGTGCTCTTGGCCGTGATCTTGCAGAAATTCAACCCGGGCCCGGTTTGAATTTCTGCAAGATCACGGGGGAGGGGGGACGGCGGCTACCTGCGGACGGCCACGGTGTTCGCGGCCCTGTCGTGCAGCCCGCGCCAGTCTCGGTCCCAGATCAACGCCGGGACGAGCAGGCACAACAGCACGGTACGGACCAAGGCCCAGACGAACCCGACGGATTCGCCGTCCAGGCGCAGGATCTTGACCCCGCAGATGCGCTGGCCCGCGCTGTGCCCGGTCAGCGCGGTGAGGACGAAGACCTCGACGAAGAAGACGACGATGTTCCATCGCAGGCCGCCGAGCAGCAGCGCGACGGCGTCGCACCGCAACGCGTCCACGGCGAAGGCCAGCAACGCCGCCCGAATCCCGCCCACCGAGCCAGGTCCCGACTCCGGCAGCCCGAGCCGTTGCCCGGGGTAACCGAGGTCCGCTCCGGCCGAACGCACGCCCCCCAGCCACGAACCCATCCACCGACGCTCCATGCGGTCATCTTCCCAGCTCCGCGTGGAGGTCCGGCGTCCGGGGCGTACCGCCGCGACACGCCAGGTAACATGCCTGAAACATTCGGGACACCGGTCCGAAACGGCGGGTATCTAAGCTAACGGCGGCCCGCATGCGGGATAGAGGAGGTTGGATGTTCGCAAACGCGGACGAGGTCCTGAAGTACATCAGGGATGAAGGCGTACAGTTCGTTGACGTCCGGTTCTGCGACCTGCCGGGCACGATGCAGCATTTCACCGTTCCGGTGGAGAGCTTCGACGAGAAGGTCTTCACCGACGGACTCATGTTCGACGGTTCGTCGATCCGTGGCTTTCAGGAGATCCACGAGTCCGACATGCTTCTGCTGCCGGACGCGACGACCGCCTACGTCGACCCGTTCCGGCAGCACAAGACGCTGAACCTGACGTTCTTCGTCCATGATGCGGTCACCAGTGAGGCGTACAGCCGCGACCCTCGTAACGTGGCCAAGAAGGCCGAGGATTACCTGCGCGGCTCCGGTATCGGTGACACTTGCTACTTCGGACCCGAGGCGGAGTTCTACATCTTCGATGACGTCCGCTTCGAGACCAAGGAAAACGTCGGGTACTACTTCATCGACTCCGTCGAGGGGGCGTGGAACACCGGCCGGGAAGAGGGCGGCAGCAACCTCGGTTACAAGCCGCGCTACAAGGGCGGATACTTCCCGGTGCCGCCGATGGACCACTTCACCGACCTACGCTCGGAGATGGTCCGTACTCTCATCGCGGTCGGCATCCCGGTCGAGATGCAGCACCACGAGGTCGGCACCGCGGGCCAGGCGGAGATCGACTTCCGCTTCAACACGCTGCTCAAGACCGCCGACAACCTGATGACGTACAAGTACATCCTCAAGAGCGTCGCGCGGGCGAACGGCCGCACCGTGACCTTCATGCCGAAGCCGATCTTCGGCGACAACGGTTCGGGCATGCACTGCCACCAGAGCCTGTGGAAGGACGGCGACCCGCTGTTCTACAACGAGGTCGGTTACGCGGGCCTGTCCGACACGGCCCGCCACTACATCGGCGGTCTGCTCAAGCACACCGCGTCGCTGCTGGCCTTCACCAACCCGACCCTGAACAGCTACCACCGCCTGGTGCCGGGCTTCGAGGCACCGGTCAACCTGGTCTACTCGCAGCGCAACCGGTCGGCCTGCGTCCGCATCCCGATCACCGGCAGCAACCCCAAGGCCAAGCGGCTGGAGTTCCGGGTGCCCGACCCCTCGTGCAACCCGTACCTGGCGTTCGCGGCGATGCTGCTCGCCGGCCTCGACGGCATCAAGAACAAGATCGAGCCGCCGGAGCCGATCGACAAGGACCTGTACGAGCTGCCGCCGGACGAGCACGCCATGGTGCAGCAGGTTCCCGGCTCGTTGGAGAGGGTCCTCGAGGCGCTCGAGGACGACCACGAGTTCCTGCTCGACGGCGGCGTGTTCACCCAGGACCTGGTCGAGACCTGGCTGGACTACAAGCGGTCCAACGAGCTCGACCCGATGCGGCTCCGTCCGCACCCGCACGAGTTCGAGCTGTACTACGACTGCTGAACAGCCTCTGAACTCCGGAAACACCCCGTGACGCCGCCAAGCGTCTCGGGGTGTTCCTGGTTCTCATAACTGTTCACTCGTACGAGCGGCCGTCTCGGCGCAGGCGGAGTGCGGTGACCACGAGCAGGGCGACCGCACCCGCCGTAAAGAGCGTGTTGCCTGCCAGGTCGACCGCAGGACTCGCGGGCGCTATCGATTGCCAGGGGAAGGAATGCCAGGCGTAGGTGAGCAGGGCTCCACCCGCGAGCGCCAGCCGATGGGCGTCCGACCAGCCGGCACGATGTGACCAGCGGGCCATCAGGGTAAGGACCACCGCGAACAGGGCCAGGTAGATCACCACGCTGAGCCAGGCGGGTATGGGGATCGCCGCCGCCAGCCAGGGCGACAGGCCACGGGGGTCGGTCGCGTAGAGGAGCACGAAGGTCGCCCCTGCGACCAGGGCGAAGCCGCCCACGAACCATGGACTGGGCGCATTGCCGGCCGCCTGTGGGCGGGCGCCGGCGAGGGGGGCGGGCCGGCCGAAGCGCCAGCCAAGCGCGACGATCACGACGATCACGACGCCGGCGCCGACGAGCTGGGGTGCGGAGGCGAAATTTCCGATGGCCCAGATGGTGCCGAAGATGCTGAAGCCGACGATGACCACGAACAACGCGGTCGTTACGCCGAGACCGACCTTACCCAGCCACGGCGTGGTGCGGCGCGGGCCGGCGAGGGTCTCCACGATCGCGATCGGGACGCTGATGCTGAAAACGGTGTGTACGCCGACCATGAACATCATCCATGGCGGCGCCGTGCCGAGCTCGGGAACGAAGCCGTAGTCGAGGATGCGCGTGTTGCCCCAGTTCGGGTTCCACAGCGTCTGGGTGACGAGTGCCTCCTCGAACATGCCGTAGGCCAGCGCCCAGGTAAGCATGGTGGGCCAGCCGCGACCGGTGCGCCTGGCGATCTCACGGATGAGCAGCGCGCCCCCGCCGTACAAGGGGGCCAGGGCGAGTAGGGCATACAGGTGGGTGATCGGCACGTTCCCCATCAGGAACTCGGCCACCAGCGGCGCGAGGAAGTACAACCCGATTGCCGGTGCGACGCGAACAGTCCAACGGCTCCGCCGGGTGATCGGTTCGTTCACACCCGACATCTAATACCACCAAGAGTAAGAGTACAACTGATGTACTAATAGTCCTGGTATAGGATTGCTGGTCATGGTGGAGGAGACACGACGCGAGCGCAAGAAACGTCAGACGAGGCAGCTGCTCGTCGCCACGGCGTTCAGGCTGTTCCTCGAGCAGGGCTACGAACAGACCACTATCGCGCAGATCACGGCCGCTGCAGACGTGGCCAAGAAGACGTTCTTCAACCACTTCCCCACCAAGGAGGACGTACTCTTCGCCGACGCCGAGCAGTACTACCAAGCGACAAACGAGGTGATCGCCGAGCGGGCGCCGGACGAACGCATACCCGACCTGCTACTCAGGATCTACGACCGCGTCATCACCCGCCGGCTGGCCGACAGCCCGCTACCCGAAAACGCTGAAGCGATCAACGAGCTCAGCAAGCTGGTCATGACCGTGCCAGCCGTCCAAGCCAAGGCCCTGCACGTGATGTTCGACCTGCAACAGACAATCGCCGAAGCACTCCTGAAGGCCTACCCCGACCTACTGGACCCGACCACCGCGGCCGCCGCCGTCGGCTCCGTGATGGGCGCCGCCCAGGCGGCCGGAATCGCCAGCCTCCGAGAAGGCCACTCGGCGGAGGAATACCTGGCCTCGACCCGGCGTGCCATCGACATCGCCATACAAGGCCTGCGCTCGCTGTGACCCGCCGAGTCAGTTACTGTTCGGCCGCAGGCCGTCGCGGCGCAGGAAGTCCCCTATGGTCGTCACCACGACCTCGGGCGACTCCTCGACGACGAAGTGCCCAGCACCCGGCACCGTGACCATCTCGGTACGCGGTCCCAGGTCGCGAACCACCGCCTCGCCCACCGAAACCGGGAGAACGGGATCGGCAGCACCCCACACCACCAGGGCGCGCTGGGGACCGTCGGATAGCGTCTCGGCCTCGCGAGGGGCGGCCCCGCCGGCGAGGAAGCGCTCCACGGCCCGCCGCAGCCGTGGCCGGGTGGCGGCTCGGTAATAGGCCAGCATGGCGGCCGTCCGCTCGGGAGAAGCGTAGGCATCCTTGTAGTGCTCGGCGACCTCCTGGTCGAGCGGGCGCTCGGACCGCCACACGTGTCGCAGCATGAGCTCGACCGCGTTGCGCCCCCCGAGGCGCAGCAGCAGCTCCGGCAGGGCGGGTGCGGAAAACAGCGGGATGTGCCACGCACGCAGGTAGTCGATCTGCCGATAGGGCGCGTTGATCATCACCAGCCGGCGCACCAGACCGGGGTGGAGGGTCGCCATCGCGATGCCGATGACACCACCCCAGTCGTGGCCGACGACGTCGATCTCTCCGTCGACCTCGCCACGGATCAGCGCGACGAGCTCGCGGGTCACCGTGCGGATGTCGTACGGACCACGAGCCTCGCTGTTACCCAGTCCCTTCAGATCGACGGCGAGTGCGACGCGGTCGCGGGCCAGGTCGGGCAGCAGGTACCGCCACATCGCCGACGTCTCCGGTACGCCGTGCAGCAGCAGAACCGGTGGCCCGGCCGCGGTGGATCTCGGCTCGGCCCGGTGCACCCGGAAACGCACGCCCTCGACGACGACGTCCTTGCCCACCGCGGGCGCCAACCAGTTGTCAGTCATCCGTAGAACACCCTTTCCATGACGCTGCGGGCCCGCCGGGTGATGCGCCGGTAATCCTCGACGAGATCGCCGGTACGTCCCGGCGGATAGCCGAGCACCCGGGCGATCCTCGCCCGGTCCCGTACGTCGGTCGGCAGGCTGTCGGACGCTCGGCCGCGCACCAGCATGATCGTGTTGCGCACCCGGGTGGCCGTCTGCCACGCCTCGGTCAGCACCCGGGCGTCGTCGTCCTCGAGGAGCCCGGCGGCGTCCGCGGCGGCCAACGCGTCGAGGGTCCGGGTGGTGCGCAGCGACGGCAGTTCGTGCGCGTGCTGAAGCTGGAGGAGCTGGACCACCCACTCGACGTCGGAGAGCCCGCCCCGACCGAGCTTGGTGTGGGTCGCCGGGTCAGCACCTCGCGGCAGCCGTTCCGCCTCCATGCGGGCCTTCAGCCGGCGGATCTCCCGCACCGCGTCCGCGTCGACGCCCCCGCGCGGCCAGCGCATCGGATCGATCAGCGCGCGGAACCGCTCCCCCAGCTCCGAGTCGCCAGCGATCGGCCATGCGCGCAGCAGTGCCTGTCGCTCCCACGGCGACGACCATCGGTCGTAGTAGGCGGCATAGGAGGCGAGTGTACGAACGAGTGGACCCTGCCGTCCCTCGGGGCGCAGGTCCGGATCGACGTGCAGCGGCGGATCCGGAGCCGGTCTCGCGAGCAGCCGGCGCAGCTCTTCCACCACGGCGTGCGCGGCGTCATGCGCCGCACGCTCGTCGACACCCGGGTAGGGCTGGTGGACGAACATCACGTCCGCGTCGCTGCCGTACCCGGTCTCCCAGCCACCGAGCCGGCCCATCGCCACCACGCACAGACGGGTGGGCAACCGGCCACCCCGCAAGGTCTCGACTCGCCCCGTGGCGGCCTCGAGCCCGGCCACAAGCGTGGCGACGGTGACCTCGGTCAGTGCCGCCCCGACCGCCCCCACGTCCAGCATCCCGACCAGATCGGCCACGGCGATGCGGAACAGCTCGCGACGGCGGAGGGCCCGCACCGCGGCGATCGCGTCGTCGGGATCGTCGTGGTGGCGCGCGACCGCGAGCGCCTCGGCCTCCAAGACCTGGTACGGCCGGGGCGCGAGCTCGGCGTCGTCCCCGAGCATGGCGACGGCCTCGGGCGCCCGAAGCAGCAGATCGGTCACGTACCGGCCGGACGACAGCAGTCTCGCCATGCGCTCCGCCGCGGCGCCCTCGTCCCGGAGCAGCCGGAGATACCACGGCGTGCTGCCGAGCGCGTCGCTCACCTGCCGGAATGCCAACAACCCGGCGTCCGGGTCTGGCGCGTCAGCGAACCAGCCGAGCATGACCGGCAGCAGGGTGCGCTGGATGGCGGCGCGGCGGCTCACCCCGGACGTCAGCGCCTGGATGTGCCGGAGCGCGCCGGCAGGGTCGGTGTAGCCCAGCGCCTCCAGGCGGGCCCGCGCGGCGTCCGTGGTGAGGCGCGCCTCCTCGGTCGGCAGCCGGGCCACGGCCAGCAGCAGCGGCCGGTAGAAGAGTTTCTCGTGAATCCGCCGGACCTCACGTGCGTGGCGACCCCACTCCGCGGTGAGGTCGGCCACCGGATCGGTACGGAAGCCGAGCGCCCGGCCCAGCCGGCGCAGATCGTTCGCGGACGACGGCACGAGATGGGTACGACGCAGGTGGTGAAGCTGGATGAGGTGCTCGAGCGAGCGCAGGAACCGGTACGCGGCCGCGAGAGAGGCGGCGTCCGTCCGTCCGACGTACCCGCCGCGCGACAGGCTGTCCAGGGCCGCCAGCGTGGTGCGGCTGCGCAGGCCCTCGTCGGATCGTCCGTGCACGAGCTGGAGCAGCTGCACCGCGAACTCCACGTCCCGCAGCCCGCCGGGGCCGAGCTTGAGCTGCCGGTCGGCGTGGTCCCTGGGTACGTGCGCCTCCACCCGGCGCCGCATCGCCTGGACATCCTCGACGAAGTTGTCCCGTTCCGCGGCCCGCCATACCAGCGGGGTCACCGCCTCCAGGTACGCGCCCCCCAGCTCGAGGTCGCCGGCCACCGGACGGGCCTTCAGCAGGGCCTGGAACTCCCAGGTCTTGGCCCAGCGCCGGTAGTACGCGAGGTGGCTGGCCAGGGTGCGCACCAGCGGACCGGCCTTCCCCTCCGGACGCAGCGCGGCGTCGACCTGCCAGAGTGAACCCTCGCTGGTGCTCTGCGAGCAGGCGCGCATCATCGCGGAGGCGAGCGCCGTCGCTGTACGCAGGGCCGCGGTCTCGTCGCCGCCCGGACGGGGCTCGGCGACGAACACCACGTCGACGTCGCTGACGTAGTTGAGCTCCTGTCCGCCACACTTGCCCATGCCGATAACCGCGAGCCGGCACGGCTCGGCGTCCGCGGGCAGCTCCGCCCGGCCGATCGCGAGCGCGGCCTCGAGGGCCGCGGCCGCCAGATCGGCCAGTTCGGCAGCGACGTCGTCCAGCGCGAAGGTCCCCGTCACGTCGCGGGCCACCAGATGGAGCAGCCGTCGGCGGTAGGCCACGCGCAGCGCGGCGGCCGCGTCCGGAATCCCGGCGCGCGGCTCGGCCGCGGAGGGGTCGGCTCCGACGGCACGCAGCATGGCCGCGCGCAGCTCGGCGGTTCCCGGACGAGGCAGCCCCCTCGGCGCACGGAGGACCCGCCAGTGCTCCGGATGGCGAGCCAGGTGGTCGCCGAGCGCGGCGCTTACACCCAGCACCCGGAGCAGGCGGTCGCGGAGCTCCTCGTCGGCGTTCAGCGCCTGGAGCAGTTCGTCCCGGTCCGGGGCGGCCTTGGTGAGGGCCTCGGTGAGGCGCGCCAGGCTGCCCAGCGCGAGGTCGGGATCGGCGGTCGCCGCCAGCGCCTCGACGACGAGGGAGTCGGCCTCCAGGTCCAGACCGACCTCGGCGAGCAACCGTTCGGCCCGGCCGGGCTCCTCGAAGCCGAGTCGGGCCAACCGGCCCGCCGTCGTCGCCAGCCGCCGCTGCTCCCGCATCACACCGACAACGTTAGGCGGGTCCGGTATCAGCAGGGAGATCGACATACTCACATTGGGTGACAGTTATGTCGCACAGGTACAAAGGGTGGATCCGGCGGCTCCTTTGGCAGACCAGCACCGACTCCAGGCGGCCGAACACACCGACAACGCCGCGCTTGGCGAGGTTCCCTGGCCGTCACGTAAAGACCCAACCACCAGGTCACGCCGAAGACGGCGAGCAACAAAAGAATCATCGCGGCCCCCTCTGCCGCCGAGACTAACCACCCGGGCGGGGGACCAAAGCCCTACATCACCAGCTCGGCGGCCACTGTCGCGCCCAGCTCCCAGCATGCCTCCATGTCGTCCTTGGCCGGCACGCCGATCACCACCACCGGAGGCCTGGCCTGCCGCCACTGCAGCCCGGCCACGATGGACTCGACAGCCTTCACGGCGCCGGTCGCGTCGCTGTTGCCGTGGACGTACAGGGCGTACGGCCGCCGTACCGTGGCCTCCAGGCACGGGTAGTAGATCTGGTCGAAGAAGTGCTTGAGGGCACCCGACATGTAGCCGATGTTGACAGGCGTACCGAGCAGGTAGGCGTCAGCCTCGAGCACGTCGACGGCGGTGGCGCCGAGCGCCGGCCGTACCACTACCTCCACGCCCTCGATCTCGTCGGTGGTTGCCCCCGAGTGCACGGCCTCGAACATCGCCTGCAGGGTCGGCGAGGCCGTGTGGTGGACGATCAGCAGCCTCGGCATCAGGAGGGAGCCTAGCCCCAAGGCCGTGTAGTTAAAGATTCGGATGCGGCCGTCAAGCCGGCTGAGACAGGCAACGGAGTCCCTGCTAGAACTGCGTCGACCAAGATCGCTGTCTGGCGAGGGACTCCGTTGGGCATCCAGTCTGTCATTAC